>NZ_JBNPXM010000013.1:0-105050 GCF_050433305.1 Novosphingobium gossypii | reverse complement strand
GCACGTCCGGTTCGATGAGCAGGGAGTGGAAACGGATCGTCTGGCAAGCCCCACAGGCGCGCCGCACGACACCGCGCCACTTCCTGACTCTACCGCTTTCACGAAAACTGGACTTTCCCAGCCATGCCCATCCGCTTGAGGTCAATCTGATGTGGTCTCGGTGCCCTCGAGCAACGCCATCTGCCGCGTGACCAGCCCCCGGACATCGACCCGGGCCTTCAGCCGGGCCGCCAGCAACGCGGTCCCGCTGATCTTGCGCTGGACGAACAGCATGTCGGTCGGCGGCACATGGCAGGCGGGGCGGTCGCCCGCGACGACCATCGCTTCCTCGCGCAGCACGCCAACGAAGGATCGATCACCAAAGTCGAACGGTCCCGGCCGGTCGAACTGATCGAGGATGACATCAAGTACCCGATTGATCGCGCCGGCGTGGCGGTCCGCCGTTGCGGGCATCAGGATGCCGCCGGAAATCGCGGCCTGTTTGAGGCTTTCGCGATCCCCTGCAAGGCCGGCCGATAGCAGGTCGCGGTAGGCTGCCTGCGCGCCCGGTCCCACGGGCCGCGCCGCCCCGAAGTCGAGCAGGACCAGCCTTTCCGTTGCCGGCTGATAACGGAAGTTCGCAAAATTGGGATCGGTCTGCATGACGCCGAATTCGAAGAGCTCGCGAAGGACCAGGCCGACCAGCATCGTCATGACCCGGTCGCGCACGTCCTGCGGCGCGCTTCCGAGCGTCTCGACGGCGACGCCTTCCTCGAAGGTCATCGCCAGAACGCGCGCGGTGGTTAGGTCGGGGTCGAGTGTAGGGACGACGAAGTTAGGCGCCCCGGCGAGCAGCGCGCCGAACCGCGCCATCAATGCGCCTTCGCGCAAATAATCGGCCTCGTCGCGCAGCTGCTGCTTGGCGTCGGCCAGGAGTGGCACAATGTCGAGGCCGGTCGGCAGAAGTCCCGAGACCCGCAGGAGGGTCGCGACATTGTCGATATCGGCATCGATGCTCTTGGCGACGCCGGGATATTGCACTTTGATCGCGAGGTCGCGCCCGTCGACGGTCGTCGCACGATGGACCTGGCCGATCGAGGCGGCGGCGACCGGTGTCGGATCGAACCTTGCATAACGCTGCTGCCAGTCGTGTCCCCATTCCGTTGCGAGAACTTGCTGGAGCTGGGCGGGCGGCATGCGGTACGCACGCTCACGCAGCCGTCCCATGATCTCGGTAAGTTCAGGCGGCAGCAGGTCACCCGCATCCATCGAGATCATCTGCCCGAGCTTCATCGCCGCGCCGCGCAGATGCGCGAGCTGGTCGGCGACGCGGGCGACATTGCCGGGCGTCAGCACCATGTCGCGCAGCCGCGGACGATCGCCGCTGGCGAGCCGGCGCGCGCCTTCCGCGACCATCCCGCCCGCAATCCCGCTCGCCAGTCGGCTGAACGATCCGAGCCGCGACAGCCGGCTGCTCGGTACGCGGCGTCCCTGCTCGTCGTTGCTCATGGCGCGATCTCGGCGCCGTCCCAGGCGAAGCACTCGCCGCTGTCGCTGGGCGTGAGGGTGGCGATGACGTCCAGGAACTGCGCCGCAGCGCGCTTGGGTGAAAAGAGCTTGCTAGCGGGCACGCCGCGCTGGAACGGTTTGCTCAAGCCGGTATCGACGGTGCCGGGATGCAGCCCGACGCAGACGCAGTGCCGCCGAATGCGGGCGAGCTCTACTGCGGCCGAGCGGATGATCATGTTGAGCGCTGCCTTCGTCGCGCGGTAGCCGTACCATCCGCCGGATCGATTGTCGGAGATGCTGCCGACCCGCGCCGACAGCAAGGCGATTACCGCACGGCGGTCGCGCGCTAGCAGCGGCGCGAAATGCTTCAGGATAAGGGCCGGTCCGATCGTGTTGATCGCGAAGCTCCGCGCCAGACGGTCAGGATCAAGCTCGCGCAAGGCGCGCTCGGGGCCGTGCTCGTCATCGTGGAGCATGCCCGTGGCGACGATCAGCAGGTCAATCGGGGCGCCGATCGCGGCCGCCGCCGTGCGCACGCTAGGCTCGCTGGTGATGTCGATCGGTGCGGTCGGGACGGCCCTCATGCCCGATGGAAGCGGTTGGCGCGACAGCGCGTGGACCACGCCGCCATGCGCCTGTTGGCGCAGTGCCTCGACCAAGGCCTGACCGATGCCGCCGCTGGCGCCGATCACCACCGATGTCGTGAATGCGGGGTCACAGTTATCCAACGGGTTGGTCATCCGGTGCTGCCGACCGCATTCGAGGGGGTCTTGCCGCGGCCTGCGCGGCAACGGTCCGAGCAATAGCGCACGGCTTCCCAATCCCTCGCCCATTTCTTACGCCAGACGAACGGGCGCTGACACGCAACGCAGATCTTCTCGGGAAGATGCGGTTTGCGATGCGTCATCGTGCCCGTCGCTGCCGCTGAGAAAACTGGGTGGCTGCGCAGATAGTGCGAGTGCGAGACGTCGTCGGTACAATCATCATGGTCAAACGATCGAGACGGCAATTTGTAACACAGCGCTGTCCGGCGGCAGCTTTCGCTGCAGCCAGCCGTTCGGAGGCTCCGTATCCGGTGACGTCAACTGGTCGGCATAGGCCACTGCCGCAGGTTATCTGACGGTCCGCTGCTGGGGATCTAAATTTAGCGGCGGAACGTCTTGGAAGGATCGGGAAATCGCGGCCCTGTGTATGCCACGGGCGCGAGTGACGGCAATGCGCCCCTCGCGGCGTTTCAAACCGCCCTTGACTATCTGATTACCTGCTTTCCGCCCAAGCGATCCGATATGGCCCCGATCGCACCGACAACGCTTTGCCTTTCCAACTCAGTCTAACTTTTTTCTGAGCTACCAGAAGATCGACTGCGGCATGGACAATCGGCGTCGCAGCGCGCCAATCTGCGTGCTCATTTCCCGACCCATCTGCTGCTATCTTTCGCGCGACTTCGCTTGGGCATATTGTCTCTTTCGGCTCACCATCGGCAAGCAGGCTCAGCAGGGCTGCGCTTGCGACGTCGATCTTCACTTGCGTTTCCGACCGGAGGTCATGAGATCGGGCTTCGGTGGCGGCTTCCAACCTGGCGGAGGAACGGGTCGCTGCCGGCTCGTGCCGAGCCCCATGGCGCCCGGCCGCTGGCGATCTAAACCAGTCGTATCGGCCCGTGCGGCCGCTGTAGCGTCCGCTCCCCCTCGAATGAGGTTAATGTGGTCGCGAAGGCGCCGCGCTTCCTCGTAATCCAGAGCGTTCGCTGCAGCTTCCATCTTGCGCTGGAGATCTTCGACGGTGTCAGTCATCTCCCTCTAACGCGGCACTACGATTTTGGTTTGCATTCTGCTGATGCCAGCCCGCAGCTTCTCCCTTCAAGCCGCCAGTCGTAAAACGAGGCGAGGAACGACATGAATGATTATCACTGGGTCAAACTCGGCGTGCACGTAAGTGTAAAGAGACGGTGGGTTCGCTAGAGAGGCGACACTTCCATGATCGGCCTTCTCTTCGATCAGTGTAGAGTCGCCGCACTTGGCGGGGTCAGTCCAAGGACGACACGTTCCGCACGATCTCGGAGACCAGCCCCCGCAGCCAGCGATGGGCCGGATCTTGCCGGTATCGCACATGCCAAGCCATCTCGACGGGGAACGTGCCCAGATCTACTGGTGCGGGGAGTATCTTTAGCCGCTTATCCAGTTGCAGCCGTCTGCAGATCATCGCCGGAAGCGTCGCGCAATAGTCGGTGACCGCCACCATCTCCGCGACCGCGAAGAAATTAGTCACCGAGATCGCGACCTCGCGATGGACCTGCTGCTGCGCGAGCGCCTGAAACAGGCCGGCGCGCATCCGCCCGGGCGGTATGATGTTAACGTGCTTGAGCGCCTCAAACTGGGCGCGGGTCATCGCATCGCCCACAGTGGGATGGCCCGCCCGCACTGCACAGGCGAGACGCTCGTCCATCAGATGCTGAACGACGAGGTTGTCGGGAGGATCGACGATGCGGCCGAGCACTAGCGCAGTGGTGCCGGAAACTAAGCCGGTCTCCACCAGATCGTTGCCATAAGGAGTAAGCCGTAGCTTGATCCCCGGCGCGACCTGCTGGAGCCGTGCGACGATGGCGGGGACGAGCACGAGCTCGACATAGCCGTTGGGCGCGATGGTGAAGACCCGCTCGGCTTTGGCGGGATCGAACCCCTGCTGGCCCAGCACCGCGTCATCAAGCTTCGCCAGCGCATCGGCGATTGCGGGTAAAAGTTCCAGTGCGACGGCAGTGGGCTGGACCCCATACCGTTCGCGGATGAACAGCTGATCCTGCAGCATAAGGCGCAGACGCGAGAGCGCGTTGGATAGCGCGGGCTGCGTCATCCCGACACGTTCTGCCGCGCGCGTGACGCTGCGCTCCTCCATCAGGGCGACAAAAATCGGTAGCAGGTTGAGATCGTATCGCATGCAGACATACTCTAGAGCGTATATCTGAAATCAAGACAATAAACTTCTGGAATATGTCGGGATGGGCCACTTTCCACTCGCCCGCAGCGATTGCGGTGAGACAATGGAGGCCCAGATGACCAATACGAAAGTGCTCTTCCTCGGATCCAATGCGACACGGATCGAACTGCGCGGCGGAGGCTCGGCCACGATCGGCCAGTACCTGAACGAAACGGTTGTGCCCGCAATGGCGCTGATTGAGGCCGGCTACGATGTCGTACTCGCCACGCCCAACGGCACCAAGCCGCACATCGACGAAGCATCGGACACGGCGCAGCATTTTGGGGGCGACCAGGTCGCTTATGAGCGCGCCCGGCACTTCTTCGCGCAACACCCCGCCATGAACGAGGTTCGCACGCTGGCCTCGGTCATCGAACAGGGGCTGGACGAGTTTGCAGGCGTCTTTGTCCCCGGCGGCCATGCTCCGGCGGTAGACCTGATGCAGGACCGTGATGCGGGCGCGATCCTGCGCCACTTCCATGCGGCGGCCAAGCCGACCGGGTTGCTCTGCCATGGTCCCGTCGCGATTGTTGCCGCCATGGCCAACCCGGCCGCGTACAGGGCGGCCCTGATCGAGGGCGAAGATGCCAAAGCAGCCGACCTGGCCAAGGACTGGATATATGGTGGCTATCGTATGACGGTCTTCTCGGCGAGCGAGGAGAAGATCGCAGAGCACCTGCTGAAGGGCGAACTGTACTTCGACATGCCTAAGGCCCTGCGGCTGGCAGGGGGCGAAGTTTCAGCCGCTCCTGAAGATTTCGCCGCCAACGTGGTCGTCGATCGCGAACTGATCACCGGCCAGAACCCGGCCTCCGATCACGCGGTCGCAAAGGCAATGATCGAGGCGCTGGGCGGTCCGCAAACGGCGGCATGAGCACGCGCATGACAGGTGGCGCGCTGCGGATGCGCGCTACCGCTCCCAACCATTCGTCGGGGATTACACTTATGACCACCCCTGTGAAGATCGTCGCGGTCCAGACCGCCCGTCCCGGTGCCGTCGACCAGCTCCGCACCCTGCTCGACAGCATGCTCGCGCCGAGCCGGGCGGAAGCCGGCAATTTGCGCTATGATCTCTGGCAGGACCAGAGCGAGCCCACGCGCTTCGTGCTGGACGAACTTTACACCAGCTCCGACGCGGTTGCCGCGCACCGCGCAACCCCGCACTTCCAGGCCTATCTTGCCGCGATCGGCGATCTGGCCGAGCGGAGCGCCTTCGTCCTCGATGCCGTTTCGGCCTGAGGAGGCCGCGATGCGCAACCTGAAGTACGGATCGGCACCGCGCTCCTTGTGCAGCCTTTCTACGCAGCGGAAATCCAGATGACAGGATTTCTGGCGCAGACATGGCGTTTCGGGTTGCTGCAGCGTCTGTGAACGACGCGTTAATCCTGCAAGACCACAGTCGACCATCGCCTCCCCGCCGCGCTATCGGACCGGAAAGAGCTATGCCGTGCGCCCGCGAAAGGTACCGGCTGACTAGGTGTTTAGTCCCAGCACGTGATGGTGTGGCTTTACGATAAAGATATCTGGCTTTGATTTCCGGAGTCCCTCAACGGCTTCATTGGGCGTTTTGAACCTGAGAGCCTTGAGTTGTTGCATTAATCACGCTGGGCATCCTCAACCCGCTGCGCCTTTAACTCGGAAACGAGGTCGGCTCCCGGTTCGATATATTTGGAGAGCCTAGCGCGGATGCGCTCGAGGGCCTTGGAGAGGCGCCGCATCACAACCTGACCATCCTGCTCGAGATCAACCGTGTCACCGGCAGCAAACCCCAATTCACGGCGAAGCTACGCAGGGAGCTGTATGCGCCCGTCTGCAGTTATTCGGGTCCGCTGGATCGTCATGCGTTTCACTTACACTATGCCTGAATGGCGATGCTCGCACGTGCATAGCATTACGCGGCGAAGAACACTAATCGGAACCAAATTTTTCCTGGCCTAGTATGTCCGAGAATCCCCCCGTTTCGGTCATCAGCGAACGCCAAGCAGGCCCTCGCTGCACGAACCCGCTGCGCGGGAGTGGTGCCCGTGGTGAGCTATAGGTGACAACGGGAACGTCCCGCCTGGATTGAGCAGTGCCATTAATGGGCGGACTCCTCGGCTCCTTCAACATGAGTCGAACGATGAACGAGCTTGTTCCGATTGGCCCGATCAGCCCGCTACACCAGCGGCTGATCGACGACATGACGATGCGCCGGTTCGCACGCGAGACGCAGCGCAACTACCTGCGCGACGTCGGTCGGTCTGCGACCTGGCTGGGGCGCTCGCCGCATACCGCGACCGCCGAGGACGTCCGGCGTTTCAGATCGAGCAGCAGGACGCCGGCGTTCCGGCGCCGACCATGAACAGCATCGTTGCGGCGCTGCGGTTCTTATTCACCCACATGCTCGACCGACCCGAGCTCGCGCAAGCTGGTCCGCACCGTGCATGCCCGTAAGATCCCGGTGGTGCTGACCTTGGCCGAGGTGAAGCGGCTGCTCAGTGCCACGACCTGCCTCAAGCATCAGGCGGCACTGTCGGTCGCCTATGGTGCCGGACTGCGCGTTTCCGAGGTCTTGGCGCTCAAGGTCAGCGACGTCGACAGCAAGCGCATGCTGCTACGGATCGAGCGCGGCAAAGGCGGGCGGTACCGTAACGCCATGCTACCCAAAGGCTTGCTCGTGTTGCTACGTGAGTGGTGGCGCGCTGGTCGGCAGCAGGGGATCATGCTTCCGAACGGCTGGCTCTTCCCGGGCCGGAACGCGACAGTGCCGATCAGCACGCGGCAGCTGTATCGCATCGTCGTCCAGGCGCTGCTCGGTCAAGCCAAGCTCAACACCACCGCCTTTTACACCCAGGTAGCGACCAAGACGATGCGCGCGGTGACCAGTCCGCTCGACCGGCTGATGATCTCGAGCGGGGGAACTTCCGACGGTTGAGGCGAGGTGGGCACCTCCATCAAGGCCGCCGATATCTTCCGAACGGCAGGGTCGGCGTATCGGACTGCGGCCATTGGCGTGTCGCCTATAAAAGCTGTCGCAACCGGCACTGTCCAAAGTGCCAGGGCGCTGCCGCGCGCACCTGGCTCACCGATCGCGAGGCCGACCTGCTGCCGGTCGGCTACTTCCACGTGGTCTTCACCTTGCTGGCCGAGGTCGGCGCCATCGCCTTCCACAACAAGGCGCTGATTTACGATCTGCTGTTCCGCACGGCGTCGGACACGATGCAGATCATCGCCGCGGACCCGAAGCATCTCGGCGCACGGATCGGCATCACCGCCGTGCTCCACACCTGGAGCTGGGCGCTGACCCACCACCCGCACGTCCACATGATTGTCCCCGGCGGCGGCATCGCGCTCGACGGCACGCGCTGGGTCTCGGCGCGTCCGGCGTTCCTGTTGCCGGTACGCGTGCTCGGCGTGCTGTTCCGCCGCCTGTTCCTCACGACTGCTCGCGCTCTACGATGCCGGCCAGCTAGCCTTCTTCGGCAGCATGGCGCAATTCGCCGAACGGCGCGCATTCCTGCGCCACCTGTGGCCGGTCCGCAAAAAACACTGGGTGGTCTATGCCAAGCCGCCATTCGCCGGGCCCGAAGCGGTCCTCGCGTCGCCATCTCGAACAGCCACCTTCTCCGCTTCGACGAGGGCGGCGTCGCCTTCCGCTACAAGGACTATCGCCGCGGCGGCGCCGACCGGCAGCAGGTGATGACGCGTGGTGCCGACGAGTTCATCCGCCGCTTCCTGCTCCACGACTTGCCCACGGGCTTTCACCGCATCCGCCATTATGGCCTACTCGCCAGCGGTACGCGCAAGGACAGTCTCGAACGGGCCCGCCAACTGCTCGCGGTCGCGCCGCCTGCTGTCGATGACATGCCCGCCGAACAGTCAGATGTCCGGCCGCCGCGCTCGTGCTGCGGTGGACGCATGATCGTCATCGAGATCCTGGAACGCCGGTACCAGCCTCGCGAGCCTCCACGCTTCGCAGCATCATCCAAGAGACAGGGGTCGTGACCCGGCACGGCACATCATCGACAGACCCCGTGACGACCACGCTCCTGGGAAGGCCCGAGTCTGCTTCTCGCCTGTCGAAGAGCGGACGCCAACTGCCCGAAAGCGGACCGTCAGACTGTGAGCGACCTTCGCGACCGCCGGAAAGTAGACCGTCCGCTTTCAAATACGTCCGCTTATCCGCCGCGCCCGCCACCGCCCAAAGCCCCCAAAGTCGAAATCCCCATAGACCATCGCGCAGGGCTGGCGGGTTCGGGCACCGCCGACTTTCCGACGCTTCTCGGCGTCCGAAACTTTAGACGAGTCGCGACTTTCTGCTTCGGAGTAGCCGCTAAGTAAGCGGACCTAGCAGACCGCTTCCGGTTCACGCCAAGTCTGCCGAGAACGGGTACATCGCGAAAACCCCTCCTTCGGCGCTTCGCGCTGCCACCTTCCCATCGCTACGCGAAAAGGGAGCGCCTGATCGATAGCCGCCACGCGCAATTGCCGGCGGGACGATCCATCCTGCCCCGTTCATTCTTCCTCCCGTTTCCGGTGCGATCGACTGTTAATTATTTGAGATGAATGGATTGATTTGTTGCCGTCACATTCTAGTCTGATTTTTTGGAACAATCTGGGATCGGGGGATTCATGTCTTTTGCAACGTGGCTGTCGGGTGCAGCTCTGGCGGCGCTGGCGGTGCAGCCCGCTTCGGCCGACGAGATCGATGCGGCAGCAGCGCAGTTCGGTGCCCGGCCCGCGGTGCTCGACCTTGGTATTTCGCCTAGTGGCGACAAGATCTACATGGTTGGCACGCGAGCGGACGGCGGCGAGAATGCGATCGTCGTCGATCTCGCCACGACCAATGCGGTGCCGATCCTGTCGTCGCGCGGAGGCACCGAGAAGCTGACGCATTGCCAGTTCGTGCTCGATAACCGCGTCGTCTGCAGCCTCTACATGTTCGACCGCACTGGCGGGCGGGTGAACGCGGCGACGCGCCTCGCGACGATTTCCGCCGACGGCAAGGACATGAAACCGCTGACGCCGCCTACGCGCAAGTCTGCCTACTACACCTCGGCCTATGGTGGCGGCATCATCGACTACAATGTCGCGGGAGATCCGAAATCGGTGTTGATGGTGCGCTGGGTCGCGCCTGAAGTCACCACCAGTTCGCTCACCGCGCGCACGGACGAAGGGCTGACGGTCGAGGCGGTCGACCTTTATTCGCTCAAGCGCCGGACGATCGAACGCCCGCGCGACGCGGTCGGGTTCCAGACAGACGGCAAGGGCAATGTCCGCCTCATGGAAACGATGCCGGTCAATGCCTCGGGCTATGCAGAAGGGCGAAGCAACTATTCGGTGCGCCCGACGGTCGGCAGCGGATGGCAGGCGCTTTCGACCGTGACTTACGATGGCGGCAAGAGCAAGGGCTTCGATCCTCAGGCGGTCGCCCCGGAGCGTAACACCGTGATCGGCTTCCAAGACTACCAGGGGCGCAAGGCGCTCTTCGAACAGTCGCTTGGCGGCGGTGAGCCGCAGCTTCTGCTGGCGCACCCGATCGCCGATGTCGATGGTCTGGTGCGGATCGGCCGCGATCAGCGCATCGTTGGGGCAACTTACGCAACCGAGAAGCGCTTCGTCCAGTACTTCGACAAGGAACTCGACGCGCTCGCCAAGTCGCTGGCCAAGGTGCTTCCCGGCAATCCGCAGATCAGCATCATCGATGCCACGAAGGACGAGAAGAAGCTGATCCTGTTCGTCGGGAGCGACGTCGATCCGGGGCAGTACTACCTGTTCGACAAAACCACCAGGAAGCTCGCGCCGATCACCGGCCTGCGCGAAAATCTGGCGGGGATCAAGCTCGGCCAAATGAAGCCGATCACCTTCCCCGCTGCCGACGGGACGATGATCCCCGGCTATCTCACGCTGCCGCCGGGCAGCGACGGCAAGAACCTTCCGGCGATCGTCATGCCGCACGGGGGACCCGCCGCGCGTGACGAATGGGGCTTCGACTGGCTGGTCCAATACTTCGCGACGCAAGGGTACGCGGTGCTGCAGCCCAATTATCGCGGGTCGACCGGGTACGGCTCGGGCTGGTTCCAGAAGAACGGCTTCCAGTCGTGGAAGACCGCGATCGGCGACGTCAACGACGCCGGTCGCTGGCTGGTGGCGCAGGGCGTGACCTCTAAGGACAAGCTGGCGATCGTCGGCTGGTCTTACGGCGGTTATGCCGCGCTGCAGTCGGCAGTGCTCGATCCCGATCTCTACAAGGCGATCGTCGCGATCGCGCCGGTGACCGATCTCCAAGTGCTCAAGGACGAATCGCGCTATTACAGCAATCACCGGATCATCGAGAACTTCATCGGTGCCGGCTCGCACATCGCGGAAGGGTCACCGGCCCGCTACGCCGACCGCTTCAAGGCGCCGGTGCTGCTTTTCCACGGCGATCTCGACATGAACGTCGGAGTAGAGGAATCGCGGTTGATGAACGGCAAGCTGAAGGCGGCGGGCAAGTCGGTCGACTACGTCGAGTTCAAGGACCTTGAGCACCAGCTCGACGACAACGCGGCGCGCACCCGCTTGCTGTCGGCGAGCGACCGGTTCCTGCGGCGGACCCTCGGCATCAAATAAGGGGCTCCTAAATCCTCCCTGTTGCGGAGCAATGGGGGCAACAGTCTAGGCGTTGCTCCGGGCTTTGTTGTCGCGCAGCATGGCATTCAGCGTGGTGACGAGCTTTCTTATGGTTGCCAATATGACGAGTTTTGGCGTTTTTCCTGCACTACACAGGGCGGGAGCTGGATGTGCGATCCTTCCCCTCGCGATGCATCGTTCTGAGCGACGGAACAGACCGCCACGACAACGAACGTCGCTCCATCATCCGGTGCTGGTAAGGGGGGCGCCAGGAAACAGCTTCATGCTGCACGGATTTCGCGCAGGAGATCGTGCCAGTCGCACGCGATGTAGGACGCAGTATACGGGTACCCGATTGGTTACTTCCATTGCATTGCTCTCCGCTTCCGCGACTAACGAGAAAAGGCACGATTATAACTTCGCTTTGCAGAAGGTTCAGCAGTTCGTTTAAAGGCTGATCATCAGGATTTTTGAACCACAATGAATTATCGTCATTCCTTCCATGCTGGCAACAGCGCCGATGTCGTCAAACACAGCCTCCTCATCGCCTTGGTGCGGGCCTTGCAGCAGAAGCCGGGCGCGCTGACCCTGATCGATACCCATGCCGGCTGCGGGCTGTACGATCTTGGCGGTGACGAAGCTCAACGCACTGGTGAGGCGAGGCAGGGCGTCCTGCAGGCCTTTGCCGACCCGAACCCCTTACTGGACGACTACCGTGCCGCCGTGCAGGCGGTGAATGTAGGAGGCGAACCTCGGCTTTACCCCGGCTCGCCGCAGTTTCTGACACAGCTTTTGCGCCAGCAGGATTTCCTGATCCTCAACGAAAAACACCCGGAAGACGCTGACACCCTGCGCAGCGTGATGCGGGGCACTGGCGCTGCCGTGCATCAGCGTGACGCTTACGAACTGTGGCTGGCTATGGTGCCACCCCGCACAGCGCGCGGCGTGGTCGTGGTCGATCCGCCCTATGAACAGACAGACGAGCGCGCACGTATCACCGCCACCCTCTCTGCCGCTCACCGGAAATGGGCGCACGGCGTGACGGTGATCTGGTATCCGCTGAAGGAGCGCTCCATGCATGAGCAATGGAAGGCGCAGCTGCGCAAGCTCGACATCCCGAAATTGCTTGTGGTGGAGCATTGGCTCTTTGATAGCGAGCAGCCGGGCATCTATAACGGCGCGGGCCTCTTCATCGTCAATCCGCCCTACGCTTTCACGCAGACACTGGCGCCACTGCTGCAAGCTTTGCGCGCGGCGTTAGCCCCCGCAGGGCACGAGGGCGAGATTATATGCGATTGGTTGGACGACTGAAATGCCCCTTTTCTCCTTCTTCCAGAGGGGAATTGCCGGGCGTTGAAGGACGTTCCCTGCACAGGCAGTCACGCTATGATCGCAGCATGCCTCAAGGAAGTGGACGCACATCAGGCTACGAGCATGAGTGAAGGGTGGGGTGCAGCGCCGCCGCTGGTATGCTAGAGGCATGTCATGCTTCATAAACATGGCCGTGGCGGCACTGTCGAAATCGATGGCTTCAAATATGACTGGGAACTCCTCACCGACCCTCAATTATCCTCTTCCGATGGCTGGAAGGGCATGACGGTGTCGCTGCGTCAGCACGACATGCCACGTGAAGCAGTGCTGGAATTTCCCGCACCAAAGCGCCTGCTGAAGGGATTGCCTAAAGGGCGTTTGCATATCAACGACACGATTGCTTCGCGCGGCGTGCGGGCAGCATTATCTGCAGGTTGGGATCCGACGTCGCGAGGCAAACCAATTGTATTCATGGTCGACGCCAACGGCGATTGAATGGACGCAAATCCTGGAGTTCCACACGGCAGACAGCGACTTAGTCGGGCAATATCGGACCTTCCTACTTGGTAATTCACGAAGCGGACGGGCTGCACCTTGGGAATGAAGATCGGTGATTGAGAAGCAACTAGGGGCGATCGATGCGATGTTGAGGGTTATAGTGCTAATCTTCTGACGGCGTTGCGGGGCAAGATCACCGACAGGCCCTTGGTAGACGATTGAGGGAATAGCTTTAGAGTATCCGTGATGATCAAGCCCGAGATTGCGCCCGGCACCTATCGGCCTTGAGCAGTGCGTTTGCGGTAAACGACCAGCTTTCGCATGACGGCGGTCCAGATTGAACCGGTAAGGCCGTAGGGACCGGCATAGATACTGGCGACAACATTGCTCGGGTCATCGTAGGTGACCACCGGTATGACCGGGCAAAATTGTTCGTCGTCCATCAGCCCCGCTTCGCCAGCAAGGCCGGTGCAGGCGGCGGGTCGCATGAAATAGCCCGGGCGCTCGAACATTTCACCGCCTGCAATCACCTGCCCACTCGCAGCTTTTGCAGCGGCTACAAAGCCGCGCAGCTTGTCGAACTGCACCTTGTTCTGGTTCGGCGCCATCGTCACGCCCGGCGGAACCGTACCAAGCACAAATCCGTCCGCAGGGGCTGCCAGCTTTCCGACGACCTCCTCGACCAGTGCCGAGGGTGCGTAGATACGCTTCACGGCGGCGCAGAACTCGCCGTTTTTGTGAAGCCCGCTCCGGCGAAATGTTCCAACTTGACTTGGTGAACTTCGTCGGAGCATTACCCACCGGATTAAGTGTTCTGATAATAGGCACACGTACCTACCTAGTGACCAAATATGATGCGGAAAGATGGCAAAGTACTTTGCGGGCCTACATATCTTTGCCCCCAAATTTTTTCGAGGCGTTTCAATGTATGCCCCCCGCCTGACCAGACATCTGCTCCCCACGCATACGAAAGCGCTTTACGGCTTTGGTAACGTCGGAAACCAGCTATTCCGCGACGCACCCATGATCCTTTTGCTGTTTTACCTGACAAGCATCGTAGGAATTCCGCCCGCTATCGCCGGTGCTGCGATTTTCGTTCCCAAAGTGGTGGTCGGAGCCTTGAGTGACTTTACGATCGGGGTTGTCTCAGACCGCAATCTCTATCGTTTTGCGCGACGCAACTGGCTGCTGGTCGGAGCATGCCTCGCGCCGTTCGCGATGATCGCGACGTTCTTCGTTCCTGATGTCACGATGAGCCTGCAGGTCACGTATGTGATAGGGGCCTTTTCGTTCTACATGATTACGTTTGCCAGCTTTTCAGTTCCGTTCCTGGCCCACTTCTCTGAGATCAGTAGCGACCCGCAGGAACGTACCGTCTTGATGGCGTGGAAGCATGCCTGGACCGGGGCAGGGTTGCTGCTGGGCTCGGCGCTGGTGCCATGGTTGATTCATGAACTGGGCGCTGATCGCAGCGCTTACGTATCTGGAGCGGCACTCTTAGGTGGAATTGCCGCGATCAGCCTTGTCACCGCCTGGAACGCGGTGCGGAAGGTGCCGGTGTCGGTGCCGCTGGAGCGGGATCTGTCGCTACGCGGTCTGCTGTCCACGCTTAGGTTTGGCCCGTTTCGCATCCTGTGCCTTTCGGCCGCTGCCATGACGATTGCGGCGGGTACGTGTTCGGCGGCGATGGCGTTCTTCATCACGTACAACATGGGCCGCAGCGACGCGCTGGTGCAACTGGGCATTCTGGTTGCGATAGCGGGAGGTGTGGTTATGGTGGTGTCGCCGTTCTGGGTCATGATGGCGCGGATCATGGGCAAGCGTAATGCCTATGTCCTGGGCGCAATGGGCCATGTAGCGACGATCCTGATCTGGTCGAACCTGGGAACCGGCCCCATCTGGGTAACGTATGTATGCTCCGGTTTCATCGGCCTGTTCAACTCAGGATGGGGTCTGGTGGCTTTGTCGTTGCTGACTGATGCGATGGCGCAGGCCCGCGAAGAGACCGGGCGCGATACTGCCGGGTCCTTCGCGGCAATCTGGTCGATCGTGGAAAAAGCAGGGATCGCGCTTGGCGGCACCCTGGTGGCCAGTTCCATTCTGGCCCTTGGCGGCTTCGATTCAGCCGCCGCCAGGCGAGGAATTGCCCAGAGCGTCGAAGCGGTCGATGCGATCCGTTATGCTTTCGGAATTGTGCCTGCAGCGCTGATGGTCGTGGCCGCCTTCATTATCTGGCGCTTCGTGCCCGCTCGCGCAAATGGCGGGCCGGGGCAATGATCTGCCAAGGAAGTGCATGATTGCATTCGCGGTGGCCTGCGGGTTATCTTGTACCGGGAAGCCGCTGGCGTCCGGCATCGCAACCGTACGCACATTTCGCATGGCAAATTCCGGCACGGCACGGCACGGCACGGCACTTAAGGAAGAAGTTGTCCCGCGCCCCGTAAGGCAATGGCGTAGGCGCCTTGACCTGCTGCATCAGTGCAATAAAGTCGGTGTAAACGACGCCGCGTTCGTGCGGCCTGATCACGACATCACCGGCAATGTGGCGGAGTGGGTGGCCGACTGCCATCATGTCGATTTCATCGGCGTACCGGCTGACGGTTCCGCCTGGCTGGCCGGACCTTGCACCTTGCGCAATGTTCGCGGGGCGGGATGGAGCCTGATCGACTGGACCACCCGGGCCGCCCAGCGCATCGGCCATCCTTTGCAACAGCGCCCCAGCCACCTCGGCATGCGGCTGGGGCGGGACTTGCCTCCGGATCAAATCGATCTGCGGCCTTACTCGCGCCTTGCCGCTGCCACGATGGCGCGATTAAGGCGTGTCTGACGTAACGCCGAAGGATGCAACACGCTACGGTGGGGCTGACCGCGAACCGCCAAGGCGAATTCTCGAACCTGCATTTCGAAGTAGTGGGTAATGCCATCGTTGAACAACGCGGTGTCACCCGCTTCGGGACGGGCTGGCATCACCACGGGTTCGTCATCGATCCACAATTCTTCGCCGTTTTCGATGCGCACGGTCGCCTTCTCGAAATGAGCGACCTTGCGATTCATCATGCGGCGCTGATTGTACGATACATGGATGGAGGCGAGCACATCGTCCGGGTAGCGCAGCAGGATCATCGCTTCGTCTTCTGCCTGCCATCCGGGTTGATGGCGCGCTGCCTCCACTTGGATACGTACAGGGTCAACCTCACCCACGACGAGTTGCAGAAAATCAATCGCGTGCGGTGCGAACAGAGACAGCACAAGCCCTTCGTCCGCCGAACGCGTGGCCCACCAAGGTGCCTGCGGTCCATCCCAGAAGACGCACATTGAAATACTCACCGCGCGCAACCGGCCAAATTCCGCGCGGCGATCCTGCAAGGTGCGCACGGCCTCGACATGGCGGAAGGTGTGCCCCGCCGCCAGCACCAGTCCGGTCCGGTCCGCCAAGGCGGCAATTCGCTCTGCATCTTCCACCGTCTCTGCGAAAGGCTTCTCGACCAGTACGTGGCGCCCTGCAGAAAGCCCCTGCTGCGCCTGCATGGCATGAAGCGCATTGGGTGTGCATAGTATCACCGCGTCCACCGTATCGAGGGCAAGCGCTTCATCCAGAGATGTAAGAGCATGTTGCGCACCGAACTCTGCCGCGAATTGTGCCGCCAGCCCCGCATCCGGATCGGCCACTGCGATGAGACGCATAAAATCAGGATTGCGCACGATCGCCTTGAGGTGCAGCGGCGCAATGCGGCCGCAGCCTATGACTGCGATACCGCATGGTTGGTCAACGGCCACCAGAGCATTCTCCGTAGAGTTCAGGGTTGCCATTACGGTGATCAAGATTTGCCTGCCGAGCCACTCTCCGCTGGTCATTGATCGGCAGGTGGAAAGCCAAGAACCAAGTTCGTTTCGCAACGGGCTTTCGTCTCGACCGGGACGCTCCAGGCTTTGAAACTGTCGGTCCTTCAAGGTATTTTCTGGCCAGTAGCCTTAGAAAAGCAGATGGTCTGTACCTGAGGCGTAGGGACGCGCGTCTGAGCGTCTCATATGATGCCCTTGCGCGCGGTACTCCGAGCTGTGCAAGGCGTCGATCCCGGCCTTGCGGCGTTTCAGGTAGAAGTCGCGGGGTGCCACGTAAGGGGCGGCCGCGGCACGGTTGGCTTTGATCTGTCCGTCGAACTCGACGCGGTCGTTCATCGATTTCACGATGCCGGTGCTTAACCCGTAGGCAGGCGAACTGAACGGCTTAACGAACAATATGGGGAGCACTGACAAGTTCAGCACGCGCCCTATCAGGTCTCGCGCGGTCGTCGGCCCCAGCGCCGGCACGAACAGGTAGGGCCATTGCCGATGCCGTGATAGGCGAAGGTGTTGGCGAAGCCGTTCTGGCGATCGGGCAGCTTGAAGCGCTTTCGCTTCGCCATATCCAACAGCCCGGCGACGCCGATGGTGCTGTTGATGCCGAAGCGGCCCAGCGTTTCCATCGCTTTACCGGGCTTGAATCCCGGCAGGTAGTTCACGAAGGCGATCGGCTCGGCCAAATTGACTAGGAAATTGCGCAGGCCGTTGCGGATAGGCTTGGGCATGATCTTTTCGTATGTCCCTGCGACGGAGGCGAGCACCATCTCGTCGACTGCCTCAACCGCCGCGAAAATGGGCGCGCGGATTACGGTACGAATCCCCTGCAGCGAACCGCGACCTCCATCATCTATAAGGCCTTGAGAGATCTGCGCAGTCCAGATACCGCTGGGGCACACATAGATTAAAAGAACGGGCAGATATCTCGGCGTAGATGTGGAGGAAGACGCCTTGAGGTTGGCAGAAGCGAGGGTAATCTAAAGCTATCTGGCTCCTCGCTAAAGCGGGGAGCCAGAACCAATTGATAAAGGCTAGCCACGCCCGTTTTGCGAATGATGGATGGAAAGGACTGTTACCCACATCTGGGAGGTCGCGATCAGCAGCGTCGGTACCATCCTCCCGGGTGAGACGATGGGAGAGCTGCCGGCCCGCACCTGAAGAGCGAAATTCAAGCGCTGAGTGACGGCATGGGTCGATTTTGTGAAGTATGGCGGCCAACTCCAGGCACCTTGCCGTGCAGCGTGACGATGCTATGCGAAACGCAGCAGACCGGCCAGGGCCAATCGGTGCGCCTTCCCTCGGGCACTCCGCCGTCAAGCGGCGCACGGATGCCATGGCGCATGACCAGCACCGCCCGCTCCGTCACCAGATCGCTCGGTGCGCCGTAAGCCGCCGCCGGGATCAGCACGCCCGCACGACTAAGATGGCGCGGATGGCAATCTCAGGGTTTTACGGCACAGGGTCCGGTCACGCGCACCGGACTGCACCCCGCCATCGCGCCGTTTGGCAGGGTGACGGCGAAATGCAGGCCCAGCGGGTCGGGCGCACCGGGATAATAGTCGGTGCTCACCGCCTGAGCGCCGCTCTCTATCGCGGCGCGGACCTTGGTGAAGTCGTGGGCGCGCGCCTCGACAGTGTTGGCGTCGGTGCGGGTGCGCACGATCAGGCCGGCCTTCACCCATTCGCGGATTTTCGCGCCATCGACGAGCGGGTCCTGCACGATCTGGATCGCGCTTTCCGGCTCACCATCGGGATACCATCCGAACATCGCGCGTCCCCGCAGCGAGGGATGGCCGCCGCGGTACGCGTCGGAGACCGCCTGGCGCACGTCGAACAGGACGTAGATTCGCCCGCGCGCCGCCTTCAGCGTGGGCCAGCCCTTCGTCTTCACCGCCTCTGCGAGCGTGGCGGCGTCGCCGCGGACTTCGTCGGGGGTGATGAGCCGTTTCCCGGGCAACGCCGTGCGGATTTCCGCGTCCAATGCATCGAGCAGGCGCGCATCGTCGAGCGGCAGCGGCTGCGTGATCTCGTGCGTGTTCGCGGTATCGGCGGCGTTGAGAGTCAGCATGATCGGCAGGTGGCCGGGGTGCGCCCGCGACCACGCGTCCACTTCGGTCAGGCAGGCGACCAGGGTGAGGCACACGGCGCGATAGTCGACGTCGGGAATGTGCAGCACCTTGTAGCCGGGCTTGCGCATCGCGGCCTCATCGAAGCCCTCCTGCCTTGCGCGGACCCGCTCGGCCGGGGAAAGCAGCGCCTCGCCCCTGGGGGCGGCATAGCGGCCGCCCTCGGGATCGGCGAAGATGTCGATCTCCAGCTGACGCACGCCGGCATCGAGCTGGGCGGACAGCGGCAGGTGGTAGTAGTCCAGCGCCTCGGCCATCTTCGGATCGCGGCGGCGCAGTTCCTCCATCACGGCTGCGGGAATTCGCGTCTTGAAGCTGTTGTGCGAACCGACGACCTGGATGTCGTTCATGCGCAGGGGCCTGAAAGCCGCCGCGTCCTTCGCCGATACCGGGGAGGCCACGACCGCCCCGAGCATCAGCGCCGCGAGAACCGCAGGGCGCAGCATCAGAATTCCGCCCGCGCGCCGAACAGGATCGTGCGGCCGTAGTCGTTGATGTCGCCGTAGCGGATCGGCAGGTCGTTGTAGGTGTACTGGCGCGCCTTGGCGATGTTGATCGCCTCGAGGCTGAGCGTGACATTGCTGGACAGGCGATAAGCGATCGATCCGTCAAGCGAACCGAATGCGGCGGTATAGGTGGGCGCCTGCGTGGTGCTGCCGGTGCCCGACAGATAACGGTCGCGCCAGACGTAGGACAGGCGTGTCGAGATCGGGCCCTTTTCGAAGAAGCCGACCACGTTGAAGCTGTTCTTCGACAGGCCGATCATCTCGTCCTTGATGACGCGCGAACCGGCGGTGTAGTTCGCCTTGACCGAAGTGCGGGTGTAGGACGCCTGGAGACCCAGGCCGTCGAACGGCTGCGGCAGGAAGGTGAACACTTGGCTGTAGGCCGCTTCGAAGCCATAAACCTTGGCGTCACCACCGTTGACCTGGGTGCTGAGCTGCACCGTGCCGCGACCCGGAATGTCGATCGGGACGTTCTGCTGAGTGATGTAGTCGTCCATCGACTTATAGAACACCGCACCGGTGAGCGAACCGGACTTGTTGAAGTACCACTCCAGCGACCCGTCGAACTGGGTGGCGAGGAACGGCACGAGGTCCGGGTTGCCGCCGCTGGCGGTCGGCGCGTCGGTCGAGATGGTGATGCGGGGGGCGCTGTCGGTGACGTTCGGACGGGTCAGCACGCGGCTGGCGCTGAGGCGGCCGACGAGAGAGGGCGTCAGTTCGGCGCGCAGGTTGAAGCTGGGCAGGACGTTGTTGAACGTCTTGGGATACTTGACCGGCGTGATCGCGTTACCGCTGCGCAGGTTGCCGCCCGCGACCTGGTCGGTGTGGACGTAGCGCACGCCGATATTGCCGGTAACCGGCACCGAACCCAGTGAGAAGTCGTAGTCAGCGCGGGCGTAGGCGCTCAGGATCTTCTCGGTTGTGCGGAACGAGGCGGCGAGGTCGGCCGGAGTCAGCGCCGAGTTCTCGACCGTTGGGGTGAAGAAGGCGTCGAGATAGGCGCTTGTCACCGGCACCAGGAAGTTACGCGGGATGTTGTCGCCCAGGCCCTGCAGATAGTCGTCGAAGGGCAGCTGTTCATAGGCACCCGAACCCAGGCTCGACAGCGGGGTGCCGGCAACCGGGTTGACGATGAAGTCCCGGCGCGAATAGTCGCGCTTGCGGAACTGGTACTCGCCGCCGACCGCCAACTTGGAGATGAAGCCCTCGAAATCGTGGGCGACATCGGCGCGGGTGTAGAAGTTCCAGTCCTTGCTGTTCTTCGGCGCGATGTTGAACTGGTAGAGCTGGTAATTGGCCGGGTTGGTGGGGTCGACCGTGGTGTTGAAGTCCGGTACTTCCTTGTAGCCGCGCGTGGCGTCATACGTCAGCGGCGCGAAGAACATGGCGCGGCTGCGCACGGTGCCGACGTCGTAGCTGGGATGGTAGCTGTGCGCATAGGACCAGTTGACGGTGCCGGCGACATGCCAAGCGTCATGATCCCATGTCTGGCGCAAGCCGACGTTGAACAGGTCGTGGCGGTTGAGGCTGTACTCGCGTGAGGCCATGAAGCGCACGTCATTGATCGTGGCCTTCACCACGGTATCGCCGTCCAGCACCACGCTCCCCGGCACGATGGTGGGCCGGTGACCGGCGACACTGGTATCGTCGGGATAGATGTCGAGGCCGTATTCGTCGTATGCGACGTCGAGGCGGGTGGCGAGGACGTTCAGCGTCGTCGTCATTTCCGGATTCGGGCGCCACTGCATCGACAGCATGCCTGAGATGCGCTCGCGCTTCTCGGTCTCAACCGTCGCGCGGGTGCGCGTGGGCAGGTAGAGCCCGGTCTGGCCCAGTTGCGAAGCGAAGCGGTCCTTGTACCAGCCGGCGTTGTACCAGCGGTCGTTGCGCACGTCCTTGGCCCAGTACTGGCCGCCGACGAGGATGCCGAAAGTGTCGTCGTTGTTGACCCAGCTGCTGATGACGGTGGCGGTCGGCTTAACCTTGTCGGTCTGCTCGGTATACGTACCGCGCACGTTGAGCGTGGTCTTGGTGCCGACGTCGAACGGCTCGAAGGTCTTGACGTTGATGTTGCCGCCGAGCGCGCCCTCGGTCATGTCGCCGGTGGGCGTCTTGATAACGTCGATGCTGGAGGTGAACTCGGCCGGGAGCATCTCGAAGCGGAACTGGCGACCGGCGGCACCGCCGTTTTCGATCACTTCGTTCACCGCTACCGGGCTGCCGTTCAGCAGGGTGTTCTGGAACTGCGGGCCAAGGCCGCGCACGCTGACGTTCAGGCCCTCGCCACGCGGGCGCGTGATCGCGACACCGGTGACCAACTGCAGCGCCTCGGCGACGTTCTGGGTGGGGAACTTGCCGATGTCGGTCGAGTTGATCGAATCGACCTGGTACGATGCGGTGCGCTTCGCCTCAGTCGCGGCGCGCAGGCTGCGGGCATAGCTGCCGGTTACGACGATGTCCTCGCCATTGACGCTGGCCCCGGCATCGGACGCGGTTTGCGCGGATGCCGGAAGCACGATGGCCGCGAACAGGATAGCCGACGTCGACGACGCCAAGGCCCGCTTGGTGATACGCATGTGGGATGTGCCCCGAAGAGATTTTTATGTCCGGGGCCCACTAGAAACCACGCATGACGTTTCACCTTCAAAACCGTGACGGTTCGATGACCTTTGCAATTTTATGGAAATATATTTCAAAGTGCAGCGTCGAGGCTCCGACTTCTGGGTCGAGCGGATAAATGCTGAATGACGGGTATAGGAAGCCGTTCGATGAGCTGCGTTCCCGCTGAATGTGGTTTCGCGGTTCTAAATCAGCATCCTAATAGTCTCCCGCCGATGCGAGGGGAAGTGGGTGAAGCCGCCTGCTAAACGATCGGCGGAAGAAGGGTTGTGATCGACACGGTCGAGACAGCGGACTGTCCGCACCTGGGAATTAAGAATTGACCTGCAAGCGGCAGATCAGGGTCGGTCGAAGCAGTCCTGCAGCCGACGTGGCGATTGGCGGACAGCGGTCGAGATCCCGTCGGTTCGACAGGTTGCCTATGCGCAGGAGTGATAAGCTAATCGGCGATTTCTTCCCTCTTCCGCGCAGTGGATAATCGCTCTGTTTCTCGTGATCTTCCACACGGGTGGACTAAATCGGAAACCTTCCGATCCTACGAGAGCGACAAGGATGACGCATACCGAATTGCGCTGCGCCCGAACGATGATTAGTCCAACGGTTGCCTGGCTTACTGTCGTCACGCTGTTTGCGGCTCAAATCGTCTCCACGGTTGACCGGGGAATGCTGGCGCTGGTGATTGATCCGGTTCGTCAGGATTTAGCCATCAGCGAGATGCAGATCGCGCTGCTGCAAGGCTTCGCGTTCTCGATCTTCTACGTGACGGTTGGCTTGCCGCTGGGTGCGGTGGCGGATGTGGTAAACCGGCGGCGGCTGCTCATCGCGGGTATCCTTGTATGGAGCGCCGCGACGATTGCGGGCGGCTTTGCGCAAGGCTTCGGATCGATGTTCGCATCGCGCCTGTTCATCGGCGTGGGGGAAGCCGTGCTTGGGCCATGTGCCGTCACGATGATCAGCGATCTGTTCCCGGCGGAGCGACGCGGCAGGCCGATGGCGCTGTATGTCTTCGGCAGCATGATCGCTTATGGTCTTGGCTCCCTTGTCAGCGGGGTGATCCTGGATCTTGCTCCCAAGGGAGCCTTCGCGGCAATCCCGGTAATCGGCGACATGGCTCCCTGGCGGATTGCCTTCACGCTGGTGGGCAGTTCCGGTTTGCTGATCGTGCTATTTCTGTTCCTGCTGCGCGAACCTGAGCGACGGCTGAACCATAACGTTGACGGTGCGGCGGCGCCCAAGGTCACTTTTGCCGAGGGCCTTGGCATGCTGGCGGCGCGCAAGTCCGTGTTTCTGCCGCTTTACGGTTCGCTGGCGCTGTTCGCGATGGGCGGGTCCGTGGCGACGGGGTGGGGCGCGGTGTTCCTGACGCGGGCCTTCGGGTATCAGGTGGGCGTGGCGGGCAAGGGCCTTGGCACCAGCCAGATCGCATGGTCGGTGATCGGCGCCCTTGTGGCAGGCATCGTGGTCGACCGGGTCGGCGCGCGATCGGGCGCGGCGGGGCGCATGCGGTTGGCGGGCGTCCTGTCGCTGACCGGCATCCCGTGCAGCCTTCCGCTTCTGGCGCCAAGCGGCTCGGTGGCGACGGTCATGCTGGGCGAGGTCATGCTTGTCAGCGCGATTTACGGCACGACGATGCTGTCCGTCATTTCCGAGATCGCGCCTGCCAAAATCCGTGGGTTCGCAGTGGCGCTTTATGCCTTCGTGATGACGGTCATCGGCGGATCGCTTGGTCCCGTGGCTGTCGCATGGCTGACCGAGTCCGTCTTCGGCTCTCCTTTGGCAGTCGGCAATTCGATGGCGGTCGTCGGCCTGTGTGCCTTCGTGGTTTCGGCGCTGCTGGCGTTTCGCGCCGCATCGGCCTTTTCCTTCAAGGAGTTGTCCTGACCATGCCCCATATCCTGCGCGGTTATGCGCCCAGCCGTTTCGGCCAGCTTCATTACCGTGTAGCGGTGTGCGAGGCTGTCGATGCGCTGCCGCCGCTTCTGTGCCTCCACCAGACCCCGAGCAACAGCGGAGACTGGCTGCCGGTGATGGAGCCGTTGGCAGCCCGGCGCACGGTGATCGCCGTCGATACTCCCGGCTACGGCATGAGCGATGCCCCGCCCGAGCCAGTGGCGATCGAGGACTTCGCCCAGATCATGGCCCGGTTCATGACCGACCTTGCCGAGCAGGGGCTTGTCCCGTCCGGGCCGTTCGACGTCATGGGCTTTCATACCGGATCGCTGATCGCCACGGAACTGGCGCGCAGTCTGCCGAAACGGGTGCGGCGGGTGGTCGTGTTCGGACTGGCGGCCTACCCTGCCGAACTGCGTGAAGAGAAACTGTCGAACCTGCTTGGCGCTTTCCCACCGCCGGGGCCGGATCTTACCCACGTCGAAAAGCTATGGGCGATCATCGGCCAGTTGAGCGATCCGCGCATCTCTTACGAGGAACGGCATATCAGCATGGCCGAATGCCTGCGTCTGGGCGTGCGGATGCCGTGGGGGTATATTTCGGTCTACCGCTACGATTTCCTGGGTGCGATGGCGCAAGTGTCGCAGCCGGTGCTGGTGATGAACCCGCAGGACGACTTGTGGGAGCCGACCCTCGCCCATTCACATGTATACCCGAACGGTCGGCGCGTGGACATCGAAGGCGTCGCCCATGGCGTGCTCAAGCTGGAGAACGCACGCGTCGTTGCGGAGATCGACACATTCCTGCACTGACAGCCGGCCATAGGGGCTTGAGCACGCGCGCAGACCTGACACAGTGTGCCTTGCCAGTGGTCGGGGAGCAGAAGAACTCGTGAATCTCGTACAGCTCAAGCGGATGATCGCGATCTATGAGAGCGGCAGCTTGCGCAAGGCGTCGAAGATGGTGGGCATTACCCAGCCTGCGCTGACGCTCAGCATTCGGCAGTTGGAGGAAGAGTTCAACGCCAGCCTGTTCGAGCGCGGCCCGAATGGCGTGCGTCCGACCGAGATGTGCGAGAAGCTGGTCCAGCGCGCACGGCTGATGCTGATGGAAGAACAGCGCATTCTCAACGATCTGGCAACGGCGAACCGGGTGCCGAAGATTTCGATCGGCGTACACCCGATCGTCATGAACGACATGATGAGCCGGGCCGTGCGTCAATTCGTGGATCAGAGCGGCGCCGTCGATGTGTGGGTGCGCGAAGGATACACGACGTTCCTGCTGGACGTGCTGGCCGCAGGAGAGCTGGACTTCGCTTTTTGCGGGTTGCCCGAAGGCTATGCAAGCGAGGCTCTGACTTTCGAGCCGCTTTTCAAGCACGAATATGCTGTCGTGGCGGTTCCCGATCACCCCGTATTCGCGATGACGCCCGATGAGATGGTGCGGGGAACGGATTTCGTATGGGCGCATGTGCGCGCTTATGAAAAGGTCGATCCTCTCGACAACGACGAGGTTGCCGACAACCTTCGCCAGTTCGGATTTTCGCGGCAGAACAGGTCGGTCGCAACAACGTCCGTGGCCTTCGTGAAGACGATGATCCTGCATTCGGGCATGATCGGTCTGGTCGCGTGCGAAGCGGTTGCAGATGAACTGGCGGGCGGCGTCCTGCGGCGTCTGCCGGGGTCGGTCACACCGGCGCTGGCCTTTGGCTTCATCACGCTGAAGGACCGCTACGAGACGCGCACTGTACGCCAGCTAAAAGCCATCATACGCCAGTGCTGCGCCCGTAGATCTGATTGACCACAGCCCTCAAGTCTCGTTCAGAAACGCCTTGAGCACGCGCCCGGTGACGGGCGGATTGTCCTGCATCACGAAGGCGCCGGCATTCTCCACCACCGCGGTCTTGCCGCGTTTCAGAGTGGCTTCGGCGGCGGGACGGAACTTGGGATATGCCTTGTCGAACTCGCCATAGACCAGCAGTGTCGAGGCTTCGATCCGGCGCATGGTGCCAGCGATCTCGGTAATGGCGACGCCACGCTCCGAGGGCTGAATCCACTTGCCCGCCGCCTTGCGGCTCAGGATGCCATCGGCGTTGATCGGCCCGGTGTTGACGATGCCGAAGATCTGCGAAAGCAATTCGGGCGGAGTGGGAACGGGATCGCCGTTGCTGTCGAACAGGGCGCCCTGCTTGTCATCGACCGCAGCCTTGATCTCGGCCAGAGTGCGGCGATGGCCCAGAGCACAAGACACCAGCGCCAGCTTGTTGATCCGCTCTGGCCAGAACGCTGCCAGTGGCACGGCCAGGCAACCGCCCAACGAGGTGCCGATGAGGTCCACTTTGTCGAAGCCCAGTTCATCGAAAGCGCCGACCAGCAGGGCTGCCGTTTCGCCCAGAGACTGAATGTAAGGCGCGGGGCCGTCCCATCGGGAACCGCCGTGGCCGGGCAGGTCGAAAGCATAGACCTGCCGCCCCTCGGCAAGCATCGGCGCCACGAAACGCCAGTCCGACAGCCAGCCGCCCAGCTTGTGCAGCAGAACAACCGGAGGTTGCCCTGCCACCGGCTCACCGATCACCGCGTAATGCAGGACGCCCCCAGCGCGCCGCAGATCGCCTTGTCGGGTCCACGGACCTTTCGGCGGAAGCGGGGCAGCTGTTGGTTCAGGCGCTGGTTTCGGGGCCGCAAGGGCGGGGAGCGCGGAGGCCGCCCCGGCAAGCCCGATGGCGCTGGCGATCTGACGACGGCTGAACATGGCGGTGTCCTCTTCTGGGCAGGCGATGGATACGATCAGGCCCACATCCGGGGTTCGCACCCCAGCGCAGGATTGGTGACGAAGGCATTTTCCGGATGGGGCAGGCCAAGGTTCTCGCGCAGCGTATCGCCTTCGTACTCGTTACGGAACAGGCCGCGCTTCTGAAGGATGGGGATGACCTGATCGACGAAATCCTCCAGCACGCCGGGCTGGTAGTTCGGGGAGAGGGAGAAGCCGTCCGCAGCGCCCGCACGGAACCAGTCTTCGCACAAGTCGGCAACCTGTTCGGGCGTGCCGGTGTAGGAAAAGCTGGCTCGTGACACGACTACCCGGCGGGCAAGCAGGCCGATCGGCAGATCCTCTTCACGCGCCATACGGATGATCGATTGCTGCACCCACTTGCCGCCATTCGTCTCGGGCAGGTCCGGCAGCCTGTCGTTCACCGACAGGCGCGACAGGTCGACGCCAAGCTGCAGGCCAAGCGTGCGCAGGGCGAGTGCTTCCGGAACCAGATCAAGCAGTTCCTCGTCCGCCCGGCGGGCTTCGGTCTCGCTGGCGCGGACCATCAGCTGGACCGAGGGGATGATCTTCACATGATCGGGATTGCGACCCAAAGCGGCGGCGCGGGCGCGCATGTCGTCTCGAAATTCCTTCGCCACGTCCAGCGAACTGGCGGCGGTGAAGATCATGTCCGCCGTGCGTGCGGCCAGCGCGCGGCCCGGTCCGGAACCGCCCGCCTGCACGATGATCGGATGGCCCTGCGGGGGGCGGGCGACATTGAGCGGCCCGGCTACCGTGAAATGCTCCCCCTTGTGATCCAGTTCATGGACTTTGGCCGGATCGAAGTAGCGGGCGGCTTCGCGGTCGCGCAGGATGGCGCCGTCCTCCCAGCTGTCCCACAGGTTCCGGCAGACGTCCACGAACTCTTCGGCGCGGGCATAGCGGGCGTCGTGATCCATATTGAGATCGCGCCCGAAATTGCGTGCCTCTCCATCGCTGGCCGAAGTGACGACATTCCAACCCGCACGCCCTTTTGAGATGTGATCCAGCGAGGCGAAGCGGCGGGCGATGGCGTAAGGTTCGTTGTACGTGGTGGAGGCAGTGGCGATCAGGCCGATATGCTTCGTCACCACGGCCAGCGCGGCCAGCAGGGTGGTCGGCTCCAGCTTGCCCGCATAATCGGTGGCCGCAAAGGCATGCTTGCCGGAAATATGCGGGAAGCCCTGGGAATCGCCCGAGAAATAGCAGTGCATCTTGCCGCGCTCTGCCGTCTGGGCAAGATGCGCGAAGTGAGCGAAGTCGTGCTGGTCGACGGCAGGGGCGCCCGGCCAGCGCCAGCCTCCGGGATGCGCGCCGCTGTTGTGGATGAAGGTGGCGAGGATCATCTGATTGGGGTCGGGCATGGTACAGGCTCCGAAGGGATCAAGAGTAGCGGCATCACGAATGGCTGGCGCCAATCACGCGCGCCAGTTCGCCGTCCGCCGAAGCGGTACGATAGACGCGCGAGGCAGCCGCAAAGCAGGCCGCTGCCAGCAACAGGCAAGGCAGCACGACGAGGACGAAGGATGCGGCGATGCGCGAAGGATCGCCCAGCACTTTCTCCGATACGAAGGCGATGGCGAACGGCCCTCCCGCGCCCGCTGGCAATGCCGCGACGACGCTGAGGAAGGCGTAGGAAAAGCCACGCATGTCATTGGGCACGATTTCCTGCACGGTCGCGTTCATGGCGACGTTCAGCATGGGCGTGGTCAGGCTGATGGTCGCCAGCGCCGCGATGGCGAGGCCGACGCCGGGCGCGTAGCCTGCGAAGGCGGTCGGCAAGGCGATCAGCGGTAGCACAGCCATCAGTCCGATGCGCCCGGACTTGCGACTATCGGCAGCGAAACCGCCCAATATATAGCCGGAAATGCCCGCGATCATCATGCCCAGCCCCAGCAGGTTGGCGATTTGTGGCAGGGTCAGCCCATAGGTCCGCATCAGCAGCGGAGCCGTCCACGATGTTACGCCCACGAACGCCAGATAATAAAGGCAGAAGCCGCCGAACAGCGGCGCGATCAACTTGCGTTGGCGCAGCAGGTAAGCCAGCTTCTCGCCAACCCGTGCGGGAGCCTTGCGTTCGGGGGATATCCCCCGGCGCACTGGTTCGCGGATCGTCAGGAAAGCGATGCCGACGATGGGACCAACGATCCCGCATAGCAGGAACGCACTGCGCCACGGGATAACCAGCCCATAACCGGGCAGCGTAATATGCAGGTTGGTGGCCAGAATGGCACCGGGAACGACAGACGACAGCGCCGTGCCGATCGTCGCGCCGATCAGGTACGCGCTCAGCGCACGCCCACGCCGCTCGGGCGGAAACATGTCTGCGATCAGCGACATCGCGGCAGGGGCGACAGCTGCCTCGCCAAGCCCCACAAGCGCGCGGAAGACGAAGAATGTCGCGAAGTTGGGGGCCAGGCCACCCAGAGCGGTGGACAGGCTCCACACGATGATGGCGCCGCCCAGCACGCGCTTGCGGATGTGCCGGTCGATCAGTGAGCCAAGCCACAGCCCGCACACGCCGCTTAGCAAGGAATAGGCAAGGCCCATGAGCAGGCCCATCCGAATGTCGTCGATGCCGAGGTCGGCCTTGATCGGATCGGCCAGGACGCCGACGATGGCCTTGTCGATACTGTAGAAGATGGCTGCCAGAAACAGTAGCAGCATGGGCCAGAAGGTCTGCCGTACGGGCGGGAAGGGGGGCATCGCAGCAGCCTCAGTCGACACGGACGGTACGCCCGTCGATGCAGGCCATAAGACGGCCGTCGGCATCGTTGAGAATTTCGACCCTGTCACCGTCGAGGTAGATGATGTCCTCGAAATGGAACTTGCCGATTTCGGGTCCGATCCATGGCAGATCGCAGCTCAGAACCATGCGGTCGACCAGCTCGAAGCTGTGCATGCCGCCGCCGGGATGGGGGTGATCGGTATGCTCAAGGCCGACCGAGTGCAGCCCGCAAGCCCGAAATTCCAGATTGCCGTGCGCCTGGATGGAGGCGACGACAGCCTTCTCCACATCGGTGGACAGGCGCCCTGCGCGAAATTCCGGCAAAGCGGCTTTCCAGCCAAGGCGCGTGGCATTGTATCGCTTCAACTGTTCGGGAGATGGTTCGCCGATCACGGCAGTACGGCCGATATCGCTGGTGTAATGGGAGAACTCCGCGGTGGCGTCGAACGTCACCATATCGCCCTGTTGCAGCTCCGCGATCTTGGGCAGGCGGCCAAAGCCCGGACGGTACGGGGTGATCAGCAGGAATACCGGGCGCCCACCGGCCAGAGCGGCGGCGGACCAGAATACGCGCTCGGCCTCGGCGCAAGTCGCACCGGCGGCCAGCGCTTCGGCGGAAATCTGCAACGCGAGTTCGGTCTTGCGCGCGGCGGCCCGCATGTGGGCCATCTCAGCCGACGTCTTGACCATACGCATGTCGCGCAGGAGGTCGCGGGCCTGAACGACATCCGCGGTACCGCCCAGCACAGCATTGACGTCCAGGCCCAGTCCGCGATCCTCGAAGGCGATGCGGGATTTATCGAGGCCCAGCTCTCGCAGGTATTGCGCAACGGCTTCCTGATGATTTTGCGGCAGACCTTCTGCGGTCAGGGCGCCTTGCACGCCGCCAGCGCCGATACCCGGCTTGCGGGCATAGCCGCGCACCGCCATCCATGTGCCTTGTCCCTGCTGGGGCTGGCCCATGTCGACTTCGACGGTCAGCACGGCCGCGTCCAGCGCATGGTCGCGCGGCAGGATGGCCAGAGCCAGATCTGCGAAGCCCCAACTGGCGTCCGTGGCCCAGCTTGACAGGTAGTACGTGTTGATCGGCGTGGACGCGACGATGGCGGCAATGTTCTCGCGGTCCATCAGGGCGTCGGCGCGATCTCTGTTGATGAGCATGATCTCTTTTTCCGGTTTGGGAATCATCTGGCGCGCGGGAGGGGAAAGGCCCTGGCCCCGCGCGCCGGTGCTCATCAGAACTTCACGGTCGATCGCACGCCGAACGTCCGCAGGTCGCGCAGTGCCACCGCAACGCCGGAGAACGGCGAGAGATAGGCGTTGGTGCGGTCCAGCAGCGTGAAGTCGATACCCGCCGGATAAGCCTTGTTGTTGAACACGTTGGTGACGAAACCTTCCAGCGTGAAACGATCGTCGCCGAAGCCTGCGCGCAAGTTGACCTGCGTCATGTCGGGCGTGCGCGTCAGGTTCGAGGCATTGGTGTAGACCCCAGATTTGTACGTGAAATCGGCACGACCAAAGGCTTCCAGATCCCCGCGCAGAGGGGCGGTGTAATTGGCCGAGACCGAGCCGGACCAGCGCGACGCCAGCGGATTGTGCTTGCCGCTGAAGTCGCTGATGCCGGTAAGGGCAGTAACGGTCGGCGCGCTGAGCCTGCGGATATCGCTTTCGTTGTACGATCCGTTGGCGGACAGTGTCAGGCGATCGCTGAGTGCGAACGAGAAGTCACCCTCAAGGCCATACATCCTGACCTTGCCGGTGTTGAGCTGTGCCTGGATGTTGTAAACCACGCTGCTGGCCGGATCGATCAGGGTGATGACGTTGGCGTTCAGCTGGTCCTTCCAGATGCCGTAATAGGCGGACACGGCATAGCGCAGGCGATTGCCCATCGCGCGGCCCTTGGCGCCGATTTCGAAGTTGTCCAGCTTCTCGGGCTCCACCGCGATGCGCAGTCCCGCATCGGCGGCCAGGATCTGTGCCGCCGGGCTGAGGTTGGACAGGAAGACGGTGTTGAACGCTGCCGGGTTCACGCCCTTGGAGTAGGAGGCATAAACCATCATGTCAGGCGTGACGTCGTAATTGACGATCACGCGCGGGGTGAAATTCTTGTAGGTCTGCTTGGCCAGAACAGAGCCTTCGGCGTAGAAACCGGGCGTCGCGAAAGCATCCGACGCAATGGTCTGTCCACCCGGACGGGCATAGGCATACAGCGTATCGATCTGATAGCGGCCATCGAAGTTGATGCTCAGGCCCGGTGTGATCTTGTAGCCAAGACCGAAGAAGGCGCCGAACGTGCGGTTGCGGGTCTTGCCCGAAACGACGCTGAACTGGCTGATGCCCAGCGCGCCGTTGTTGCCGCCGCCGCCGCCCTGGAAGGTGGCGTTCAGGTAGCTGCCGCCCAGCGTCGCGGTGAAAGGTCCGCCGTCATCATAGCTGGCGCGCACTTCCTGCGAGAAGTCCTTGCTGATCGCTTCAACCAGATAGGGATAATCGAAGTAGCTTGGCGCTCCCGGAGCCGTGCCGACTGCATTCGATGAATTGGGTGCAGTCGTGTTGTAGTACAAGTCGAGGTCTGACAACTGGCTGCGCCGCTCGTTGTTGTAACCGGTCAGCGATGACAGCGTTACGCCGCTGCCGATCTCCCAGTCGACATTGAAATGCAGATGGTAGAAGCGGCTGCGCAGGCCATATCCCTGTACGCCGTCTTCCGGGTTGATCAGCCTGCCGCGCGGGTTGGCGAGGAAGTCCTGAATGAACGGTGTGTTGACCGTGTTCATCGAAGGCGCGCCCGCAGGCAGGCCGGGCAGGGTGCCGCAGAAGTAACGATTGCGGCCGAATGCGCAGTTCGAGGAATCGGGGACGATCACCGCGCCGTTCGACGGGTTGGTAAGAGTATGGGCTGCAAGCAGGCCAGTTGCGTTCGGACCGTCATCGTTCTTTGAGATCATCGCGAAGGCTTTCGCCTTCAGGTTAGATGCAGGCGTGAACTCCATTGCCAGCGTGGCTGCGCGGGTGCGCTGATCGCCCAGGGTCTGACCGGGAACGCCCTGGTTCTTCCATGACCCACCCTTGGCGGTTTCCTGCACCGTGGCGCGCAAGCCCACCAGCCCTTCGATCAGCGGAGCGCCGATGGATGCCTGAATTTCGTGGTTGTCGCGCGTACCGATCATGCCGGTGATCTGGGCTTCAAGCCGGTCCGGCGTGGACCTGGTCACGACATTGACCGCACCTGCAAAAGTCTGACGCCCGAAGTAGGCGCTTTGCGGGCCTTTCAGGACTTCGATGCGCTCAGGATCGGAAATGGTCTGGATCGCAGTCGCGGTGGAAACCGGGACGCCGTCGATGAACATCGATGCCGTCTGCACCGTGCCACTGGAAGGCGTGAAGCCACGGATGATGACCTGCTGGAAAGAACGGTCGTTGCGCCCCGATGCGCTGGACACGATTTTCATGCTGGGCGTGAACGAAGACAAGTCGGTGATCGACTGCACGCCGCGCTGCTGCATATCCTCACCCGACAAGGCGGTGACGGAAATCGGCGTCTTGAGGATGTCCTCGCCACGCTTGCGCGCCGTTACGACAATATCGCCCGGCATGCTGGGCGCCGTCTGTGCGGCATCGTCCTGCGCCTGCGCACTTGCGGAAAAACCAGTTACTGCAAATGATGCACAAGACATAAGAAGGGCGCCGCGAAGCGCCACCTTGCTGGTCATGATTGCTTCCTCATTTCGATCCCTGACCGTTATTGGCCTGAGTATTTGAGATCGTTCTTCCTGCGAGAATTAGGATTTTGTTTTCTGCATTCTCAATTTTTGTGGCGGACTGTCATCAATTCGCCGTTCGACGGGTGCACCGTAACACTGGTTTTTTTCGCTTCGGAAATCAGAACCCCTTATCACCTTCAACAAATCCTGATTGGCGTATTCCGCGCGGGCGTGCTGGTTAGAAAGCCCGTTCCGATGGACGCGATGTGGTCCACCTGTCGCCTCTGCGGGGACGGGTCAATCGAACACGCACAATTTGCTGATGAGGCGCGAAAAGACGTCATGAAACTGCTTGCTTTCCTCATGCAGACCGGCGGCCATATCGCAGGCTGGCGCCATGAGCGTGCCGCCGAGAATGCCCTTTGCGATGCAGACTATTTTCGCGCGCTTGGCCGCACGGCGGAGAAGGGGCTGTTCGATGGCGTATTTCTGGCGGACTATGTCGGTTACCACCCGGTCAAAGGCGCATCGGTCTTTGCCGGGCTGGAGACGCCCAAGCTAGATCCGCTAGTCGTGCTCGCCACGATCGCAGCCGCAACCAGCAAGCTTGGCCTGATCGGCACGGCGTCCACCACGTACAGCCATCCTTATGATCTGGCGCGTCGGTTTGCCTCGCTCGACCACATGAGCGGCGGGCGGGCGGGGTGGAACATCGTGACGTCGACGATGGAAAACGAAGCGCACAATTACGGTTTCGATGCGCATCTTGCCCATGCCGACCGGTATGCCCGCGCAGAAGAATTCGTCGCACTGGCCCGCAAGCTCTGGGATAGCTGGCAGGAAGGTGCCGTCATCGCGGACAAGGCCAGCGGCGTTTACACCGATCCGGCCCGGATCAGCGGGGTGAACCATCAGGGCACCCATTTCCGCGTCGCCGGTCCTCTGACGGTCCCGCGCCCGCCGCAGGGACATCCGGTGCTGGTTCAGGCGGGCGCGTCCGCTACCGGGCAGCAGTTCGCTGCTGCGAACGCGGAAGTGATCTTCACCTCGCACCCGACAATCGCCACGGCGCAAACATTCCGAAAGGACATGCACGCGCAGCTGGAGCGGTTTGGCCGCAGCGCGGGCAGCCTCAAGATCATGCCTGCCGTCACTCCGGTCATAGGCCGCACCCGAACGGAGGCGGAAGATCTGAAGCGCCGGTTAGACAGCCTCATCCCCGCAAGAATTGCGATAGCGAAGCTGGAGGCCCTGTTGGGCAACATCGACTTGTCCGGCGCAGACCCGCAAGCTCAGCTCCCGCCTCTGCCCGCCGAAGCGCTGGAAGGTCAGAATTCCACACGCGATCGCGTGCTTGAACTTGCAGAGCGTGAGGGATTGGCCATTGCGGAACTGGCGCGAAGGGTTGCGGCCGGGCGGACCGGTCACACGATCGTGGGCACGGCACAGGATGTCGCCGAAACGCTTATTGCCTGGAAAACGGGCGGTGCGGCAGACGGGTTCGTGATTTCCGCGCCCTTCCTGCCCGGCGGTCTGGAAGACTTCGTCGATATGGTCGTACCGATACTGCAGGAGCGTGGCCATTATCGCCGCGAATACGAAGGATCGACGCTGCGCGAAAATCTGGGGCTGTCGCGGCCGGTAAACTGCTTCGAGGCCGATCCCGCTTCGCGTTCGCAACCGGAAATCTGGTGAGGCTTATGAATACGCTTGCTCCCCTAATGAACCGTATCGAGGCCGAGCGCGTGCTTGGTGCAGCCGGTGTATCGGCGCTTGTTCTTGCGGACCCTGTGAACGTCTACCATGCCACCGGTTTCTGGCCGCAGATGGTGACGATGGGGCAGTCGGGCGCCGTTCTTGCCGTGGTCCCGGCATCTGCCGATGAACCGGTGGTGCTCATCACCAGTCAATTCATCCACTATCTGCACGATGTGGATGACGTGGCGCGTGAAGATCCGGTCCGCATTCTGCTGTATACCGCGCCGGATGGACTGGAGGGCGCCGCTGCGCCGATCTTCCTGAACGAAGCTCCGGGCGGCAGACCCGATCCCCTGGACGCAATCAGCCGCGCCGGGACGAAGCGCGTGCTGGAACGTCGTCCTGCTTACCCGACTGCCGCTGCGGCAGTGAGAGCGGCAGCCGCTCCATATGCCGGACACATCTCCGTCGACACGTTGAATGCGGCGGCTGCGCTGGGGATGGACGGGCCTTGTCGCCCCGCCGAGCCATTGCTGCGCTGGATCCGCATGATCAAGTCGCCTGCCGAGATCGCCCTGATGCGTCATGCTGCAGCCAGCAACGCCGCTTCTGCGCGCGAGGCGATCCTTTCGATGCGGGTGGGCAACACTTACGAAGACCTGCGCCTCGCCTTTTTCGAGGCTACGGGCCGGCGAGGCGGTATTCCGCTATTCATGTCAACGGACAGCATGGCGATGCGCCGCGATGGCGTCTTGCACGAAGGCCGCAGTTTTCAGATCGACGCCGTCAGTAGCTATGCGGGCTATCATGGTGATTTCGGGCGGACGGTATTCGTCGGACAGCCCGAAGCTATCGTGGTGCGTATGGTGGAGGCGGCGGCATGTGCGAATGACGCCATCGCCAGCGCTCTTCGGCCTGGACTAAGCTATTCCGACGTTCGCCGCATCGGGCACGATGCGGTTGTGCAGGCGGGTTACGACGTGGCGGTCGCCTGCGGTACGCACAGCGTTGGTCTTTATCATACGGATGAGGCGTTCAAAGATGGCAGCCCGAACTTCGCCAAAGACGATCATATCCTGCGCACGGGCATGGTGGTCAGCGTCGATTGCCCGGTATTGCATCTAGATGCAGCGGGCAATGTGCATCTTGAGGATTTATGGTTGATCACCGAGGAAGGGTGCGAAGCTCTCAATCAGAGAGATGAGGTTTTCATCCAAATTTGATAGGCTGCACGCAAGGCTGCGGAAGCTGTACGCCTGAGCACCATCTCACCCGAAGCGCAAACCGGGAAACTCGCCGATCTCATCCGCAATACGCAATCAATCGTCATGGGCAGTTCCGGGATCGCCAAGGTCTATCTCCGCGAAAAGCTGCAGATCCTCGCCACCATGACCGAAGGTGATCCGAATTTGGATGATCGGACCATGGCATTGATCGAGCATGCCGAGACAAGCATAGGCTTGCGTCCGTGAGGTAATCTGCTCTGCCTCCAGAGCTTGCAATTGCTCAGCTTCCACCATGGCAGGGAATCGAACCGTCTGAAGGGGGGACGGCGATACCTTGACCACCTACACTTTACTCAACGCCCACATCGAACGAGAAACGCCGCAGGGCTGGCCCGTCCATGCGATGAGGCACAACATCGCCAATAAGGTCTACTTTCCGGAAATGGGCTGCGCACCGCGCATGGTCAGAATGAGCGAGCGAGTGAAAGCGAGAGGACAGTACCGGATTGCTGATTGCGCCGTTCACTGCCGCTGAAGGTGCCCGCCCGGCTGGGGGTGTAGAAATGGCGCGTCCGAGAATTGTCCTTGCGTTGAAGGCGGTGGCGCGCAGGGTGGCCTTGAAGCCGGCCAGCGCCGTCGGTTCGACATAGGCGCCCCACAGGGCATGGTCGCGCCAGTGCAGGATTTCGCCGGTATAGAAGACTTGCGCTTCCTCCGGCGCGGTCCAGGTAACGCCCCAGGACGACTTTAGCTGGGGTATGTCGTGGCGAAATTCCATCGTTAACGAGGTAAATGCCGACGCCGCAACCGAGTTCGCATAAGGGCAACGGCCGAGATTTGCCACGCGCGGGATGGGAGGTGCCGAGATGCTATTGCGAAGCGTTCTCATCGTGTGTAGGCGGCCTGTCGCCTGAAAGTTTGCCATACGGGGGTCGCGCATGAGTTACTGGTTGATCGCGGCTTCTGCCGCAGCTGCTGCCGCAGGAGATGCTGGACCAGCGGCTGAGGGGCAGTCCGAGCGCAAGCTGGACGAAGAAATCGTCGTTAGCGGAGAGCGGAGCAGCTTCAAGACGGACGTGGTCCAGGTCGGTGCGTTCCGCAACCAGTCTATCCTCGATACTCCGGCGACGATCGCGGTGATCTCCCGCTCGTTGCTCGACGCCCAAGGCGCGGCCGGGCTGGAGGAAGCGCTGCGCAATACCCCAGGCGTCACCCAGCAGGCGACCAGTCCCACCACCAGCAACAACTTCGTTTCGCGCGGTGTCCTGATGAATGCGCGCACGAACTATCGCCTGAACGGCGCGCTGCAGATCATCAATCTCAGCCCCGTGCCGATCGAGAACAAGCAGCGCGTGGAGCTGTTGAAGGGCGTCTCGGCGCTTTATTACGGCATCGCCACCCCGTCCGGCATCGTCAACGTGGTGGCCAAGCGCGCTGGCGATCGTCCGGTGACAAATGTCTACGTCAACGGCGACGCCGAAGGGAGCGTCGGCGCGGGCGTGGATGTCGGGCGCAAGTTCGGGCCCGACAGGCAGTTCGGCGTGCGCCTCAACGGCTATGCCAGCCACGTCGAGACACCGATCGACGGCATCAACGGCCACCGCTACCTGGCCAGCGGCGCGTTCGACTGGCAGGCAACAGACAGGCTCTCCCTCAAGCTCGATGTTGAGCACTACCGCCGCGCGACGGACGAGCCGGGTGGCATTTCGCTCTCGGCTTTCCAGTTGCTGGGCGATGTAATCCCCAACCCGCGCAACCGCTATGCGCCGGTCAACGCCCCCTACCGCACCTGGTCCACCAACGTGCTGGGCCGCGCCGACTATGTGCTGGGCCGCGACTGGTCCGTCCGCGTGGAAGGTGGCCTGGCTACCTCGCGGCGCCAGCGCAGCCGCGCCGATTTCAGCTTCACCAATGCCGCCTCGGTGACGGCAGGCGCCGGGCGGATAACGGGCAACTACACGCCGGACCAGAGCTATCGCAACGAGTATGCCCGCGCGGAGATCGCGGGTCGGCTGGATACGTTTGGCATCCGCCACGAACTGCTTATCGGTGCCGCGCGCAACCGGCAGGTGCAGGACGACCAGCACCAGCGCAACTATGCCTCCACGGCCAATACGCCGGCCACGCAGCAGAACATCTACAACCCGCGCCCGATCGATTTTGACGCGCTGAACTTTACCTCGGTGCGCACGCTGCCGGGCAGCGTGAACATCGATACCGGCTTCTACGTTCTGGACACGGCGCATATCGGAGAGAAGCTGCTGCTGATCGGCGGTGTGCGCCGGGTCCTCTACGATACCGAAAACCGCGATGGCTCCGGCCGTACCCGGATGACGGCATGGACGCCGACCGGGGGCGTCGTGTTCAAGCCGGCGCCGAAAAGCAGCCTCTATTTTACCTATATCGAGGGGCTGGAAAGTGCGGGCACGGCGCCAGACGGCACGGTGAACCAAGGCTCGATCATGCCGCCCGTAGTCAGCAGGCAGATCGAGGCGGGCGCCCGCGTGGAAGTGCTGGGCGCCCTGGCCAGCCTGGCCTATTTCAATATCGATCGCGGCCTGAGCTACACCGATATCCCGACCAACACGTTCGTAACCAACGGTCGCGCGCGGCATGAGGGCGTGGAGGCGGCAGTGCAGGGCAATCTGACCCGGACCGTGTCCGTCGCGCTTTCGGGCCAGTACCTTCGCGCCGTTCAGGAGCAGACCGGCAGCGCCCTGCAGGATGGGCGGCGCGTGGACAACACGCCCCGCTGGTCCGGCTCCGCCTTTGTGGAGTACCGTCCGCCGATCCTGCCGGACTTCGGCATCAACGCGGGCATGTACTATACAGGAATGCGCTATGCCGATGCGCGCAACCTCTATGTCATGCCCGGCTTCACCACCTATAGTGTTGGCGCCAACTACAAGCTGCGCCTTGCCGACGACCGCGCGGTAACGCTGCGCGTCAATGGTGACAACATCACCAACGAGCGGTACTGGTCCACCGGCGGCACGGTCTTCTATGTCGGCCTGGCACGGCAGGTGCGTTTCTCGGCAAGCATGGATTTCTGACGGGCAGATCGCAGAACGGAAACCTGCTATGAACCCATCTTGTCCTGCTACCCGCGATCGACGTCGACACCTGCCTGATTAGCGCACGGTCTGCATGTGGGTCGCGATTTTAGCGGTGAGCGTCCACACAAGGTCGGCGGCAACCGGAAGCTATTCGCTCACTTGTGACAGATGATCGAAAAGTGCCCGGGCGGGCGGTGTGAGTTCGCTTTCGTTACGTATACATACTGACAGATGGCGAGTGGCCCAGTCGTCATTCAGGCGGATGATCGCAATATCCATTGATCGGCGGTAACGTCGCGCGGCAGATTCAGGGACGATCCCGACGCCCGCCCCGGCACCCGCCATCTGACAGATGCCATCGAAGCTGCGGAGCCGAACCCGCATCTTCAACCTTGCCCCGGCGCGCGATGCATGCCCGTCGATATGGTCCTGCAGCGCCCCGCCCGTCAGGCCGATGAAATGATGCCCGAAAAGGTCGCCGAACCTCACCCGCGTCTGTTCTGCCAGCCCATGGCTCTTGGCCGCAACGACAACAAGGCGATCAATCGCGAACGGCCGCAAGGTCAAATCACTTGTCTCGATCGTGCTTGACAGCACGCCGATTTCGGCGAAGCCTGCGGCGATGCTTCTCGCAATGTCGGCGCTCTGCCGCTCCTTCAGGTCGATGTCGATCTGAGGGTGGCTCGCCATCCAGGGCGCCAGTCTCCTGGGTAGAAACTCGGCAATGGCGGCGGTGTTCGCGAAGATGCGAACCGAAGCGCGCAACCCCTTGGCATATTGGCCAATATCGCCCCGCATCTGCGCCATCTGGTGCAGGATCGTGCGGGCATGATGTGCCAGCATCTCTCCGGCTTGCGTTGGCGCTATGCCGCGGCGCCCGCGATTGAGCAGGGTTACTTCCCCGGTTGCTTCCATGTCGCGGAGCCGTTCACTGGCCGCTGGAAGGGACAAGCCTATTTCGGCGGCACCATGGGTGATGCTCCCAGCATCCACCACCGCGAGAAACAGGCGAAGGTCGGTCAGGTCGAAGCGCATGGCAGTCTCCTAGCGTGTTTCCTGCCTTCGCTCCAGCCGAAGCCACAGTTTGGGCCTCCCGCATTGTCAGGCGCAGAGCGGTCGCTACCCCACACGCATGTCTGACCATTCATTCCCTATAGTCGCCGTGATCATCACGACCTTCTTTGCCGCGGGCATCGTCAAGGGCGTGACGGGCATGGGGTTGCCCACGGTGGCCATGGGCGTGCTGGGATCGCTGCTATCGCCGCTGGCTGCTGCTGCGCTGCTGCTGGTGCCATCGCTCGTCACCAACGTCTGGCAGCTTCTGGGACGCGCGAAATACGGGACGCTCATCCGCCGCCTTTGGCCCATGATGCTGACGATCATTATCGGGACGGTCCTCGGCTCTGAGGTGCTGACGGGCGGGCAGGCCAACCTTACGACGACGGCCCTTGGCATCGCCCTGATGATCTATGCGGCATATACGCTGCTGGCCAGGTCTCTTCGCGTTTCTCCTAAATGGGAGCCGTGGCTGTCGCCGGCGGTCGGGCTCGCTACTGGAGTGGTTACGGGTGCGACGGGCGTGTTCGTGATACCGGCCGTGCCCTACATCCAGTCGCTTGATCTGGAGCGCGACGATCTGGTGCAGGCGCTGGGTCTTTCGTTCACCGTGTCGACGATAGCGCTTGCGATCGGGCTGTTCTGGCATGATGCATTGCCGGTCGGGAACCTGCTAAGTTCGACGCTTGCGGTCGTTCCCGCGCTCCTCGGCATGGCAGCCGGGCAGTTGATCCGGACACGGATCAGCCCTCAGCTATTCCGCCGACTTTTCCTGATCTTCCTGCTGTTTCTGGGCTTGGAAATGGCCCTTCATGGCCTGCGTTGACAGAAGTCTCTTCCATTGCGCACTGCTGCGTCTTGCTTTCGTGGGTTTGTCGGCGGCGTTTGTCATCACCACGCGACAAATTCTGTCAAACTACTAACGGTGGCTTTGCCCCCAACGACTCCTCGATCTGGCCGAAAGCCTTCGAGGCAGCTGACTTTCCGGACCTAAGGGATGCGAAATTAGCACCTGAACGGCAAAATAGCGTCGGGATAGACTGGTGGCTTTTGAGGCAGCAGCCCAACCGAGATGTAGCTTCATAGAGCGCCCGAAGATTGGGCATCGCCCGACAGGAGCTCACGAATTGGTGCCCTCGTAAGCTTGTACCGCGTACGACCGACAACGCTGGGGGTGGGTCCCTCGCTATCTTGGCACTTCATCGGCCGGATCTGCTGAGCAGCTCGCTGGCCCAGAATTAACTGTCCGTACTCAAGGCCAGACCGTCAACCGAATGTACCAGGCACTCGGGCCGGCGGGGTGATCCGGGCGGCTCGCGACATCTGCCGCACAGTCGCTCGAACCGGCTTGGTGCCGGTTCCAACGTCATTCGTCAGAGAGCTTTGTCCATTTCACGGTGGATGCGTTGTTGGCGACGACGTTCTCTACGAAGGCCATCGTCCGCAGGCCTGCATCGACCGTGGGAAACGCGGCATGGCTAGCCGCCCCGCCGCCGCTCAAGATTTGCGACGCGAAGGCGCGGTAGAGGTTGGCGAAAGCTTCGATGTAGCCTTCCGGATGCCCTGCCGGTGTACGCAAAAGTCGCATTGTGGTTTCCGCCAGACCCGGTCCACCTGCGCGGATTTCTTCCGCCGGACGGTCCAGCCAGCGCAATTTGAGAGTGTTTGGCTCCATCTGAGCCCATTCCAGTCCACCATGTTCGCCGTGGATTCTCAGCTTCAGTCCGTTCTCTTCACCCGCTGCCACCTGGGTAGCCTTGAGGACACCGCGCGCTCCGCCATCGAGGCGCAGCAGGACGCTGACATCGTCGTCCAGCAGTCGACCGGGAACGAAGGTGGAAAGGTCGGCACAGAGTTCCTGCACCTGCAATCCCGAGACATGTTCCGCCAGATGGAAGGCATGGGTGCCGATATCGCCGAGGCAGCCGCCCAGGCCGGCGCGCAGCGGGTCGGTTCGCCATTCCGCCTGCTTGTTGCCTTCCCGGTCTATCGCCTTGCTGAGCCAGCCTTGCGCGTATTCCACCTGTACCAGCCGGATCCTGCCGAAGTCGCCGCGCGCCACGCGCACGCGGGCTTCTTCCACCAGGGGGTAGCCGCTATAGGTGAAGGCGAGGCCAAAGTAGCGATCGGATCGGGACGCGGCCTGTGCGATCAGGCGTGCCTCCTCCATGTTGAGGGCCATCGGTTTTTCGCAGAAGACGTGGAAGCCCGCATCCAGCGCGCCAATGGCCATGGGTGCGTGGAGGTGGTTGGGCGTGACGATCGCCACCGCATCGACACGCTCGTTGGCTGGCAAAGCCGCTTCCGCCGCGAGCAATGCGTCCAGCGACGGATACGTACGGGCGGGTTCGATGCCCAGCGTTTCCCCGGATCGTCGGTTGCGGTCCGGATCGCTGCTGAACGCGCCGGCGACCAGTCGCCAGTCTCCGTCGAGCGCGGCTGCCGCGCGGTGAACCGCGCCGATGAATGCGCCTTCGCCGCCTCCGGCCATGGCAAGACGCAAGGTGCGTGACATGTCCCTCTCCCTTTTTCCCAATCCACACCCAGCCCTTATTTCAGGCCTTGATCTGCTATGATTTACCGGTAAACGTTAAGCAATAAGAAAATCGATGGAGAGTCGAGGATGCGCATGACAGCAGCCCTCATCCGAACACAGACCACTGCACTTGTTGCGGCCATGTTCGCATTACCCCTTTGCGCGCAATCTGTCGCAGCGCAGGCCGCGCCGCCTGCATTCAACGCCTGCAAAGCCTGCCATACCGTGAACAAGGGCGGTAAGAACGGCATTGGGCCTAATCTCAACGGTGTTTCGGGCCGTCAGGCGGCTTCGGCTGCCGGGTTCAACTATTCGGCGGCGCTCAAGGGCGCCAAGCTGCGCTGGGACGATCAGAGCCTCGACAGCTTCCTGGCGGCACCGGCCAAGAAAGTGCCCGGCACGCGCATGCCCATCGGCACGCCCGATCCGGCCAAGCGCGCGGCGATCATCGCTTATCTCAAAAGCCTGAAGTAAGGGGACGGCAAGGCCATGCGGGGTCCGGCAGTATTCCTGGCGCAGTTCATGGGCAACGATGCGCCGTTCGACACATTGGACAATGCCGCGCGGTGGATGGCGCAGGCGGGATACCAGGGCATCCAGGTGCCCAGCAACGATCCGCGCTGCATGGACCTATCGCTGGCCGCGGAAAGCCAGGACTACTGCGACGAACTGGCCGGGCGCTGCCGGGAGGCAGGCGTGGAGATCACGGAACTGTCCACGCACCTGCAAGGGCAGCTGGTCGCGGTTCACCCCGCCTACGATACGGCATTCGACAACTTCGCCCCGGCGCAACTGCGCGGCAAGCCCGCAGAGCGCCAGGCCTGGGCCGTCGATCAACTGAAACTGGCGGCCAGGGCGAGCCGCCGTCTTGGGCTTGCGGCACATGCGACATTTTCCGGAGCGCTGGCTTGGCCCTTCGTCTATCCCTGGCCGCAGCGTCCGGCGGGACTGGTGGAAGACGCATTCGCGGAACTGGCGCGTCGCTGGCGTCCGATCCTGGACGCTTTCGATGAAGAGGGCGTCGATCTCTGCTACGAACTCCATCCCGGCGAAGACCTGCATGACGGGCTGACGTTCGAGCGATTCCTGGATGCGGTGGGCGGCCATCGCCGCGCCAATATCCTCTACGATCCCAGTCATTTCGTGTTGCAGGCGATGGACTACCTCCAGTTCATCGACATCTATCACGAGCGCATCAAGATGTTCCATGTGAAGGATGCGGAGTTCAATCCCACGGGGCGGGCTGGCGTCTATGGCGGCTATGCCGACTGGATCGATCGCCCCGGTCGGTTCCGTTCACTAGGAGACGGGCACGTTGACTTCACCGGCATCTTCTCGCGCCTCACCCAGTACGGTTACGAGGGCTGGGCGGTGCTGGAATGGGAATGCTGCCTGAAGCATCCAGAAGACGGCGCGCGCGAAGGTGCCCCCTTCATCGAAGCGCACATGATCCGCAGGCCGGAACGTGCCTTCGACGATTTTGCGGGGGGCGGTGACCCGGCCAACAACCGCCGCTGGTTGGGACTGACCTGACAGCGGAGCACGCACGCCCCCGATCGGAAACATCAGGCGGGGCATAAGAGGCTAGGGGGAAGAGGATCGGACATGACGGGCGTAAACCGGCAACGACTATTCTGGCTGAGCGTTCTGGCGCTCTTCACGGCGTCCATGAGCGCATCCCTGCGCGCCGCCGTCGCAAGCAGCCTCAAGGCGGGATGGATTGATCCCATCGCGCCGATCGCGGCGGGCGAGATGATCGGCGCAGCGCTGGGTTCGGCGTTCCTGGGCTTTTCGATCACCGTTTTCGTGGTCAGCGCCGTGCTGGACCGGATCGGTATCCGCCGGGTGCTGATCGGCTGCGGCGTGGCTTTCCTGATCGGCACGACGCTGATCGTCACGGCCGGCCTGTTCGCAACCGGCATGGCGGTCTATCAGGTGGTGTGGCTGGGGATGCTGCTGAGCGGCATCGGCTGGGGTTTTGCCGAAGCCTCGATCAATCCGCTGACCGCCCGGCTCTATCCCGAAGACACGACGCATCGCCTGAATGTCCTTCATGCCTGGTATCCCGGCGGACTTATCGTCGGCGGTCTGGCCGGAGTGTTACTGGCGCCGCTGATGCCCTGGCAGGCGATCATGGCGCTGGTGTTCCTGCCCGCGCTCGGCGTCATCCTGATCGGCGCGACGACCCGATTCCCCGAGCCCCCCGCCGCCGCCGGTGACCGGACGACGAAGGACATGATGCTGGAGGTGGTGCGCCGTCCCAGCTTCTTCGTCTGGTTCGGCGCGATGTTCCTCACCGCTTCGTCGGAACTGGCGCCGGGCCAGTGGATCGACGTCGCTCTCAGCAATCGGGTGGGAATGCGCGGCATCCTGCTGCTGGTCTACGTCAGCGCGCTGATGTTCGTGTTCCGCCATTTTGCCGGACGGATTGCCGGACGCCTCTCCAATCCAGGGCTGCTCTGGGTGTCGAGCCTGCTGGCGGCCATCGGCCTGTTCCTCCTGTCACAGGCCCAGTCGCCGGTTTCCGCGATCCTTGCCTCGACCGTTTGGGGGCTCGGCGTCTGCGCGATGTGGCCGACCATGCTGGCTTCCGTTGCCGAGCGCTATCCGCGCGGAGATTCGTGGGCGCTGGGGCTGGTGGGATCGGCGGGTGCGCTTGCCAGCTTCTTCGTGCTGCCGCGTCTGGGCGAGATGTTCGATGAGGCGAAAGTGGAGATTGCCGGCGGGCCAGAGGCCTTCACCCGGATGAGCGGTGCCGCATTGCGCGCCGTGGAGGATGCCGCCGCGTCGCAATCCTTCGCCCGCCTGGCGTTCGTGCCGCTGACGCTGCTTCTGGTATTCGGTGCCATCTGGTTGGCGGAGAGGCGCTCCGGGCGCCGAACCGCTCGCTTGGCGGAGGGCGCGGCATGAGCCTGACGAGACGCACCATGATCGCCACCGGCCTTGCCGCCGCCGCTGCCCCGGCCCTGTCGGCGGCGGCCCGGAACGCCGGCGGGGAAGGCGGTTCCAACGCCGCGCACTTCTCGCTGGGCTACGCCCCGCACGAGGGAAGCTTCGCCAGCCGGGGCGCTCTGCTCGAACAGATCGCGTTCGCCGCTGACCAGGGTTTTCGCGCCTGGGAGGACAACGAAGCGCGCAAGCGGACGGTCGCCGAGCAGGAAGCCATGGCCCGCGCCTTGTCGCAGCGGAACATGACCATGGGCGTCTTCGTCGCCAGTATGCCGAAGTGGGCCGATTTCCGGCCGGTCCTGGGCAGCAACGACGATGCCGACCGGGATGCCTTCCTGGCCGATATCCGTAGCTCGATCGAAGTCGCGAAGCGGCTGAATGCCAGGCACATGACGGTGGTCACCGGCTTCATGGACCGCAAGGTGCCCGAAGCGATCCAGACCGGGCGCATCATAGACTGCATGCGCCGCGCCGGAGACATCGTTGCGCCGCATGGGCTTGCGCTGGTGATGGAGCCGCTCAACACCCGGACCAACCACCCCGGCGTATTCATGCAGTCGATCGCGCAGGGCTATGCGGTTGCGCGCGGAGCCGACAGTCCGGGCGTGAAGATTCTGGCGGATCTGTACCATGAGCAAATCCAGTCGGGGAACCTCATCCCGACGCTCGAAGCCTGCTGGGCGGAAGTCGGCTATATCCAGTTCGGCGACAACCCCGGCCGCAAGGAACCTGGCACCGGCGAAATCAACTACGCCAATATCGTGCGCTGGCTGCGTGGCAGCAACTACACCGGCGTGATCGGCATGGAGCACGGCAATTCGCTCGCGGGCCGCGAGGGCGAGGAGCGATTGATCGCTGCCTATCGGGCCATCGATAAAACCTGAAGAAGGGAACCAGAGGATGAAGTACATCCCTATCGGCCTAGTGCTGGCGAGTGGTATCGTCGGCTGCACGCTGCTGGAGGCACAGGACAAGCCGGGCTTCAAGGACACGCCGATGCTGCCGGGCGGCCAGTGGCATGTGCATGACCCGGATCGCCCAGCGCCGGCGGTAGTGACGCCAAAACCTGCTTCCGGTGGCGCGCCATCCGATGCCGTGGTGCTGTTCTCCGGCACTTCGCTCGACGCGTGGCGCGGCGAACGCAGCCCGTGGAAGGTCGAGAACGGCGTCATGACCGTCCCCTCCCGAGCGCAAAGCGGCGGCGAGAACAACCTGATTTCCAGGCAGGAGTTTGGCGACGTCCAGCTGCATCTGGAATTCCGCTCACCCAATCCGCCGGCAAAGACATCCCAGGACCGTGGAAACAGCGGGATCTGGTTCATGCAGCGCTACGAGGTCCAGATCCTCGACAGCTATCGCAACCCGACTTATGCCGATGGCACTGTGGGCGCGGTCTATGCCTGGAAGCCGCCGCTCGTTAATCCCTCGCGCCCGCCGGGGGAATGGCAGAGCTACGATATCATCTTCGAACGTCCGCGCTTCGATGCGAATGGCGGACTGCGCCGCCCGGCCTATGTCACGGTATTGCTGAACGGCGTGCTCGTGCAGAACCATCAGGCCATGCTGGGCACCACCGCCTGGCGCAAGGTCGCCCAATATCAGGCGCATGGCGACAAGGCGCCGATCCAGTTGCAGGACCACGATTCGCCGGTGTCCTTCCGCAACATCTGGGTTCGTCCGTTACCGGAAGAGGCTATCGCTCAGGATCTCAAGGGGGGAGCACGATAATGGATCGCAGAAACGCGCTTGCGGGCATGGTCGCCCTGTTCGGTGCCCAGGTATTCGCTCCGCTTGCCCGTGCCGCGGGGCTCGCACCCGCAGCCGCCATCCCGGTGATCGACCAGGGCGTTCCCAGCCTCCAGGTCTTCACGCCCTACCAACGCGCGCTGATGACGGTGCTGTGCGAGAGGATCATCCCGACCACCGAGACCCCCGGCGCGATCGCGGCGGGCGTGCCGATGTATATCGAAAAGCTGCTTGCCGACTGGGCCGTGGCCGAAGATCGCGAGCCGATCCTGTCCGGTCTGGCGGAAATCGATGCGCGCAGCTGGCAGGACTATCGACTTCCGGCTGTAAAGGCCAAGCCCGAGCAGCAGGACGCCCTGCTGACCCTGGCGATGAACGACGAACTTCCTGATGGAGAGGAGTTCTTCAAGGCGTTCCGGCAGATGGTCGTGGTGGGGTACTACACCTCGGAGATCGGCATCACGCAGGAGCGCGAATACTTGCCCGTCCCAGGCGAATACAACGGCGCCTTTCCCTATTCCCAAGTCAACAAGGTTTATTCGGCATGATCGTAAATCGTCGTTCCCTGATGTTGGGCGCTGGCGGCGTCGCAGCGCTGGCGTCGCAGCCTTTCCTCGCCGGTATCGCCCGTGCCGCGCAGATCCGCAGCATCGGCCTGCAACTCTATACGGTGCGTGAACTGTTCTCGGCCGATCCGGTAGCGACGCTCGAAAAGGTCGCGAAAGTCGGCTACCGGGAAGTCGAATTCGGCGGCGGCGGCTACGATACCATGGACCATGCCCTGCTGCGCAAGACGATGGACCGGTTGGGCCTGAAGGCGCCATCCATCCATGTCGGCTACGACGCGCTGCTGGACAAGTTCGACGCCAGCGTCGCCATGGCCAAGACGCTGGGCGCGGAGACGGTCGTGCTGCCCTATATGGTGGACAAGTATCGCAGCGCGGCGGCATGGGATGCCGCACTCGTCAATATCAACCGCGTCGCAGGGCAGTTGAAGACAGCGGGACTGGGCTTCGCCTACCATAACCACGACTTCGAATTCACGGTTAAGCCGGACGGCGTCAGCCTGTTCGACAGCCTGGTGAAGGCCTGCAACCCTGCGCTCGTGAAGATCGAACTCGATCTCTACTGGGCGATCCATGCCGGGCAGGATCCCCAGGCCCTGATCCGCAGCCTGGCCGGGCGCATCTACGCCTATCACGTCAAGGACATGAAAGCCGATCGCAGTATGACGTCCGTGGGCGCCGGGACGATCGATTTCGCCTCCATCTTCAAGCTCAACGGTCTGGCCGGGGCGCGGCACTTCTATGTCGAGAACGACCAGTCGCCCGCACCATACCTGCCCGACATCACCAAGAGCTTCGAAACGCTCAGCGCCCTCAGGTTCTGAGCGCACTTCAGACCATAGATCGGGGAGAGGATCACGATGGCTACTACGGACAGGTTCGATGCGATCGTCATCGGCTCGGGCATCAGCGGAGGCTGGGCCGCCAAGGAACTGACCGAAAAGGGTCTGCGCGTGCTGATGCTCGATCGCGGGCACATGGTCGAGCATGGCGAGGGATACACCTATGACGGCAAGCCCGCCTACGAAGTGCCCGCCCGCAACATAATGCCGGACGGCCTGAAGGAAAGCGACTACTTCATCGCCCAGCACGGCTATGTCGCGCCAAGCAACCAGGCCTTTTACAACAACGACCGGTTGAACCCCTACGATTACGAGGGTGGCAGCAAGTTCTACTGGATCCGTCCGGCGGCTGTCGGCGGCAAGTCGCTGATCTGGGGACGGTGGAGCTTCCGCTGGAGCGCGGCGGATTTCGAAGCGAACAAGCGCGAGGGCATCGGCGGCGAGTGGCCTATCGGCTATGACGATCTGGTACCCTGGTACAGCTATGTAGAGAAGTATATCGGCGTATCGGGATCGCGCGAAAACCTCGACTATCTGCCGGACAGCGAATTCCAGCCGCCGATGCCGATGAACATCGCCGAGGAATGGATGAAGGGGAAGCTGGAAACCGCGTTCCCCGGTCGCAAGATGATCAATGCCCGCCTGTCCAACATGACCGAGGACAAGCCCGAGCAGAACCGCTCGAAGTGCCAGGTGCGCAACCAGTGCGGCAATGGGTGCTCGTTCGGGGCCTATTTCTCGACCCAGGCGGTCACTTTGCCGGCAGCCCGCGCGACGGGACGCCTGGTGCTGCGGAGCGACGCCGTCGTCACCAACCTCGAATACGATCCGGCTACGAAGAAGGTGACCGGCGTCCGCTTCATCGATGCCAGGACCGGGCAGGCGGAAGTCGTACACGCCCGGGTCGTCTTCCTGAATGCCTCCACGCTTGGCTCGGTGCAGATCCTGATGAACTCGCGTGCCGAGGGCAGCGAGCGAAGCCACTTCGATACCAGCGGCACGCTGGGCCGTTATGTGATGGACCATATCTTCCGCGTCGGCGTGAAGGGCGATATTCCCGGCATGGAGGAATTCATCGAATATGGCCGACGCCCCGGCGGTATCTACGTTCCGCGCTTTCGCAACAACGGCAAGGACGAAGATCTCGGTTTCCGGCGCGGCTATGGGTATCAGGGCGGCGCCTATCGCGAGCCTTCGAAGCCGGTTGGCTTTGGCGCATCGATGAAGGAGGGCATGCGTCGTTACAGTGGCTGGAAATTCCAGATGGGCGCGTTCGGCGAATGCCTGCCTTACGAGGATAATCGCGTTTCCCTGAACCCGGACAAGGCGGACCGTTTCGGCCTTCCGCTGATGCGGTTCGATGTCACCTTCCGCGACAACGAACTGCGCATGATGGCGGATGCCCGTGAGCAGGGTGAAAAGATGCTGCGCGCGGCCGGGCTCACGAACGTCGAGAGCAAGGTGAGGGAGCATGTGCCGGGCGACGCCATCCACGAGATGGGCGGCGCGCGGATGGGCGACGATCCCCGCGCGTCCGTGCTCAACAAATGGAGCCAGGCCCATGACGCCTCCAACCTTTTCGTCACCGACGGTGCCCAGATGGCATCGATTTCCTGCGTCAATCCGTCGCTGACATTCATGGCGCTGACGGCGCGCGCCGTCGATCACGCCGTGAAAGGGCTCAAGGCTGGAACCATCTGACGAGGACACAGGCCAGCCGGGATTTCAGCGCTGCGAAGGGGCTGAAAACACGCTATCGGAGGATATGGAGACAAGGATCTGATGGCGAGGCGAAGCGAAGCAGGGGTGACGATCCGAGCCGTGGCACAGCGCGCGGGCGTATCCGCGATGACCGTGTCGAACGTGATCAACGGTGCCGGACGTGCCAGCGCCGCTACGGTGGCAACTGTCCGCGCCGCTATTGCGGAGCTGGGCTATGTACCCAATCTGGCCGCCCGGCAGTTGTCGAAGGCGCGGGCGACCACGGTCGGACTGCTCTATAGCGACCGGCGGACGCCCTTCCTCGATGCCGTACTCGTGGGAGCCTTGCGCGCCACCAATGCCCACGGGCTGCAACTGATCCTGCGCGAGGGCGAGGGCGTCAGCCGCGACGAGGCTGAGCGCATGGCGGGAGAACTCGTGCGCTCGGGTGCCGACGCCTTGTTGGTCATCCCGCCTTTCGCCGAGCAGCTCAGTGGATCGCGCAGAATAACAGAGTTGGGCGTTCCCATGGCGGCAATCGCCACCGGCACTGCCATGCCCGGTGTCACGACGGTGCGGATCGACAATCGCGCCGCGATGCTCTCGATCACGCAGCAGGTCATCGCCAGTGGCCACCGGCGCATTGCCTATGTCGCGGGGCCAGATCGTTACAGCGTGGTCGCTGCCCGGCTCGACGGCTTCAGGGCCGCACTGCACGAGGCGGGAATTCCCGAGGATGCGGAGCTGGTCGTGCGGCATGGCGAGTTCGATTACGATGCGGGCAAGCTCGCCGCGCAGACGCTGTTTCGCCAACCGAACCGGCCGACGGCGGTCCTGTGCAGCAGCGACGATCTTGCGGCGGGAGTCGTGGCCCAGGCGCATCATGCCGGGCTGCAATTGCCCCAGGATCTGACCGTCACCGGCTTCGACGACACCATTCTGGCATCACGCATCTGGCCGCCGCTGACGGTCGTGCGGCAACCTGTCGAGGAGATGGCGTTCCGCGCGGCGCAATGCCTGATAACGGCACTGGCCAGATCGCAGCCCGAGATCAGCGACGAAGTTTTTGATCACGCAATCATCAAGCGCAATTCCATCGCCTTTCCCACCGCGAGATAACGTTTTTGCAGGTGGGCGAGCGGTCAACTACGGAGAATCGCATCATGGAAACGAGCAGAAGGGAACTTGCGGCGATGATCGCTTTGGGAAGTACGGGGATCGCCCTTTCATCCACGTCTTCGCCGGCGCAGACGGGCACGACGCTGGCGTCACCCGCACTTGTGCATCACGTGTTCTTCTGGCTGAAGCGCCCCGGATCGCAAAAGGATCGCGAACAACTTATCGCAGGCCTGCGGACCTTGCGGAATATTCCGGTTATTCGAAGGCTGGAAATTGGCGTTCCCGCCGGTACCGAAAGCCGTGATGTCGTGGATGCCAGTTACGATGTTTCGGAGCTGATGTTTTTTGATAACGTGCAAGACCAGAAGACCTACCAGGAGCATCCGGTCCATCAACAGTTCGTCAAGTCCTGCGAACACCTTTGGGCCAAAGTCGTGGTCTATGACATGGCGACCGTGTGAGTGGCGCGTGCATTCGTCATTCGAGCGCGCTAGGTCGGCCTGGGCGCCCTTTGGGTACCATCGTCGCTGCTCTGGTCGACGGTCTAGAAGACCGAGCGGCCATCCTCCGCAGCCCCGCAGAGCGTGGATGTGATTGCGTGGGCGCTCGCTGTCGGCAGATCGGTGGTACTGCCGATCGTGATTGACGCTTTCCAGGGTCTGCCATGTCTGGAAGGACTACGGGTATTTTCAGGTCAACGCGTTGATCGAGGCCACTGACATTTCGGAAACCCGCCATGCGATCGAAGCCGTGGTGGCGCGTCTGCGTGCAGACGCGGTCAATCCAGATGTCCTTCAGCGCGCCCGTGAGCCGATGCTGCAGCGGCTCGCCAATGCACTCAAGAGCAATGGCGCATGGCTGAGCCTGGTGTCGCGGTCACAATCGCAGCGTGACCGCGTCGCCCGGTTCACGGTGGCGGCGGATCGCCTGCGCGCGGTCACCGCTGTCGATCTGCAGGTCGTTATCTTCGCGCCGGTCATTGCATGGAGGTATTGTCGATTGCAGAGGGTTCTGACGCATCAGCCGCAGGCGTGTAAGGCTAGTCGCGTCGCGGTATGATCTGCGGCCATCAGAGGCGTACGGCTTCACTAACAGGATTCCGCGAAGAAAGTTCAGCGCATCGCGGGGCACGCAAGAATGCGCACAAGCATGAGCGAACTTTGTTCCGAGAGGGCCCGGTCTTGCACCTGAGGATCAGATTCTGGCCGCCGTGGGTCCTGAAAGGGTCGCAGCGATGGCCACGGGTTCGCACAGCAAAGGTGGTGGCGCGAAACTCGACCATCCGTACCGCGATGATTTCCGATTTGTGGCCATGATTAGCGACCTTGCTCAATCTGCGACTGAAGGTGTCAGTTTCGTCTGCTCGTTGGTCTGGTGCCGAGCTGATCGAGGGCATCGGGATTGTCGCGCCCCCATTCATAGAGCAGTTCCACCGGTTCCACGAACCGTGTCCCCAAGGCCGTTAGGCGGTATTCGACCGCCGGCGGGATTTCGCTTAGGACATGACGGCTGATCAAGCCGACATCTTCCATGTCGCGTAGCGTCTGCGTCAGCATTTTCTTCGAAATGCCGGGAAGGCTGCGCTGCAAGGCACCAGTGCGGCAAGCGCCACCATGCCGCGCATGCAAAGTGTGCAGCACCATGCTGGTCCATTTGGTCGCGAAGAGTGACAGCACCCGGCGTGGAGCGCAGTCTTCGCGCCATTCTTCTTCAGGGGTTCCGGGTAGCATGACTGGTTACCTTTTGGTGCCTAGTGACCTATTTGGTGCCGTCTAGAACGAAATGCGCATCGTGCCTAGTTGAGTTGCTCTTGAACGAGACGAAGGTGATGATCATGGCGAAGGTCGCGTTGGTAGTTGGCGCTAGCGGCATAGTGGGAAGTGCGACGGCTGCATTGCTGGTCGAGCAGGGCTGGGCTGTTTACGGTCTGTCCCGGCGCCCGGTCGAGCAGCACGGTGTACTTCCCATCCCCACCGACCTGCAGGATGCGCAGGCTACCTCTGCGGCACTCGCGCAGATCGACCCTGAGGCGGTTTTCATCACCACGTGGTTGCGTCAGGACAGCGAGGCGGAAAACATCCGGGTGAATGCTGCCATGGTTCGAAACCTGCTCGCCGGCTTGCCGAAAGCATCAAGCTCCCGCCACGTCGCGCTGGTCACCGGGCTCAAACATTACCTGGGCCCGTTTGAGGCATACGGGAAGGGGACCTTGCCTCAAACACCCTTCCGCGAGGAGCAAGGTCGGCTCGATGTCGAGAACTTCTACTATGCTCAGGAAGATGAACTGTTCGCAGCGGCGCAGCGCGATGGTTTTACCTGGAGCGTACATCGTCCCCATACAGTCATCGGCAAGGCGGTGGGCAACGCCATGAACATGGGAACCACCCTGGCGGTCTATGCTTCCCTGTGCCGAGATACGGGTCGGCCGTTCGTCTTCCCCGGGTCTACCGCACAGTGGAACGGCCTGACCGACATGACCGACGCCGGGCAACTGGCGCGGCATCTGCTATGGGCAACGGAGACCAAAGCTGCCCACAACGAGGACTTCAACGTGGTCAACGGCGATGTATTTCGCTGGCAGTGGATGTGGAGCCGGATAGCAGACTGGTTCGGCCTCGAGGCAGAGCCTTTTGATGGAGCCGTCCGACCACTGGAAGAGCAGATGGCAGATGACGCTGATATCTGGCGGGCGATGGCGGAGCGTGCTGGTCTGGCCGAACCGAATTTGTGGCGTCTAGCATCTCCCTGGCACACCGATGCCGATCTTGGCCGCCCTATTGAAGTGGTTACGGATATGTCAAAGAGCCGGCGGCTCGGCTTTACGGCATATCAGTCGACCGACGAGGCCTTTTACGCGTTATTCGAGCAGCTTCGCGCGGATCGTCTTATACCGTGACGCTGTACACGCGGGAAAGATGAGCGGACGATCCGCACCTCAGGAACCAAAATCACTGGCTGAGCGGCTACAGAGGGTCGGTTTACAGCTATCGCGAATGTCGTATTATCCAGAGGCACGGCCTGTTTAACCCTGCCACTTGGATGACAATTACGGAACAATCGCTTTGACCGGTTCCGTCATATCCTGGGGGAGCCGTGAATGACTATCGCTACCCGGCTTGAGCACAGCGCCAATGACGGGCATTGGTGGGTCATGGCAACGCAAACGACCGGAGCTGACATCTCGACCAGTCACTTTGAACCCGAGGACAGAAAACGTAACGTGCGTGACGCGCTTCTCAACGCGACCTTGCAACTTGCGTCTGCCGAGGGATTAGAGGCAATCAGTCTTCGGTCGGTCTCCGCGGGGATCGGCAAGAGCACCAACTGTCGTAAAAGCCATAGGTGCTGCTGCGGGAAGCGCCCGCGAACGAGAACAGCACGTCTGGCAGGCGGGTGACACCGCGCAGTTTGAGTGATTAGCGGTGACGATCGAAATGGCCTGCGGCAGTTCGATCAGTGGAATGCCAGCCCTCCCGCTATTTACGTCTTCACGCAAATGCTTCCCTGTGACCAGGATGCGCGCCTCCGGCTGTTCGTTGGCCGGGGCGCCAGTTTCCTCAGCGCGGGATGCGCTTGATAATCCGGCCAAGGCGATTGTGGCGCAACCTGACGCCATTCTCAAAAAATGCCCCATGTCCGCTCCCTCCAATTTCCGGCTAATTAAACCTATTGCGACGCGTTAGCAATGATTCACAAGCAAGTTGTTATTGAAGCTCTTAAGATCGCAGCCAAATGCCAGCCTATAGGAACCCGCTTCGAGGTTTGTGGAAATCGAGATGTCGCGGGCGGCCCCCGTGCTGGGGCCAGTGCTCCGCAGCAATCGGGCCGCCATTATCAGCTTTATCCCCCAGCCTGTAAAGTCTCAGCCGACCGGACGATCACGGGCTTGAGGCGCCGCCTGCGAGCAAGGCCAAGCACTGTCCCATTCCTATTGGCAGACCTTGCGAAACCGAATGCGGAGCGTCCATCCTGCCAATCAATTGCTATTCAGTCGCATTTGCGGCAATACGGAATCATGAACTGTGTCCCGCCTCTTTTTCCGTGACTTCAATGATCGCGAGATCCGCGATCGGCAGCGTTTACGCCGACCACGGATCGTGGTTGCAGCGTTGGCTGTCTAGTCGCACCCGCTGCCCGCACAGTGCCGCGGATCTGGCGCAGGACACGTTCTGCCGCTTGCTGGAAACAGGTTTGCCCACGCCGTTGCGCGATGTGCGCAATTACCTGTCAGTAGTTGCGCGGCGCCTTTTGATCGACGACATACGTCGCCGCGATATCGAACGGGCGTATCTCCAGGCAGTTTCCGTAACAACCGGCCATTGTGACGAACTGACGCCTGAGCGGATCGTGGCCGCAGTCGCGCTGCTCGATGGGCTGGTACAGTTGCTTGACGGATTGACCGGGCCGGTACGTGAAGCGTTCCTGCTGCGCCGCATCGATGGGCTTACGCACGAGCAGATCGCCGATCGGCTCAGTGTTTCCGACCGCACGGTCAAGCGTTACATCGCGCAGGCTTATGCTGTCTGCTACGACTTCGCCTACCCCGACTGATGCTTGACCCTGCCTCGCCCCGCCCGACCCGCGATATGGTTCGCCGCGCAGCGCAGTGGGCGGCGGAAATCGACGGCGGGATCACGCCCGAGCGTGCATTTGCCTGCGAAGCATGGTGCGATGCGGACGCTCGCCACCGTCTCGCCCTAGAGCGCATGCGTGGGGTCGAGACGCACCTCGCCCAGCTTGATGCGGCCGGGCAACACGTTCTTTCCCGTTCGTCTAGGCGGGCAAGCAGTGCCGCGCGTGCTTCCGTTCTTGGAAGCGGGGTGCTCGCGATTACCTTTGCTGGTTGGTTGGGCATGTCGAGCCTGACACTGCGTCAGTACTGGCCCGAACAGCGAAGCGGAACAGGCATGATCCGAAGCCTGAACCTTGAAGACGGCTCGGTGCTTGATCTCGATACCGCCACGAGCATCGACACGCGCACGACCACCTCGCAGCGCCGCATCGGCCTGTTTCACGGACAGGTCATGGCGCATGTCGCCAAGGATCCGGACAGGCCTTTCGTAGTGGAGACGCGCGAGGGCAGGGTGATTGCGCTGGGTACTGTATTCTCTGTACGACGCGACCAAGCGGGAACCGTGGTTACCGTAATTGAATCGCGCGTGCGGGTCTGCGCCCGCCGGTTAATCTTCAAGGAACAGTGCTTGCAATTGCGACCGGGGCAACGCGCACGTATCGCAAGCGGGACCATCACCCGGCTTGACCCTGTCAGTCCCGATCAGGCGGCGGCATGGACAAAGGGCTGGCTGGAAGCCGACGACATGCCTGTCGGCGAGGTTCTTCTCGAACTGAACCGTTACCGCGTCGACCCAGTCAGATTCGATTCCCGCGCGCTCGCAGGTTTGCGTATAACCGGCAGCTTCCCGCTCGCTGATCCCGATCGCGCGCTATCCGCATTGGCGGCCGCTTCCGGACTCACCCTTGGACAGACGGGGGCCAGCCCGCGCGTTTCAAGGTTTCGCTGATTTTTCCTGAGCCTGCTGTCCCATTTCGCTGCGCTCATCCGTCCCCTGCGTTGAAACCTGATTTCAGAAGGGGGAACCATGAAGACTTTTTACGCGGCAACATCCGCCGTTGCGTTGGGGCTGACCGCAGCCGGTGCTTGCATTCCTGCCGTCTCGCAGGCTCAGACGGCGACCAGTGTCCATAGCTTCAACATCCCGTCCGGCCCTCTCGGAGCAGCGCTGGCCCGCCTCGGGAGGCAGGCCAGGACGGTGGTGACGGTCGATCCGGCGCTTGTCCAGGACAAGCGCACCGCCGGTCTGTCAGGCCGCCATTCTGTTGCTGACGCGTTGGCCCGGCTCCTCGCACCCGCCGGCCTGCAAGCCATGCCGGACGGTCGTGGCGGCTATCACGTGGGGCGCAGGACTGGCACTGGGCCGGTCTCTTCACGTCCCGTCGTGCCGCCGCGCCCACTTGCCTCGCCCGCCAGTCTGGCCGCCCAGCGCCAGGATGATGCCGGGCAGGCACAGGACCAGATCGTCGTAGTGGGCGCACTCACCGATCATGAGATCACCGAGGACCAGATCGAGTTCCGACAGTCCAACAGCCTGGGCGATCTGTTCCGTTCCACGCCTTCGGTCACGGTTGGCGGTTCGATCGGGATCGCCCAAAAAATCTACGTACGCGGGCTCGAGGACAGCATGCTCAACGTCACCGTGGATGGTGCCCCCCAGCGGGGCACGCTGTTCCATCATATCGGCCGTGTGTCGATAGAGCCTGAACTGCTCAAGACGGTGGATGTGAAGGCCGGCGCCGGCGAGGCCACGTCCGGTTTCGGCGCGATCGGCGGTTCCATCCGCTTCCGTACGCGCGATGCGGACGACCTTCTGGCACCTGGCCAGATGATCGGTGCAATGGCCAAGGCAGGCTGGTTCTCCAACGATGGCTACAAGCTGAGCGGAACCGTCTACGGCAGGCTCTACGGCGATATCGGCGTCGTCGGTTCCTACACCCATGTCGAGCGCGAGAACATGAGGGACGGCGGCGGTGAGGAGTTGCTGGGAACCTCCGCTAAGCAGAAGCTCGCCTTCTTCAAAGTGGGCGGTGCTCTTGGCGGTGGGCACCGGCTGTCCGCCAGCTACGAACAGCGCGATGAGGAAGCGGCGTTCGGCCAGCGCCCCAACTGGCCGGTGCTGACCGGCGATCCGCTATTCCCCGCCAAGGGCAAACGTCAGACAGTGACTTTGAATTACGGTCTGTCCGCCAGCGACCAGGTGGATATCGAGGCCACCGGGTACTGGACCCGCTCGCGCTTCACTCAGGATCGCTACGATCGCTGGGGGCTTTACGATGCGGCGATCCGGTCGATGGGGTTCGACCTGCGCGGGCGTTTCCGCGGCGCAGGACATGACCTTGTGGTGGGCGGCGAGTATCGCGATGACCGCGTCTCCAGCGAATACCTTGCAGATGTCAGCGTGTGGGGACCCTGGGCCTGGGATGCCACGATCGGCCGTTTCGAGGAGAAAGGGACCGTGTTCGGGCTCTACGCTCAGGATCACTGGACGATCGCAGATCCTCTGACGCTCAGCTTCGGCCTGCGCTACGACGCCTATGACATGACCCAGATCACGTATCGCGACGGCACGGACAGCGACGGGGTGAGCTGGAACGCGGGCGCGCGCTATGAGCCTTTCAACGGATTCAGCCTGAATGCCAGCTTCGCTCAGGCATTTCGCGGCAAGGAGATCGGCGATGCGTTCACGCTGGAGAGGCGCCCGGGGCGCATCTCGCTCGCACCTGACCTTCGCCCGGAAACGGTCGACAACTCTGAAGTGGGCGCCACATTCCAACGCGGTGGGTTGCGGCTCTCAGCGGTCTATTACGATATGCGGATCGATGACGTGATCCTCGACCAGATTGGCAACGGCCCGGCCCCGCAGGCGCCGAATTATTACGAGAATGTCGGCCGTTTCAAAGCGGACGGGGTGGAACTGCGCGCGGGTTACAGCGCCGGCGCTTTCTCCATCGACGGATATTTCAACCATTACCGTTCGCGTATCAACGGCGCGCCGGTGGAGGGGTACGAGCACATCGGGCTGGGCACGTCCGTCGGTGACAACTGGAACGTCACCGCCGGCTACCAGCCCACACCCGCGCTGGGCGTTCAGATCAGCGTGACGCGTTACAACGATCTCAACGACATCGAAGTCCTGCAACGCAATGTGGAGATCGGCTGGGCGGAAACTACGCAGTTTGTCGATAAGCCGGGTTACACCGTGGTCGACGTCTTCGGTCGCTGGCAGCCGTTTGACACCGAACGCTTTACCCTGCTCGCGGGCGTCTACAATTTGTTCGACAAGCGGTATCGCGCACATGCCAGCGTGGCCGACTATACCGCAATCCCCGATTTCGAAGGGGTTGTCGGCGTGCGCGAACCGGGGCGCGACATCAGGCTTACAGCCGCCGTGCGGTTCTGATACGCCATCGTTGGCAGCGGCCTTTGTGGCTCTGGCACCATTGCTTCTGCACCGGTGCCAGAGCTGTGACTGCGCGGCGCGGGCATGAAGGAGCGGCGCCAGACGGTGTTGGGGTTGTACTTTGCCGCCGCTTCGTTAAGCGTTCCGGGCAAAGACCAGAATAGGGATAACTGATTGTACCACGCCTTGGGACGGAATGCCCAAGTGACAATCCCGATCGGTCCGCATAGGGCAATGATGTGCAAGCCGTCCGGCGCCTTATCCTGGCCCGCAGCCAGCTCGCCGCGCTGATCTGCATCGCGGCTCTCGCACTGCGTGTGCTGATCCCCGCCGGCTACATGATTTCCGATGACGCCCGAAAGTCGCAGATTACACTGTGCTCCGGGATCGTCCAACAACAGCAGGAAATGGCGACGGGGGAGCCCGACACGGATCACACCATGCCGGAGCATGATAAGTCCAAGGAGCACGGCAAAGCAGAGATGCCATGCGCCTTCTCCAGCCTCGCAACGCAAGCACTTGGCGGGGCCGGTGCGATCCTGTTGGACGCAGCCCTCGCCGTTGTTGCGGGGAGGGCACTGCACGCTTCGCCGCCCACCGCCATTTTCCCGGCACCTTACCTGCGCCCGCCCTTGCGCGGACCGCCGCTGCTCCGCTGATCCGGGTACGATGACTGTTCGACGGCGTCGGGCAGCGCATTGCTGACGATCTGCGCCCATTCCACCGGTGCAGCTTCCGCTCCAGTCGTGCGAGCCGTCCAGTCCATCTTTTGAAACCTCAACCTGCGGGCGCGGCTGGAAGATCGGAACTTTGATCGAGGAATGGTGTCGTCTCGCTCCAGAAGCACGGATGAACTACCCTATCTTTCGGTGCTTGTCGCCGTACTTGTCGGGCCTGCAACATTGCAGGATCCTTCGAAGCGCCGTCGCAAAAAGGTTCGCCGTCCAATCCTGAACACGCCCCACCAACCGTCGGCACTTACCTTGCCGGTATCGATGAAGGGACTTTCTCATGTACAGATTCAAGTTCAGCCTGGCGATTGCCGCCTTGATTGTTGGCACAGCAAGTGCCAGCGAGCACCCTGCCTTCGGCCAGCAAGCCGCACCCATCGCCGCCAAGGGCGGGGCATCTTCCGGGCAGATGACGCGTCCTGTGCGCAACCCCACAAAACGCATCGGTATAGTCATTTTCGACCGGTACGAGACGCTCGATGTCTTCGGTCCGGTCCAGATGTGGGGACGGCTCCCGGACTACCAGATCGTCATGATTTCACAGACTGGCGCGCCCGTCACATCGTCGCAAGGGGTGTCGACCAACGTCGCCTACTCGTTCGCAAACGCGCCCCAGATGGAGATCATCATGGTACCCGGCGGCGGCGGCACCCGCAGCGAAGTGAATAATCCGGCGATGCTCGACTTTCTCCGGCGGCAGGACCGTTGGACCGAGTGGACCACTTCTGTTTGCACCGGAGCCGCCGTGCTGGCCAAGGCCGGCGTCCTCGACGCACGGCGCGCAACCACCAACAAGCGGGCTTATCCGTGGGCGACGAGCCAATCGGCCAAGGTTCAATGGCAGGGCCGCGCAAGGTGGGTCGTCGACGGCAAATACGTGACGTCGTCGGGTGTTTCCGCCGGCACCGACATGGCTTTGGCGCTGGTCGAAAAGCTCTACGACCGTAAGATGGCCGAGCGGATCGCCGATGGTGCGGAATATACGTGGAACCACGATCCGCAGAATGATCCGTTCGCGATCGCCGGGCAGTAATGATAAAGTCGCGCGTGGCATCCCTCGCCCGATCAGCGAGGGATGCCACGCCGGCTCAGGCCGCAATCACCTCGTCTGCCGGACCGAAGAGTTCGTAGTGAATGCGATCGGATCGGACACCTGCCAGGCCGAGCCCGCCGATCAGTGACCGGAGGAACGGCTTGGGGCCGCAGAGGAACACATCGGCATCGTGGAGCGGGGTGTTCGCCGCAAGCCAATCGACGGGGATAAACCCTTCGGCATCATGGGAGCTTCCGAGAACATCCGAGGGCGCGGGTTCGCTGTAAAAGGTCGTGACCCGCATGTTCGGGTGAGAACTCGCCACGGATCTGACATGCCGGTCCATGGCGTGCGTTTCGCCGCAGATGGTGCCGTGCACGTAATGCGCGGCAAGCCCCGGGTGATCGCGCGCGATCGTCTCCGCCATGCTCACCATTGGTGTCAGCCCCACGCCGCCCGACAACAGGATGACGGGTCGCTGCGGGCTTTCAGACAGGTAGAAGTCACCTGCCGGAGGGGTGCTTTCTAGAACGTCGCCGACATGGACGTGATCGTGTAGGAAGCGCGATCCGCCTTGCCCGGAATCTTCGCGCTTGACCGAAATGCGGTAGAATTCACCGTTGGCAGCGCACGAAATCGAATAGTTGCGCTTGAGCTCGGGAGAGCCAGCCGGCTTCAACCGGAAGGTCAGGTACTGGCCAGGCTTGTGCCGAAGGACCGGACCGCCGTCCTGCGGCCGCAGGACGAACGATGTGATATGGTGGCTTTCGCGGATTTTCTCGGCGACGACGAACGAACGCCATCCTTCCCAGCCGCCTTCTGCCGCAAGGATCTCGCTGCGGAGCACCGCCTCGCGCGCCTTGAGGATATTGGCTAGGAACCAGTAAGCCTCACCCCAGGCGGCAAGCACCTCGTCCGACGCCGCCGCCCCCAGCACCTCGCGGATCGCGGCGAGCAAGGCATTCGCCACGAAGGGATAATGCTCGGGCAGGATGTGATAGCCGACATGCTTGTAGGCGATCCGCTCAACGACGGGGACAAGCCCCGATAGGTTCTCGATATTTTGTGCATAGGCCAGGATCGCGGCGGCGAGGGCATGGACCTGTGCGCCGCTCTCGCCCTGGTTGGCGTGATTGAACAGCGCCCGGATGTGATCGTCCTCGAAAAGGCGGGCGTACATCGCCGTCGTGATCGCGGTGCCGTGCTCGGCTATCGCGGGCACCGTCGCCTTGACGATCGCGATAGTCGCCGGGGTGAGTGGCTGGGTCATTCGTGTCCTCCCTTGGTTGAAAACGGGTCCGCCGCACCGCGACGGAAGCGTATGGCGAGTTGCAGGCTCTCTGCGATCCGCGCGGCCTTGGCCTGCACGGCTGCAGCAGCCTGCGGTGACAACATCTCCTCGCTGGTCTCGCGCCAGATAGTGAGCCAGCGATCGAAGCGTTCGGGCGTCAGGCCCTGTGCGTGCATCATGTGGAGTGCGACCGGATTTCCCTTGTAGCGCCCACTGCCGAGCATCACGGACGACCAGAAATCCGTCAGGCGTCGGTGGTGATCCGGCCAGTCGTGCACGATCGCATCGAACACGGGTCCAAGATCGGCGTCGGCGCGTACGCGAGCATAGAAGCGCTCCACGAGCGGTCGGATGTCGGCTTCGACAATCATATCCGAAAACCATCCTTCTAAAGGTGCGATTCGTATGCACCTTTATCTGTGCAATAAAGGTGCGTGTCAAGCGCACCTTATTGTTGCGTGTACAGGGCCAGAAGCTGTAGGATCGACTGCTGCAGTCTGGGGCTCGCCCGGGCTTTGGAGCAATGCGATGCAGCTGACCCGTTATACCGACTATGCTATTCGCGTGCTGCTGCACGTCGGAGCGCGCGACGAGCATACGCGGTCGTCGGTTACGCAGATCGCGCAGGTCTACGGTATTTCGAAGGATCATCTGAAGAAGGTCGTACAGAATCTCAGCCAGGCCGGTCTGCTGGAGGCCGTGCGCGGACGGGGCGGCGGCCTGCAGCTCGGCCGTCCGGCCGACGAGATTACCATCGGCGAGATTGTCAGGCAGACCGAGTCCGGCTTCGATCTGGTCGATTGCAGCTCCTGCATCGTAGCCCCCGCCTGCACGCTGCCCCGCATCCTGCGCGAAGCATTGCAGGCATTCATGGCGGTGCTGGATCGTTACACGCTCGCCGACATCCTCAGCCGGAAAGTCGATATGCAAAGCCTGTTTGGGGGCGCGCAAACTTTGGGAACGACGATCAAGCGGGTCACACAGACCCAATGCGCCGATCCGGGTCGGTAGGACGGGTCGCGGTCGCGGTTCTCAGAGTCTCAAACCGTACATTCCCGCTATGATTGCCGCCGCAATTCCAGCGCAGAGGACGGTTGACAGCCACCAGACCCGGTTAGCAAGCCGTACGCTGCAGCCATGAGCGATTGCTACCACTCGGGCTCCGGAGGCCAAGTGGCTCAGGACGAAGAAGACACCCAGTAGGTAGTGCGGCACCAACCTGATATTCCACGGATCAAGCAACAGCCCGGTCGGCGCGCCGGTGGCGAACGCCCAATCGGTAGGGATGCCCAGTACGGTCCGCGCGTAAACAAAAACCGAGTTCATGTGGCCGAGGATGAAAACCGACAGATAGGCACCCGATGCAATCTGGAACGTTTTGTAGAAGTGATGCCGCGTCCCGCTCCAGCGCCAGGCGAGGTATAGGCCGCTCGTCACCTGACAAAGCATCAGGCCCAACAGCATGGGTTCCACCACGCTGCTGCGATAGATGACCCTGCCTGCATCCATAACGGCGGCATGGGCCGCTGGGCCGCGCAGGCCGGCAAGGTGATTGCCGACGTGGAACAGCACAAAAAGACACAGAACCGCAGCGCTGATCCCGTGCAGGACCCGCCAACGCCCTGTTCGTGGACGAACAGGATATCGATCCTGATCCGGCTGCGATGCGTATGCGACCGCAGAAAGCGTCAGCCACAGCAGGCACCAGACAATCGTGTCCGGCACGGTGATACCCAGAAGCGCCTGGCCGACGCCTATCAGACCATAAAGCGTGGGGGCGATTACCGTCGCGTAGGCGAGACGGCGGGTAGCCGGATACAGCCCGGGCCCCATGGCAGCCCAGAAACCCACTACAGGCACGAGCATGGCGCACGTAATGACAATGCCCGCGACAATGACCGACATCGTGTCGGACGCAGCCCCGTTTCCTGCTACCCGGTGATGAAACAGCTGGAGGAGGAACGGGTAGGCCATTGCGGCCCCGACTGCAGCGAGCGGCATCGCGCTGGCTGCCTTCAACCGCCTGGCTGACGTTCCGTAAACCGCCGCAGCATCGTTCATGTTTGGGACTTTCCTGTCCATAGTCGTGGCCCGGGCGAGGGAAGGCCGCAGAAGACCTATGACGACGCCGTCAGTTCGTAGCAGGCTGGCGCCGCCCGAGCGGCCGTGGAGCGAGGATGGCGACCACCATCAGGCCGCCGATAAGCGATATGTGCTCCAGCACCGTGAAGAACGATATTGATCGCTGAGGTTCCTGAAGCGCCCAGAACGGGTGGGCGATCGGAATGGTGAGGGCGAGAAATACCCCGAGCGCGCCTGCGCCGAGCCACACGTACCGATTGAGGATGATGAGCAGCGATCCTCCAAGCTGCACTGCCGTGACGGCAACAGCGAAAGCTTCCGCTGGCACCAGCCCGAACGACCGCATCTCACCGACTTTCAGCGGAAAGTCGAATATGCCGACCAGACCTGCTATCCAGAGGACCGAAGTCAACACGACGCGGCTGAAGATCTGGAACCAGACGCTCGCCAGCAATCGAGACAGTATCCTTGGTTCAGCTTGAAAAGCGCTATGGTCCATCGTCTGTCCACCCAACTTCACAAATCGAAGAGCTAAGCTGGCGTCTTTAGCGCAACAGCTTCATTGCCATGCAAGGCCCAGGTCTGCTCGATCTGAGTGCACCACGCACGAACTTCGCAGGCGACGCTTTTTCCGCAGGGATGTCCCCATCTGGCGCCACCCCACCTTTTTTGCAGATGCCTTCGCCCCCTGCATCAGTGTGCGCTGGGTGCGTCGGGCGGCCGGCGCATTGCGATCGCGACACGATTGAAAGTGTTCATCAGCCCGATAGCAATTGTCAGGTCTGCAACCTCCTTTTCCGAGAACACTGCCGACACGGCGGCGAAGTCCTCGTCCGGGATGCCGGTCTCGGCGACGCGCGTGACGCTCTCTGCCCATTGCAACGCTGCACGCTCGACATCGTCGAACAGGTTTCCGGCCTCTCGCCATGCCTGTACCAGCGCCAGCTTGCTGTATGGCACACCCCTGCGGGTAAGGTCGCAGGTGTGCAGATTGATGCAATAGGCACAACCATTGATCTGGGACACCCGCAGATAGGCAAGCTCGACCAGGACCTCGTCCAGACCGGATTGCATGACGTAGCCGTAGACGCCGCCCAGCGCCTTCACTCCGACCGGAGCCACCTTGGTATAGTCGATTCGCATAGTGATTAGCGGTCCTTGCTCTGTGTGCCTCGTTCCTGCGGCGTCGCAAGGTCAAACAAAAGTACCAGTACTGATGGTTTATAGTGTACCACGGGTGCATGCCTTCGATACTTGAGCTTCATGTCGATCGATCGACAGCGACACCACTGGCCGAGCAAATCCGATCAGGGATCGCCCAGGCCATAGTCACCGGCGTTCTCCTGCCGGGCGCGCGCCTGCCTTCCTGGCGGGACTTGTCCGCACAGCTGGGCGTCGCGCGTGGTACCGTGCGTTCGGCCTATGAGCGCCTGCTGGACGCACAGATGATCGTGTCCTCCCGCTCGGGCGGCACCCGCGTTGCGGAGCGCCCGATGACCGTACAAACGCCTGTGGCGATCGAAGCGCCGGGAAGCCAGTTCGCGCAGATGTATCGGCAATTTTCGTCCGGCAACGGCATCTTCCAGATGGGCGTACCGTCGCAGGATTGCTTTCCGGCCAAGTTGTTCGCCCAGATTCGGACGAGGACGGCACGTGCCGAGCTTTCCTCGTTGAGCTATCCCGACCCTTGTGGCGAGCCGGAACTGCGCCGCGAGATTGCCGCGCATCTCGCTATTTCCCGATCGATAGAGTGTTCCCCCTCACAGGTCATCATCACTGCCGGGTTCAATGCGGGTCTCGGGCTGGTCCTGCGTGCCCTTGGGCTCGAAGGATGCTCGGCGTGGATCGAGAACCCCGGTTTTCCGCTTACCCGCAATGCACTGCGATTGGCCGGCATGCAGACAGTACCTGTCCCCGTCGATGCTAGCGGCATCGATGTCCCATTTGGCCGGGAACATGCGCCGGATGCCGCCTTGGCGGTGGTGACTCCAGGGCAGCAGGCGCCTATGGGGCCTACGCTTTCCCTCCAGCGAAGGCTTGCCTTGCTGGAATGGGCAGCGCAGGCGGATGCGTGGATCATCGAGGACGACTATCTCGGTGAACTGCAGCTATCGGGGCGGGCGGCGCCTGCGCTCGCCTCGCTGGATCGCGCGGGCAAGGTGATCCACATCGGCTCTTTCAGCAAGACGATCAGCCCAACCCTGCGGCTCGGGTTCGTCGTTGCGCCGCTACGGTTGGTGCCGCGCATCGTTGACGTCGCCACATGTCTGGCACCAGCCCCGGGGCCCGCCGTGCAACTCGCGACAGCCGAGTTCATGCGCGATGGGCACTTCCTGCGGCATCTGCGTCGCTCCAAGCGCGCCTACACGGCGCGGCGGGATGCGCTCGTGGCGGAGCTTGAACGGTTGGGGCTCACAGGTGAAACCGCAGGGCTCGCCATCCTGCTAGGGCTTCCTGAAGACAGTGATGATGTGGCGATCGCGCGCCAGGCAATGGCTTTCGGGCTTGCGCCCGCGCCGCTGTCCTTGTGGTTCGACGAACAGGGTTCTGCCCCGCCTGGCCTTTTGCTGGGCGTGACCACTACGCCCGACCGCCGGCTTGAAGACGCTGTCTCCCGCTTGAAGGGTCTTATCGAACGCAAGTGAGGTTTCCCTTGAGCGACTTCGACCTGGTTTGAATGATCGCTCCCACCGCCGTGGTCCACTCGCTTCCTCAAGTTCTGGTCCTTACCGGCATTTAACACGGGACGATATTGGTCGGGTTATGAACTCGACCGTAAACACCTTCACGTCGAAGCGCCCCGATCCTGTGACGGGAGAGGCTGGCGAGCAAAATCAGAGAGGCGTGAGCCTCTACGGCGTGCAGGTTGAGTATGGCCTGCACTGCGTGCTGTGGCTGACGGCGCACGATGTCGAGCGCGCAAGCAGTCGTGATCTGGCAGACCTGCAGGGCGTTCCTCCCGCAACGATGGCCAAGATCATGCCGAAACTGGAAAAGGCAGGCATCGTCGATTCAAGGGACGGCATTGCCGGCGGCTATGCACTTGCAAGGCCAGCATCCGACATCACCGTTCTCGACGTTGTCGACGCGATCGAGGGCGGCAAGCGGCTGTTCGACTGCAAGGAGGTCCGACGCGGCTGCGTCCTGTTCGGCGGCCAGCCGCCGGCATGGTCGGCGAAAGGTGTCTGCGGGATCCATGCAGTAATGCGTCGCGCGGAGAACCGGACGCGGGCGGAGCTCGTCCGCACCTCGCTTGCCGATCTGGCCGAAGGCGTTCGCTGGCCACCGCAGTTCGAAGCGCTTTTCGCATCCTGGATCAAGGACCGGGCCGCATCGAGAAATGCCTCTCGCGTCGCAGCAGTGACGAAAGCGCGCACGCGCCCGCGCGAGACATAGTTCGACAACGAGGCGAGCGCTCCTGCGCGGCTGTCATTCTGCGGCCGAAGTTCTTCGCCCCCTTCAGCATGAAAAGGAGAATAGCGTGCAAAAGAAGATCGTGATCGTCGGTGCCGGCTTTTCCGGTACAATGTCCGCACTCAGTGCTGCCCGAGTGCGTGCAGAGGCTGGCGCAGAGGCAGAGCTCGATATCGTCGTGGTCGCTCCAGAACCGGTTCTTACCATCCGTCCGCGGCTCTACGAGGACAATCCCGCGCTGATGGGTGCACCGCTGGAGGAGTTGTTCGAGGTGACCGGCATCCGTTTCATCGACGGTTTCGTCCGGGCAATCGGCACCGAGTTCCCGGAGCTCACAATCGAACGTCGGAGCGGTGAGTTCGAAACGCTTATCTATGACCGGCTGGTCCTCGCAGCGGGGAGCCGCGTCGTACATCCACCGATACCTGGGCTGGCGGACTACGCCTTCAGCGTCGATCAGCGCCGCGAGGCCGAGGTGCTCTGGGAGCATGTGCACGCGCTGGCCCGGTTGCCGCAGTCCCTCGAACGCGACACCGTGGTGATCGCCGGCGGTGGCTTTACCGGTATCGAGACTGCGGCCGAGATGCCTGCGCGGCTCCGCTCCATCCTAGGCGATGATGCTGCTGTTCGGGTGGTCATCGTGGAACGGGCTCCGGAGATCGGACCCGACCTGGGCGTCGGGCCCCGTCCGGTGATCGAGGAGGCGCTTGGCGCGATGGGCGTCGAGCTTGTGCTGGGCAAGGCGGTGACCTGCGTCGATCCTTCAGGCGTGACGCTGGAAGACGGAACCCGCATTCCAAGCAACACCGTGGTCTGGACGGGCGGACTGCGCGCCTCCCCCCTTGCCGACATGATAGACGCGCCGAAAGACGCGCTGGGTCGGCTGGTGGTGGACCGTCACCTTCGCGTTGCCAGGAACCCTGTCATCTTCGCAAGTGGCGATATGGCCTGCGCCCAGACCGACGATCTCGGACACCAGACGCTGATGGCCTGTCAGCACGCAATGCCTTTGGGCCGTTTCTCCGGCCACAATGCTGCAGCCGACCTCCTTGGTCGACCTACGCTGCCCTATTCGCAGGAGCGCTACGTAACCTGCCTGGATCTCGGCCCATGGGGCGCGATCTTCTGCGAAGGCTGGGACCGCAAAGTCGTGTTCAGCGGCGCGGAAGCGAAGAAGATCAAGAGCGAGATCAATTCCGTCTTCATCTACCCACCGAAAGCGGACCGGGAAAAGGCGCTCGCCGCAGCAACCCCCGGCATCACCGCAGACGTGTGAGCCCGTGCACGGTCGCAGACTCCGCAGACCTGCGGCCGTGGCCCACGAAGCAAGAGAAAGGGACGAACCATGAAAACGATCGTGCCCTGGTTCGCTGCGATCCTGGGACTGGGCGCCATCGCGAACGGCATCACCATGCTTGTCGTGCCGCCAGAATGGTACTTCGCAGTTCCGGGGGTGACAACTACAGGACCATTCAACCAGCACTTCATCCGGGATATCGGCATGACCTACGGGTTTGTGGGAGGTGCGCTCGTCATGGGTGCCAGAGCGCCTGCTCTGCGCCTGGTCCTCTGGGCCGCCGCCTCGGCCTGGCTGTCAGCGCACGCGCTCTTCCATTTCTGGGAAGTCGCAGTCGGAATTTGCGACCCCTCCCAGCTTGTCACCGACTTCCCCGCGGTATTCACGCCCGCCTTGATTACAGTGGCCATGACCGCATGGGCTGCCGCGACGGGCAGGCGAGGACCGGGCGCAGCCGCTGTAGCCCAACCGGCGGGCTGAGGACGCACGAAATGCCATTTCGGGATCTGCGTCTTTTTGTTGATACCCCGGTCCCCGCAATGATCAGGACTGGATGGAACCTGCCGCGCACATGGATGCACACCGCTACTGCGTACGAAGACCTGCAGTACATAATTGCCAAATTTGTCAAAAATCCAGGAGCATTATCGTGATCGTACTTCACATCGACTGTAGCTCACGTGCGTCTTCCCACAGCCGCCAGCTTTCAGCATCGGTCGTCGAGCGCCTCAAAGCCATGAGCGAAGATGCCACCATATTGCGGCGCGACCTCGGCTGTGACCCTATTCCCCATATCGGTGCCGGACATGCGGACAGTCTTTCGTCGGCCGCAGCCATGGCGGCTGCGGACAGCGCCGTTTACAAGAACCTTTCCGATCCCCTGATTGACGAACTCGAACGTGCGGACGTGGTCGTGATCGGAACCCCCATGCATAACTTCACCATCCCGTCGGTGTTGAAAGCCTGGGTCGATCAGGTGCTACGTGCTGGTCGGACGATCGTCGCCACTGCGGAAGGCAAGACAGGAAGTCTTTCCGACCGGCCTGTCTTCATCGCGGTGGCATCGGGAGGCGTATTCACCGGCGAGCGAGCAAACCAGCCCGACTTCCTGACGCCCTACCTCGACGCGGCCCTGGACTGCATAGGACTGACATCCGTGCATTACCTGGCGCTACAGGGTACCGCCTTCACCGATGACCAGTTCTTGGCCGAACGCAAGAATGCGCTGGTCGCCGAGGCCGATACGATCATCTGCTCTGATGTTCGGCTCACCGAGAAGGCTTCACGAGGCTTCGTGCAGGGCGGGGAGATCCTCGTGGCGCGGTTGCCCGATCGGGCCGCTACAGTCCCGTGATTCCGAGGCCATCAGGGCTACCGGTTGCGCCTCGTTACAGGCGCCGGTCACGGTGAGGCACCCCGAGCCGAAACCGGCCTTCGACCATCGCAAAGCCGGGTCGCCGGTGTTGGACAAGTTGACCGAGAGAGCCATGTATCGCCAGCCTGTCGGCCGCTCTGCGCCCTTTTCTAGTCGTTCGACTTCGGACCTTCAGCGCCAAAAAGCAGACGTTCAGATTTGGGGCCAATCCGGGCAATTCCTCGCAGGCTCTGGCATGGCCGCGACCACGCGCGCGCTGATCAGGCCCGCCACACAGCCCACCACGAACATAGCCGCAAAGGCGATGCTGCGCGCGGACGATCCGACAGATATTTTTTCTAGGATCAACGCCGCTGCCAGCCCTGCCAGAAGGCTGGTCCCGGCGGTCCAGGCGGTTCGGCGCGCGAATATGGTGCCGAACCGGCTGCGGCAAGGCTACTCGCCTATATCCAGGATGAACACTGGTGATGGAATGTCGAGTTGCATGACCTCCACGTGGCCCCCGCCGCTCCTCGCGTAAGTTCCAACCCAACAGACCATCGTTTAGCCGGTCTTCTGATTGATGGGTTCGATGCGTAACGTGGGAATGTCGCAGCGGCCCGAACGCGTCAGCACGAAGGCAATCGCCTCAGCTACCTCCTCTGCAAAAAGCATCTCGCCCCTGGCGATCGCCTCACGCTGCTCCCGGTCCGTGCAAGGCTGCATGTCGCTGCCGACCGAACCCGGCTGGATTACGCAGATCCTCACGCCTTTCTCGCTCACTTCCTTGCGCAAAGTCAGGGCAAAAGCATCAATCCCCGCTTTGGTGGCCGCGTAAACGCTCTCTCCTGGAGCCTTGATCTCGGGGCTGATGGAACTGACAAGCAAGATCTGCCCCGACCCCTGTGCCACCATGCGCTCCAGCGCGCCGCGCGTGCAGGCCATGGTGCCGACAAGGTTCGTTTCAACGACATAGCGCCAATCGGCATCGCTCATCTCGTGGATTGGCTGGGCGCCGAGCGCCGCGCAGGCCACCAGCACGTCGATCCCGCCTAGCCGGTCATCCACGGCGGCAAAGATTTTCTCGATATCCGCCGCGCTGCTGGCATCGGCGTTGAGGCCGCTGTCGTCGGACAGGCCCGCAAGGCTCAGAGCATGGCGCAGCGCTTCCTCCTCACGCCCAAACGTCAGGATGCGGGCATCCTGTGCTGCGAGGGCCAGAAGCGTGGCTCTGCCTATGCCGGTCGTGCCGCCGGTAATCAGCACTCTGCGGCCGGCAAGCGCTTCGTGCGGTGTCTTTTGCTGTTCCATGCCTCGCCAAAGGCCAAGTGTCGCGCCCGGTTCCGACTGATGAACCTGCATCGAGTTGTCGCAACTCAATTCGTTCAACCGCATTCCCAGTTCGCCGCACTCTCAAAAGGGGGCCAATCGAAGGGAGACGACGAATATGTCCGAAGCCGAAACGCTTCCTGCCATCGACCCGGTGACGGCGCTGGCAACCAAAATTCTGCAGGCGGATAACGATCCGGTCGCCAAGGCCAGGCAGGGCAGGCTCGACGTGGAGATACATCTCCACCGCGACACGCTGTGGGTGAAGATGCGGCGCGACCGAGAAGGCGGGCTTTCGCTACGTATGCCTGTGTTCAGCCCGGACGCCGAGTGCCGCCCCATCAAGGTGGCCGGTGCGCTAGCCGCTGTCGAGTGCAAGGGCAGTCTCGGAGTCGCTCGGCTGGTGCTGCGCGGCGAAACCTTCGGCCTGGAGCAACTGCGTGCCACGCTTTCGTTCAAGCCATCGCGCGACTTGTCTTTCGAATGGTTGCCGCGTGATCTTGTGCCGTTCGATGCCGAAGGCGACGTGCTGGCCACGCAAGGACGGGTAGAGGCGCAGCAGCGCAAGATGAACACTGGCCTGCTTTACTTTACGCTGGATCGGCCTGCTTTCGGCAAAGTGCTGTATCTGCAGAACCTGACGGCGTTGAACGACTACTTCGACATCACCGGCAGCAAGCCCGAAAACGCCGTGGTGGGCGAATGGCCCGACTTGGGCTATCGCCCGCCCTGCGATCCCGAAACAGGCAAGGCCGTGCTGCCAGCACAGCGCGAAATGGTGCTGTACGACACCATTCTGGTCATTCGTGGCTATTTCCAGAACGAGGAAGCGGATTCCGCCTGGCAGTTCCTCGATATGCTGGGCGCCGTATATCACTGGTTGAACCCGCCCGAGCCGGCTCTGCGCGACTGGAACGCACGCGCCGAGGCGACGATCCGGGATCTGGAAAGCTCGGCCGATGCCCGCGTCCGACACTACGGGCACACCTATTTCCATCCGTATACCGCGAGCGAATATCCCGACGTCATGGTCCAGTTGTCGATCGCCTCAGCGTTGAACGACTGGGGCCGCTGGCGAGGCGAGAAGCCCGCATTGCTCGACGAGATCATGGCCGGGATCGACAAGTTCTACGATGAGGGGCTGGGCACCTTGCGCCGTTATCTGCCCAACGTCGGCAAGGACAAGGATGCCGATGCGGTGGACAGCTGGTATCTTTACCACCCGTTGCTCAACCTCTCCAACCTGGCGCTTGATGGAGACGAAAAGGCCCGCGAGCTGTTCCTGGAGTCCATAGACTTCGGCATCAAGGCGGCGCACCATTTCGATTACAAATGGCCGATCATGTACAAGGTGACCGACTTCAGCGTGATTACCGACATTGCTGAAGCCGACAATCGCGGTCAAACCGATGTCGGCGGCATCTATGCATGGGTTATGCTGCAAGCTTTCGAACTGACGCACGACGACCGTTTTCTCGCCGAAGCGGAGAAGGCGATCAGCGCGGCTGAGGGGATGCGCTTCGACCTCAACTACCAGGCGAACCTAACCGCGTGGGGCGCGGCTGCATGCATCCGCTTGTGGCGCATCACCAACCGCAAGCAGCACCTGAACCAGAGCTACGTCTACCTCGCGAGCTTCTTCCACAACTCACAGATCTGGAAAAGCGACATCGGCCTTTCGCGTCACTGGACAAACTTCATGGGTGTCACCTGCCTTCAGGATGCGCCCTACATGGCGGCCTACGAGTGCTTCGACAGCTACGCTGCGTTCGAACGGTATCTCGACTATGGCGGCCCGGACCTGATCTCTGGCGCCAGGCTGCTCGTCAACGAATTCTGCCGCCATGCTCTGGACCGTGCGTGGTTCTACTACGTCGATGCCTTGCCCAAGGAAGGTGTGGCGACCGAGATCCGCAACGGACACATCGATCCCGGGCTGAATTTCCCGCTAGAAGACCTTTACCCCGATGGCCAGAAGGCGGGGCAGGTGGGTCAGGAAATCTATGGGGCGGGCGCGGCGATGGTCTATGCCACGCGCGCGCTGCATCGGATTGACGATGCGCCGTTCCTGCTGTTCTGCGACAGCTTCGTACGCGCGATCCACAGACTGGACAAGCGCACCCTCAACCTGCGGATCGATGGTCACGAAACCACCCGGGTCCGCCTGGCGCTGCTGCCGACGACCGCCAAAGGCAAGGGCCTGGCGCCGCGGCTCTGGACCTCAGAACAGCAGGCGCTCGACCTTGAATGGACCGGCAGTCACTACGAAACCTGGGCTCCGGCAAATGTCGCCATGGTTCTGGTATGGGAAGAAGGGAAGTGAAAGCCGCGCTCAAGACCGCCGAAGGCACGTTCGAGGTCTGCGAAGTCGAACAGCCCGAACTTCCCGGAGATGACTGGGTGCTCATCCGCGTCCGCGCCGCCGGCATCTGCGGCACCGACCTGCGGCACTGGCGTAAGCATGAACATGATCTGGAAGGCCATATCATGGGGCACGAGCTTGCCGGCGATGTCGTCGTAGTGGGAGAAAGCGTGCGCAACGTGGCCGTAGGCGACCGTGTGGTCGTTGAAACCGTGCTGGGTTGCGGTCGCTGTGATTATTGCCGTGGCGGACGGTACAATATCTGCCCGGACCTTTACGCCACGCGGACCAAGACCGTTTCGCGCGCTTACGGCCAGTTTCTAGTTGCGCCTGCAAGCCACGTCTACACGCTGCCCGACCACATCAGTTTTGAGGAAGCAGCGCTGATCGATACACTGTCGGTCTGTCTTCATGCGCAGCACCTGTCTGGCCTCACCATCAACCATCGGGTGGCGGTAATCGGCGCTGGGCCCATCGGACTTGGTACGCTGATTCTGGCGAAGGCCAGCGGCGCGGATGTGATGATCGTTGATCCCGTACAGACGTCCCTGCGACTGGCTCAGGAGCTTGGAGCCGACGTAACGATCAATCCTGACACAGATGATCCCGAAAGCGCTGTCCTGGCCATGACGGGCGGGCGCGGCGCCGACATTGTCTTCGAATGCGCAGGGGGCGCGGCCATGCCCACCACCTTGCCCCTCGCGACACGTCTCGTCCGGCGAGGCGGAAAAGTCGTGCTTATCGGCGGCTTCGATCCCGGCACCATCCAGATCGGACTGGAATGGCAGCGCATCCAGATGAGCGAAATCCAGATCATCCCCAGCGCCAGCTTCGCCTGGCACGGCCTCGACAAGGAACAGGGCGAAGTCCTGGAACTGATCGGCAAGGGTCGCCTGAACGTCGCCAGGCTGATCACCCATCGCTTTCCCCTCGACCGCATCAACGAAGCATTTAACTGCGGCGAGGACAAGGCTCAGACCGGCGCGGTGTTCATCGCCATCGAGATGTAGCGCAAATGATCGTCGTCACTTGGCCTTCGTTGCCGGGCGGCCGCGGCGCGACAGGATCAAAGCAGCAGGCGCGACACTGCACCTACTTCCGCCTCAAGGCCTTGCTCAGGACAATCGGCGAGCGCGCGATCAGCGGTCTTTGGAGCCTCGTCGGCAAGCTAGTCGACATCTTCTAACCCGCCGAATGCGCTCATCACTTCAGCGTTTGCGGATATGATCCAGACTGATCGGAGTTCCCGGTTCATCGGTCAGGGCGCGCGCCATATAGCATGGGGGCACCATCCAGTCGGACATCGATACGGTCCAGCAGGAAACCCGGATCGAGAGCCCACACTTGCAACGTGTGCTTACCCGCCGAAAGTTGCGGCACCTGCACATGCCTGACCGCGGTGTTCGAGAGCACGTTGCGCTTCCACTCGTCGCTGCGACCGTGGGTCTCGAAATCAAGGGTGTGCACGTCACCTCCGTCGAGAGCGACGGCGATCCTGAGGCCGTTTCTGCTCGTAAGCGGGTGAACAGGCACCGCTACGATTTGCATGTCGGCATCGGACTGGTCTGCGATCGAGAATGTGTAAGTCAGAGGAACGGCGCGGTCATGCGCGTTGCGGCTCGGAATCGACAGGCGCGCGCGTAAGGAGGCGCCGCGCGATCCCAGCCCCTCTATCCTCTCCCACTCTTCGCTGATCGAGGAAGGGGTGGCGGCTGCGATCGACACGACATTGCCAATATTCACCGGTGTTTCAGCATCCAGGGCTTCAAGGATACCTGGCGCCACCGGGAGGTTCTGTGCACCACAACGGACTGTCCCGCTCATCTTGCGCCCCGGTGCCGACCCATCATACGTCAAGGCGACATCCTGCTGATGCCCGTTGGCGGCGTTAAGCGTACCCGAGAGCCGGCTGGCGGATAAGCCGCCAAAACCGTCCAGCGACCACTGTGCGTCAGCCCCGAAAGAATAGATCGACAGATTGTGCCGGGCAGGGCGCCCCTGCACGAAGGTCAGGGCGGACGTATCGACGCCACACCCTGCCTTCGCCGTCAAATCCGCGGTGGGGTAGGGCGGTTCGGCGAACACCGGCAACGCGCGCGGCGCCATGCTCATGATCCCATCCCACTTGCCGTGATTTTGCCGGTTGTAGGCCAGCGTGTCGGTCACGATCTGCTGGTGCGCTTCGCGGGCGTCCGCAACGAGCCGATTAGCGACCGGGCGGCCCTGCCGTGTGCGAAGGGCTGCAAGATCAAGGCTGAGGTTGCGGGTATTGATCGCGGCAGAAGCGCGGATAGGGTAGAGTACCAACTGGAAGAAGGCGTCGCGCCGGTTGGCCGGAACCTGATCGGCCAGCGCTTCCGCTTCGACGCGCAGTCGGGCGTATCGCTCGATGCGGTCGACAGCTTCCTGCCCGCCAGAAGCGATATAGGGGCTGATCTGGACCTGCGTGATCGGTTCGACCTGATTGAACCCCATGAATTCAGGGCGCCGCTCGAAGGCGAGGTCGTAATACTCGGTCATCACGCGAGCCATGCCGGGTGCGAGCTTTCCGCCGAACTGTGTAGCCAGCCATGCCTCGAGATGCGCTTTCGCCGGAAGGTTCAGGACCTGGTTGTCGAAGGCCAGATCCAGGAAATACTGCGTCAGATACTCCGCCGGCTTGATGTCACCGACATTCACCACCCATAGCTGACGTGCGCCCGTATTCCGGACCCGGTCCATCTGTTCCCGAATTAGCGCGGGATGCGTGGTCCCCAGCCACAGATAATCGTGCGGTCTGCCCCAATAGGAAAGGTGGTAGTATATTCCGCCACCGCCGATGCGCGCACGCTCTGCAGCGTCGGGAAGCTGGCTCATGTACCCATAGTTGTCGTCGGGCCAGACCAGGGTGATATCGTCCGGAATCTTCAGCCCCTGCCGGTAGAGGTCCAGCACTTCCTTGTAGAGCGTCAACGCCTGCGGGATCTCGTTGGCGGGTTTGTGCTGCGTCTGTGTCAGCAACTGTCGCTGGACGTCTATGGCCTCGGTCGTCGCTTCGCGGGCCATCCGGGGAGAGGTCGCGCCTTCCATCTCACTGTCGTGCTTGCCGCGCAGGCCGACCGAATAGATGTTGTCGTAACCGGCGACTTCGAGCGCGCGCTGGCGCCAGTATTCCACCAGTGCAGGACGATTGGAAAAGAAGTTGAACGGACCCTGCGTGCCCTCATCCCATTCGCGCACATTGTTGCGCATCATCGGTTCGGCATGGGACGTGCCCACCACGATGGCATAATCGCGCGCGACGTCGGCATTGCCGGGGATCTGATAGAAAGGGCGGGTGCTTTCGTGCATCGCGGGCCAGATCAGGTTTGCCTTGAGCCGCCACAGGAGTTCGAAGATGCGGCCATAGGTCTTGGGACCGATATCGCCCACTTCCGGCTCGAATGTTTTGGCTGCCCATGGCTGTAGGCCCCAGTCTTCGTCGTTGAGGAAGATGCCGCGATAGCGAACCGAAGGGCTGGCCGATTGCCGACGCGCTCCATCGACAACAAGGAGCCTGGATGGACGTGGCGCCACGTCGGCCCACCATTCCCATGCGGAGACGCCCAGTTCACGGGTAAGGTCGACGACACCCCACACAGCACCGCGCGGATCGGAACCGGCGACGAGCAGATAGCGCCGTGAAGGATGGGTGCGGGACGACGCCTCAACGCGCACATACTGCTCCCATTTCCCGGAAAGATCGGAAAGATTGACGCCGCTGTCGCGCGCAGCAGCCTCTATTAGCGGGGAACCGATCGGGCCGATGACAATGCAGATGTTCCCGCAATCGTCGAGCGTACTTCCCAGGACGGGGGCTCTGCCACTGATCGCGGTGACATCCCGGGCGAGCATCTCGGCTGCAAGGGTCATCGTGCGGCCACCATCCCGTACGATAGGGACGACCGATTGGCCGTCGAACAGCTTGAACGGTGCCGCCTGAGCGATACCCGTCATTGGGCCAACGACCAGTAGCAAGGCGATGATCAAGAAGCGGATGATCAAGCGAAAAGCTGCGCCATCGCGCGACATCCGAGGGTCGTCCCCCCTCACGCGCGCAAATACGCGAAGCTCTCGGCCGGCTGTCGTTCCTGCAAGATAGCGCCAGCAACCCGCCATAAAACATCCTGTCCTTATGGAAGGTCCGCCTGCCTCCCAGACTGGGTGCGATCGCGACGCTTGTTGTCGGTGAGCGGCCTCCGTTATCCACTTACTTACACATAATGGACTAAGTGCGCAACATATGGAACAGTACGGTGAGCGCTTCAATCCGAAGGAGAGGATCCTATCTTGAGACTTCGCTCCACATTGCAGGTAATGAAGGGGGCACATGCGATTGCCCCCTTGCTCATCAGATCGTTGAGCGGACTGGTCGGACGATCAGCGTGTTGACGTCCACATCTTCCGGCTGCTCGACCGCATAAGCGATCGCGCGTGCGATCGCGTCCGGGGTGAGCGCGATGGAGCGGAAATCGACCATCGCCTGCGCCGCGACCGGATCGGTGATGGTGTGGGCCAGCTCCGATTCCACCACGCCCGGCGCTATGATGGTGACGCGAATGTCGTCATGCTCCATGCGCAATGCTTCCGAAATGGCACGCACCGCGTATTTGGTTGCGCTGTAGACGCCGCAGGTCGGCCATACGGCATAGCCGCCGATCGAAGCAATGTTGACGAACTGGCCGCTGCCCTGGGCCTTGAAGCGAGGGAGGGCGGCGGCAATGCCGTGCAGGACGCCCCGGACGTTGACGTCGATCATCCGGTCCCATTCATCCACCTTCAGGCTGTCGAAGCGCGACAACGGCATCAGGCCTGCATTGTTGACCAGCACATCAACCCGGCCATGTTCGGCCTCAGTGGCGGCGATGAACGCTTCGAAATCGGCACGGTCAGTAACGTCGAGCGACCGGAAGGAGACCACCCCGCCCGCCGCGCTCAGGTCCTCCGCCAGTGCGGCAAGCCGGTCGGTGCGGCGTGCGCCAAACATCAGCTTCGCACCGCGGGCCGCAAGCAGCCGCGCCGTGCCTTCGCCGATGCCGCTGCTGGCGCCGGTGATCGCGATGACCTTATCCTCGATAGCCATGTCAGTCACTCCTGTTCATGCGGATCGAACCATCGACCCGACGTTGTCTAGATGACGCTATCTGCTTGCAAGGTGGTAGAATGGTCATCCGGAATGATTGCACGATATTCCAGATCGCTGACGTCGGGGTGGATTGATCGCCATCGGCGTCGTAGGCAGATCATACCCCATCGCGATGAAAGAACCTCTGATGGCGCATGAAGAACTGGCCCGTCAAATTGCCCGATATGCCGAGCGGGACGGCATCCTCGACACACCCATTGCGCGATTGACGCTGGTCCGCGCCGGGCAGGGCGGCGAGCCGGTGCATATGGTGCAGCGGCCGGCGCTGTGCATCATCGCACAAGGGAGCAAGCGCGTGCTGCTTGGCGATGCGGTGATCGATTATGGCCCCGCCCACTATCTCGTTGCCTCGCTCGACCTGCCTATCACCGGAGCGGTCACGCAGGCCACCCCGGACGCGCCTTATCTCTGCTTCTGCCTTTATCTCGACCCCGCCCTGCTATCAGAGATCGCGCTGGCGGTGCCGCCCCTTTCGACCGGCGCCGAGGAAAGCGGCGGGATGACGCTGCACCCGATGAGGCCTGAACTCATCGACGCGGCGACACGGCTGACGGCACTGCTCGGAGATCCCAAGAACGCATCGCTGCTCGCACCGCTGATCGAGCGGGAATTGCTGGTGCGGCTTATGACCGGGCCGAGCGGCGGTGTTCTGCGGGCGATCGCTAACGGCGAAAGCCGTACCGGCCAGATCGCCCGCGCGCTCGCATGGCTAAAGACCCATTTCCGCGAGCCGTTCAGCGGGGTGCACCTTGCCGCTCTTTCGGGCATGAGCCTGTCCAGCTTCCACGACCATTTCCGACGCGCCACTGCCATGACACCGCTGCAATATCAAAAGCAGCTGCGGTTGCAGGAAGCACGGGCGCTGATGCTGGCCGACCGGCTCGATGCCGCAGAGGCGGGGTTCCGTGTCGGATATGACAGCCCCTCCCAATTCAGTCGTGAATATCGGCGCCTGTTCGGCGCCCCACCTCTCCGCGACATCAGCCGATTAAGAACGACGCCGCACATGGTGATGGCAATCTGAGAGGGGAGCAGATTTCATCCCTATGCGGGGTATGAGACTTGTCTGGTTTTCATCCACTTCGTCGGCCGGGGGCGGTGGGCCGTTTGCAAAAGCGATACAGACCGGATTAGCGACGCTTGCTGATGGTCATCGCTGCAGCATACGCCTGATTGCCGGCGTTTTGCGTAACGTCCGACCGGGGCCGTTTCTCTCAGGTAAGGCAGTCGGCCCACTTCCAGAATCAAGGTCCGCCCTAGGGTCCAGTGTTGGCATGTAAGCTACATGTAAGCGGACCCGATTGGTTCGTCCTTGATACGGCAAGGGTTAACTTTGCGGCACACCACAAGCCGAGGTCCAAAGCTGGACCTCGGCCCGATCATGCGGGTTATCGACTTTCGCGATTACTTGTCGCCGATCACTGCACCAGCGGTCCCGCCAACTACCGCGCCCTCGGCAGTTCCCAGTCCGGTCGCGCTGCCAACAACGGCGCCCCCGGCGCCGCCGATAAGTCCTCCGCGCGTAGCGCCGTGCGAACAGCCCGCCAGAGCCGCACCGGCTGCCAGCACGAGAGCCAGACCACTTGCAATTTTGATATTCATGAAATTCGCTCCTGTTGCATTCGCAAGTGCAGCGACTGATCCGCCTGGAAGTTCCGATAGAAACGATTTGAACTTCTGCAATCACGATTGTGCAAAAAGACATAAAAGCAGAAGGATGCAACCGCTAACTCCCCTCTGGTGCCGTGCCGCGTCGGCGGGGGACGAGCAGGAGAGTCATCAGTCGAATTTCAGGATCTCTTCCAGACCCTGCTTATGACCGGCCATTCCAGGAACTTCCTCAAGCTGGCGAATTTCGTGAAATCGGCCACGCTCACCACGATAGCGCACGATCTCGAACCCGTGGCCTTTCAGGGCCGGAATGGCGTCCAGTTCATCGGCTGTGGCTGTATTGATATCGATGCGCTGCGCCATCTTCATTATCCCTCTTGTCAATCTGGCCATGCTGGCCGGGCTTATGCCATCGCTCGAAATGCGGGTTCACTGCCGAATCCTGCGAAAGCGCGCGTGTTTGCAAAAACACCCAGCGTTTACCTGCGGTTCCTGCCACGGCAAGGAAGGGTTGGGAGGCACAAGCGGTCGGAGCCCTTGTGCGTGCCGACACGATCCTGCAGCCGTGAACCAAGTTATGCGCGGGAGCGAGGTGTTCTGAGGGAACGCCGGTCGCCTCCCATGGGTTAGCGACAGGAGCCGGTTTGTACCGTGCTGGAGAGTTCGTTTTCTTCCCCGCCCCACCCTGAACGAGCGCCGCTTCCAAGAGCGCTCTGGCAGAATTGCAAAAGGATTGAGCAGTGAGCGACCCCATAGTCGATGCGCCCGGGCCCCTGCACGTATACAAGGACGGGAACGCGACCTTGCACGGCGAAGTGTTCAGGCCGGCGCAGGCAGCCAATGGACGGGCAGCCCTGGTTCTGCATGAGGCTGACGGGATAGGCGCGAATGTGCGGCGCCATTCCCGCATGCTCGCGGATCTGGGCTACTTCGTGCTTGCGGCAGACATGCATGGCGATGGTCGAGTGCTGCAAGGTGAGGCCATGCAGGAGGCGCTGAAGCGGTTCAGAAGCGAGCCAGACCTGCTTCGTGGGCGAGCTCAGGCCGCGCTGGCCGAACTCTCCAGAATTTCAGGAATACCGCCCGAGCTTACGGTGGGGCTCGGGTATTGCTTCGGCGGGTTCGCCATTCTCGAACTGGCGCGCAGCGGTGTACCGGTGGCAGCCGTCGCCAGTTTCCACGGCCTCCTGTGCACGTCCCGACCTGCCTTGCGGGAGACCCTCAAGAGCAGGATCGCCGTCTTCACAGGGGCACTCGACCCGCTGGTACCCCCCGAGCATGTCGCCGCCATCCAGGCCGAGATGACGCTCGCGGGTGCCGACTGGCAGATGACCGTCTACGGCCGCGCGCTGCACAGCTTCACGAATGTTGGCGTAGCAGCGCTCGGCGATCCGCGAATGGGCTACGACGCGCAGGCTGACGAAGCCTCATGGGCAGCGATGCTGCAATTCTTCGACGGCTCTTTCGCTGATCGATGACTAGGCGGCAGGTCCGCCAAGCCGGCCCTACTTGGCTGGATCACAGGTCCGCTACGGGCGGCGACTGCGTTCAGCCGGGCTGGAACCTTGTCTTGGGAATATGCGTGATCCGGCAGGCCAGGTCTGCCTCGCCCGATGCGACGATGTAACGATCGCCATCATCCACGATGCCGGTGGTGAAGACGACATCGCGCAGATAGACGAGATCCTCCAGCGGGCGGGTCAATTCGGCGTTGGCCTCCAGAAGCGGGCGGTGCTCTGTTCGCAGCACCTTGCTGGGATCGTCTTTGTCCAGAAGCGACCAGTACGTGCGATAGATGCCGACGAGTTCGTGCGGCTCGACGCCATGCCACAAGCTGAGCCAACCTTCCTCGGTCAAGATTGGCGGTGTACCGCCCCCGATGCGAACGGTGGCTAATGTGCTGGCATGTGGCCGGATACCGGGCTTGTGCCACGGCTTCCAGAACAGCGCATCGGGCGAATGCGCCAGATTGATCGACGGGCCGGCGCGCCATTCGCTACCCGGGGGATAGGCGAAGTAGAGGTCGCCCAGCGGCCGGGTCTGAGCCCAGTACAAGCCATCGATCAGCCCTTCGAAGATGAGCATGTCCTTGTTCTGATGATCGAGGATGATGGCCTCGAATGTCCAGTCCAGGGCATTTTCGGAGCTGTACAGCGTTGTCGAATGGCGCTCCGGGCTGACCGAACAGGTGGTCATCAAGTAGCGATCGCCGACGCGGCTGATCCGCGCATCCTCTATCCCGTAGCACTGGAAATCGAAGCCGGGCGCGATTACACGGTCGTAGTGCATCGTCACGACGTCCAGGCCGTCCGGGGACAGTTCGACCGGGAGCAGCCAGGACAGCGAGGTGAGCGCCATCACTCGCCAGTTGGCGCCATGCAGCATGAACTTGCGTGGATCGGAGGTGTCCGCCTGCTCCAGCGGCCATGCATCCAGAACGTAACGACCGCCAGCACCGTCATCCGTCCAGCGGATCGCACGGACCTTCCCATCGCGAATGGGGTGGCGCAAGGCCTGGGCAATGCGCACCATCGCCAGAAGATTGCCGTTGGCGAGCCGCGTTAGCCCCGGATTGAACGCCCCGAGCACATAGGTTTCGGCATCCAACTGGCCCGCAAGCGGCGATCGGGCAAGATCGACGTCATGAGGAGTAATGACCAGTCGATCGGTATGGTACGTCATTCTCCCTCCTGAGCACGGGGAACGATCGTCAGCTGCTGGACTACGGCCCGTCGCGGCTGCGTGAGCAGATAGTGAACGCCCACGGCGATGTCCTCTGCCCGCAACATGGTTTCCGCCTTGATCATTTCGCGCTGCTTTTCAGCGGGAATGTCGGGATACTGGAAATCGGCCCCGGTCTTCCCGGGTTCCACCAGCGAGACCTTGATCCCCCTGGAGCCCAGTTCTCTTCGCAGCGCCTCGCCGAACCCGGCAATGCCTGCCTTCATGCCCGCGTAGACCGTCGAGCCGGGGCCCAGCACATGGGCGCTCATGGATCCGATCAGAACGATGTCTCCCTTGTCCCGGAGCATGTCCTGAGCAGCGTGAGCGGTCATGACATAGGCTGTAAAATCGGTTGCGAGGGCATAGCGCGCATCTTGCGCGCTCATCTCGGAAAGCGCGCCAGCCGGCACTGCGGCATTGATCACGACAATATCCGCTTCCGGGACGTGATCGCCGGCGGCCGTGAAGAGCCGGGCGACTCCGTCAGGCTCTGCGAGATCGAGGACAATCCCATCTCCCTCGCCCACCTCGCGAATACGGTGCAACGCATCATCCAGGTGTTCGGGCGTCCGCCCGCAGATGAAGACCTTCACGCCTTCACTGGCAAGAAGCACCGCGATCGCTCGTCCGATGCCGGTAGTACCGCCCGAAATGATCGCCTGCCGCCCGGAAAGTGCGGGTCGCTGTGTGTGCGCGTCGGTTGCCTCTGTCACAAATCCTCCTGCGTGTACGGTCAGCTTCCGAACGGCGCGAACTGGCCACCCGTTCCGCGCGAGCCTGCAGAAATTGATAAGCAGCAGGGACTACGCCCCCAAATTGGCGGCGATAACTTAATATATTTTGTTGCTGACGGCACATTGGCACGCATGGGCGCTTTTTGCTGCGATGGATGCACAAGCTGTAAAGATGCCAATACCAGGGCGGGACAATATCCCGGCAACCAGCTTCTGGGTGAAGAAGGCCAATGCATTACTGGAGGCAAGTTGGCGCAAGGGATGGCTGGCCTACCCGGTCCTCGATCCGGCCCAGTTGATGGCAACAGCGACGCGCACCACTGGCCTGAGCGACTTTGGCGAGGAAAACGGATGGCGCGAACGGCTGACCTTGCTTTGCGAGGCCCTGCTTGGCGAAGCCGAGCTTTCCGCTCTTGGAAACACTGTAGCTTACGGGCAGCTTCTCGCTGCCCTGGCCAACCGGCTGCGCGCCGCAGAACTCTGGCGGCGCCAACCGGACATCGAAAAGATCGAAATGCGCGCTCCAGTCATAATCGTGGGGCAGATGCGTTCGGGCAGCACCCGGATGCAACGCATGTTGGGATGTGACGACCGGCTGACCTGCACCCGATTCTTCGAAAGCTGGAACCCGGTTCCTCGCTGGTCGCAGGCAGGTATCGACGATCGCGCGGTGCGCGCGTGGATCGCGCTTTATGTGGCGCGCCGCCTCAATCCCGGCTTCGACGTGGTTCACCCCACATCGGCCAGGTCAGTCGATGAAGAGATTGGCATTCAGAATATTGCTCTGTTCGGCGCGGCGTTCGAGGCGCAATGGCGCATACCGTCATTCGCGCGGGCAGGGGAGGTATCGGAGACCATCCCGGTTTATCTTGAATTTTGCCGGTTCCTCCAGACAATCCGCTGGCTGCGGGGCCGCCCCTGCAACAAGCCGTGGGTTCTCAAGCTTCCGCAGTTCGGACAGGACCTGAGTTCGGTCCTCTCCGTTTTCCCTGACGCCCGGCTCATCGTTCTGGACCGCGACCCGGTTAGCGTGGTCGGCTCGTCATCGTCACTGGTCCACAATCAGATGATAGTACAAAGCCATGCGGTTGATCGCCAGTGGATCGGCAAGGAATGGCTCGCCAAGACCCTCTTGCGCGATCGACGCATCCAGGAGGGGCTGGCGCGTCACGCACCAGCCCATGTTCACGTGCACTACGATGCCATGCAGGAAGATTGGCGCGGTGAAATGCGCCGGGTCTATAGCTGCCTCGGCCTTCCTTTCACCACCGATTTGGAGCAACGGATGAGATCATCGCATCGGCGGCCGACGCCGAAAGGCCGGGGCGATCACCTGTACACCATCGATCAATACGGGCTGAGCGAAGTGCAAGTCAGGCGCGCTTTTGCGTCGGCCAGCGGACAATCTGATGAGCCTCCATCGGCAGCGGCGGCCTGACCCAGGCTTCCAGGAGCCACATCATGGCGTTGTTGCAGCCGCGGTCGATCACCCAAACACGGTCCAGCCAATGCAATAACTTTACGTAAAGGTGCTCTCCGCAGGTCCTCCCCGAACGCTCACATAAACGACCGATCTCGAAGCCAGCGGACACAGGGCAGTCGCAATTTCCCCCGCGTTCTCCCATGAACAATCCCACAAGGCCCTAATTTCTGGGCGTTTTAGAGGGGTCCCCCGAACACTCATGTAAAGCGAACCAGGCAGCGGCAGGCTACCCCCAAAACTCATACAAAGGATGACCAGCCTCCCTGACAGCCCCCGTCCTCTGACATAAAGAACACCCTGAGACGCCATAAAACCCGTACCGATCCCCGATTCGAGGAAACGCCGGAGCAGGTTCCCCGCGGAGGGCAATCCGCCAGCCCCCGACGCCTCATACAAACACCCAGGACACATCGAATAGCCCCCACAGGCTCACACAGAAGCCCCCGAAGCCTCATGCTAACCCCCCGCGAACTCACAGAAAGGGGGCATAGCCTCATGATTCCAAAGGCTAATATGCGCCCGAATCTTAGAATCTGTGAATCAGGAAACTCCCGCGCTTCGCTTGGGCGTCTTTTTAAATGGATTCGAAGGGGAAAAGAGCCCTTGCGGCACTGCGCCCCAATCAGACCCCCCGAACACTATCGGGATCTTGGGTTCCCGTGAAAACTGCTGGCCGCCGCCTTCATTACCCAACGGGTCGCGATTGATCACAGCGACATTCCCAGCTACAACGGCAGCGCGATACCCGAACCATGCCTCACGATGCGAGGTCATGGGTGAAACTGTTTCTCCTACCGGCGGCGTTGAGCGCTGCAATGATCGCCTCCGCCTCCGCCGCTGGTGCTTGCGAGGCAATCGTTCAGCACTTCGATGGGCCGAAAAGTTCAGGGTTTATCCTGGTCCAGCCGGGGAAGCAGGCGACATCTTCCGGACCCGGTGGCCCGACCGAAAACGCCTCACCGACGGCGCTGGTTTCGGCCTTTCGCAGTCTTTCGGATCAGATCGCTCCCACGAATCCCGGTTTGGTTTCCCAAACGAGCGCATTGCCACGCCCTCCTGGCATAGCGAACGAAGGCATCCCATCCGTGTGCCCAGCCCGGGACTATCGCCCCCGCAACGGCTTGCGCCCACGCGAAGAACTCAATCGCGCTCGATACTTCGCGCAGATGACAAAGGCAGCCTGCAAGGCCGGGCTTCCTGTCGATCTGTTCGACGCGCTGATCGTCCAGGAGAGCCGATACAACCCTGCGGCGCGCAGCAGCAAAGGCGCTTCGGGTCTTACTCAGCTCATGCCCGGGACCGCCACCCAACTCGGCGTGTGGGACAGATGGGATATCCAGGAGAACCTCGATGGGGGTGCGCGCTATCTGCGCCAGCAACTGGACAGCTTTGGAAACTGGGCTCTCGCGCTAAGCGCCTACAATGCCGGTCCCGGCAACGTGCGCAAGCACAAGGGTATTCCGCCGTTCAAGGAGACGCGCCAGTATGTCCAGAAAATCCTTGCCAGTATCGCGGTGGATCAAAGGTCATCGTCTCGCGTGCTGCTGCCAGGGCGTGACCCTGTTACGCCGCCGGCCGCCAGCCCGGGCATCCAGCTCATAGCGTTCAGCCCGTAAGCTCGATGTGCCACAGGACATAGAAACGCAAATGCCGGCCAAAGGCCAACGCTATCGCGAGTATTGCCGGGGGCTCCGAGCAGATAGTTCGCTTCCAGCGAAGGCAGACCCTTGGCACGATGAGCGCGGCGTGGATGCGCCAGCCCCGGCCGGGCGGCATGTCCGGTCCAAGAGCTCGTGCAACGTCAGCGTCCCCGCGAGCGCGGCGCAGATGAGGGAGAGCAAACCTGCAGCGATGTGAAGCGCACTCCAAGCCTGGAGAGCATCGGGATGCATGGCGCGATCCTTTGTGCTCAGTTCACGTCGAACCCCTCGCACAAGGGCCGATTACGCGGGGTTCCACATGGCCGTCACGGTTCAGGCAAAGGAAAGCGGGTGGGGTGGGGCCGAGGAGACGTGCAATGACGTTCAAAGCCAATCGACCCTCGCAGGAATTGATAGATATCGTGGCCGGTCTGCGTGGAACCTGGCATGGCGCTTACGCCATGGCGCGCTGCCCGGCCCATGCCGACAGCCAGCCAAGCCTGTCTCTGCGGCAGGGCGATCGCCGGATTCTCGTTCATTGCTTCGCCGGGTGCACCAACGAGGAGGTTCTTCGCGAACTGAGACGCGTATCTCCGATCCGGGGAAGTCCGACACCGCGATATCGACCGGGAGGCGGGGGCGGCAATGTCGAACGGTTGTGGGAGCAGGGGATTGCCGTGCCGGGCACGCTTGCCGAGCGCTACCTTCGCGCACGTAATCTGCCGATCGATCTGGACGACCTTCGTTTCCATCCCCGTTGCCCTCACAAGCCGCGGCCGCACACCGAGTACAAGCCCGCGCTCTTGGTCGCAGTGCGCGAAGGCATGCGCCTGCGAGCCCTCCAGCGGATTTTTCTCGACCCGCGCACTGGATACCGGACGGAGAAATTGATGCTGGGCCGCCCGGGGCAAGGGGCGTGGCAGCCGATCCTGAAAGGCGCAACCACCCTCGCCATTGGCGAAGGCATGGAGGATGCAGCCGCCTTCTCCAAGCTCCATGGGGTCGTGACCTGGGCGGCGCTTGGCGCGAGTCGCCTGCACCTTTTGTCCATCCCTCCCCAGATCAGCAGGATCATTATCGCGCAGGATAACAATGCGCCCGGCCGGCTTGCAGCGCGGCGGGCGTGGGAGGTGTATCGCGGTCAGGGCCGCACGGTGACCCGCATGTCGCCCCATCCATGCCAGGATTGGGCCGAGGTCAACGAGCGAGGTAAAGGGGAGAGGGAGGTCTGGTGCCGGACACGTTCAGCATCAGGAGCCTCGAATGACCGACTTATTCACGCATGCGGCCGAATTTCCCGAAACCGATCTTCATAGCGATGCCTATCGCCGCATCGCGGACCACATTGCGGGCGGTACACTGGATCGCACGATCCTCAACGCCGAAGCGGCGAAGGTGTATCAGGGCACCAATGCCGATGGCGCCTGGACACAACGTGACAGCTTCGAGCTGATGGAACGTGGCCTCGTCCGGAACGCGAGGCGTAGCAGGCCGATTGCCGGTCTGGAGGCGCTCGCACCCCTGACCGCTTTGCTGGACACCCTGCCGACGCAGACGGTGCGCAGCGAAAACCAGATCCGCTACCAGCAGTTCTCGACGCCGCTCGATCTGGCGGCGCTCGTCGTTCTGCTGGCGCAACCGAGCAGTGCGGACATTGTCCTGGAGCCCAGCGCCGGCAACGGTAATCTGGCCGCATTTCTGCCCCCCGTCGCCGCCCTGCATCTCAACGAACTGGCCGAAGCGCGCCACCAGGCGCTTGCGAGGCTCTTTCCAGAGGCGCGCGTGACCCACTTCGACGCGGCGATGTTGGCGGCCCACCTCGATCCCCAGGTTCGCCCGAGCCTTATCGTGATGAACCCGCCTTTCGCGCGCTCCGAGGGCCGGGGGAAGGATTGCCATGCGGCCGTTCGCCACTTGCGCGCCGCTCTCCAGCGCCTGGCCCCCGGTGGCCGCCTGGTTGCTGTCATGCCCGACTGGTTCGAGCCCAGGCCCGCCATGGACACGATCTACGATGCGACCTTCGCAGGATGCACCGTGCTCGATGCCTACCGCGTGGGACGCTGCTACCGTAAACAGGGCACCGGCGTTGCCGTCCGACTTTACGTGGTCGACAAGCGCCCGGGGCGGATTCGGCCACCTGTTGAGGATTGCGAAACCGTCGCCGAGCTTGCGAGACTGGTGCGGATCCGGCCCCGGGGGGCGGCATCGAAGGCCCCGCATGGGCCGGTTGCCAAACCCTCGCTGTTCAAGGCCATACGCTCGAGCAGGACAACTCCGGTTCGGCAAAGCCTCACCCCCATACGCAACGACGTCCTTCCCGTGCGCTACACGCCGCTCGAGGTGCCGCGTCCTCTGGGAGAGCAAGCAGGGGTCTACATCCCCTATCGGCCGAGCCGCATCGACCTCCACGATGCCGGCACGCATCCCAGCGCGCTTGTGGAATCCGTCGCGATGGCCTCGATCGCAGCGCCGATCCCCACCTACCAGCCCCGCCTTCACGAGCGCATCGTCAGCGAACGTCGACTTTCCGAAGCGCAACTCGAGACCATCGTCTACGCCGGCAACGCATGGACCCAGTTCCTGCCGGGGCGGTTCGTGCCGGACAAGGAGGGCGTGGGACTTTGCGTCCACGAGGACGGCCGAGCCTATCGCATGGGCTATTTCCTGGGTGACGGGACCGGTGCTGGCAAGGGCCGCCAGATTTCCGGCTGCATCCTCGATAACTGGGTCAGCGGCCGGCGACGCAGTATCTGGGTGTCCAAGAACGAGCAACTGCTCGAAGACGCGCGCCGCGACTGGCAGGCGATCGGCGGGATGTCCGCCGACGTCCAGCCCCTGTCGAACTGGAAGATCGATGAAGCGGTCACCATGACACAAGGGATCCTGTTCGTGACGTATCCCACGCTTCGCAGCCAGCGGCAGAACGCCTCGCGGTTGCGGCAGATCCTGGAATGGGCAGGCGAGGATTTCGAGGGCGTGATCGCGTTCGACGAGTCCCACGAGATGGGCGGAGTTGCCGGCGGAGAAGGCGCGCTCGGGAAGACCAGCGGATCGCAGCAAGGCGTGGCCGGGGTACTCCTCCAGAACCACCTGCCCGACGCGCGCGTGCTCTACGCCTCCGCGACCGGTGCCTCCGACGTCAACAACCTCGCTTATGCCGTGCGCCTCCCGCTTTGGGGTCCCGGCACCTCGTTTGCGACGCGGGAAAACTTCATCAGCGAAATCCGATCGGGTGGCATTGCGGCGATGGAACTGGTGTCGCGCGATCTGAAGGCACTGGGGCTCTACCAGTCGCGTGCGCTCAGCTTCGCCGGGGTCGAATATGACGTTCTCAAGCATGAGCTGCGGCCCGACCAGATCGAAATCTACGATGCCTATGCAGATGCATGGGCGGTGATCCACCGCAACGTGGAGGCGGCACTCGCCAGCACCGGCGTCGTCGACGATGTCGACGGCTCCACGCTCAACAGCGGGGCCAAGGCCGCGGCGCGTTCGCGTCTGGAATCCTGCAAGCAGCGCTTCTTCAACCAGCTGCTGCTTTCGATGAAGCTGCCCACGATCATTGCCGCGACCGATCGGCACCTGGCAGAGGGGCTATCGGTGGTGATCCAGCTTGTCACTACTGGCGAGAGTATCCTCGATCGTCGCCTGACCGGGCTGAGCCCGGACGAACGCGCACGACTGGAAATCGATCTGTCGCCGCGCGAGTACGTTATCGATTATCTCGATCGGGCCTTTCCGACCCAGCAGATGACCGTGTTCACCGATGAAACCGGAAAGGCCTATTCCCGCCCGCTCTTCACCGATGAGGGAGCGCCTGTTCACAACCAGGCGGCACGCGCAGCCAAACAGAGCCTGATCGAGACGCTGTGCGCGATGCCGCCCATCAAGTCCGCCCTCGATGCGCTCATCGAGCACTATGGAACCGACGCTCTGGCCGAGGTGACCGGACGCACGAAGCGCCTGATTGCGCTTCGCGACGGCTCCCAGAAACTGGAAAGCCGCTCGGCTCGAACGAACCAGTCCGAAGCCGCCGCCTTCATGGCGAAACAGAAGCGGATTCTCGCTTTCAGCGATGCAGGGGGCACAGGCCGATCCTATCATGCCAGCCTCGACGCGCTCAACCAGGAGCAGCGTGCTCACCTGCTCGTCGAACCGGGGTGGCGCGCCGATCGCGCGATCCAGGGGCTGGGGCGAACCCATCGCACCCATCAGGCGGCAACGCCGCTGTTTCGGCCCTGCACGACCGACTGCAAAGGAGAGCTGCGTTTCACCAGCACCATCGCACGGCGCCTCGATGCCCTGGGCGCTCTCACGCGCGGCCAGCGGCAAACCGGGGGCCAGAACCTGTTCGACCCGGCCGACAATCTTGAAAGCGAATACGCCAGAGCCGCGCTCGTATCGTGGTTTGGACTTCTTCACGGTGGCAAGCTGAAGAGCACCACCATGTCCGATTTCCAGGAGCGCTCAGGGCTCACGCTTATCTGTGAGGACGGCTGCCTCGTCGAAGATCTGCCTCCCATCACGCGGTGGTTGAACCGCATTCTTGCATTGCCGATCGGACTCCAGAACAGCATCTTCGAGGAGTTCCTTGGACTCGTGGAAGCCCGGGTGTCGGCAGCAAGGGATGCAGGAACGCTCGATGTCGGCGTCGAGACGATCGCTGTCGACAAGGCGAGCGTCAGCGAAGACGTGATCCTGCGCACCGATGAGCGGACGGGCGCGACCACACACCTGCTCTCGATTGCCGTGGAAACGGCGGTGCGACCGATCCCCCTGCCGCGTATTCTCGGGATCGCCGACGCCATCGAGGCACCGCGGTTCATGCGCAATGCCAAGTCGGGCAAGGTTGCCTTCGTCGAGGATGCCCGGTCCCTGATGGAGGAGACAGGTGAACTCCTCCGCCGGGTGACGCTGACCCGGCCGACCCGGACGCAATACAAGATCCTGGAGGAACTCGCCCAAAGCGCCTGGGAGCCCATCGACCGCGACGCCTTTTGCACGTTGTGGGAAGCTGAAGCGGCAGAGGCGGGCGCCCAGAGAGTGAAGGAGACGGTTCATCTTGCAGCCGGGCTGCTGCTCCCGATCTGGTCTTCGCTTCCGCGCGACTACCTGTCGGTGAGACGTGTCGTGGATACAGATGGCAACAGCTGGCTGGGGCGCATCGTCCACGAAAGCGATGTGCCGATGCTGCTCAAGACATTCGGCGTTTCCTCGACGTTCCAGGTTACGCCCGAGGGGGTGCTGGACGCGCTCGATCACAAGGGGAGTACGCTCGTCGATCGACCCTGGCCGATGACGCTGCGCAAGAGCCTGGTTAATGCAGAAACGCGCATCGAGCTGGTCGGATGCCCTTACGAGCAGCTCGCCTGGCTCAAGTCTGTGGGCTGCTTCACCGAAGTGATCTCCTACAAGACGAGGACCTTCGTGCCGGTGGCCCGCGCGGCTGAGATCGTCGCGCGGATCCTCCAGGCAGCGTGAAGAAAGGAGAGGGGGAAGGGGAGGGCTGTCCCGGCAGAAGAGCGGGGCATCGACAAGGAGACGACAGGTGCAAGAACTCATCCCCCTCAACAAACTCCAGCTCTCGTCCAGCAACGTGCGCAAGACCCACAACCCAGCGAGAGACGAGCAGCTTTCGCACGACATCGAGGCACGTGGGCTGCTGCAGAACCTCGTGGTCACCAGGGCCAGAAAGCGCGGCCATTTCGACGTGATCTGCGGCGGTCGCCGGCTCCGCGCCATGACGCTCATCGTCGCGCGCGGCGCCTGGAAGCCCGATCAGGAGGTGGCGTGCAAACTCCTCGTCGCCGACGAAGCGCAAACCGCAGAGACCTCGCTCGCCGAAAACTTCCAGCGCGATGAGATGACCCCGGCCGAGGAGGTGCAGGCCTTCCAGCATTTCATCGGCGTCGATGGGGACACCGCCGCTGTCGCCAGGCGGTTCGGCGTCGAGCGCCGGTTCGTCGAGGGGCGCCTGCGCCTTGCCGCATTGGCCGAGCCGATCTTCGAGCAGTTCGCTGCAGGCAAGATGTCCATCGAACTCGCCAAGGCCTATGCCTCGACCGATCAGCATGATGTTCAGAGCCGCGTGTTCGAGCGGATGAACGGCATCTATGGCGGCGCCAACCCGGACGCCGTTCGGCGGCTCATCGCTGACGGCTCGATGCGCGGAAACGACTCTCTGGCCCTGCTCATCGGCGAGGACGCCTATACCGCGGCCGGCGGCCGGATCGAACGCGACCTGTTCAGCGAAACGGCCCAGGACCGCTGGCTCGATCGCGACATCATCGAAGGCCTGGCGAATACCAGGCTGCAGGCCGAAGCCGAGCGGCTCCTTGCTGAAACGGGTCTCGGTGCCATCTGGCCCGTCGCCGGTTCCTCGAGCTGGAACGCCAGGCAGGAGTTGAAGCTCAAGCCCGTGGTGTTGCCGCCCGCGCCGCTGTCCGAAGACGCGCAGGCCCGCATCGAGGCGATCCAGGCCCGCATGGGTGCAATCTGCGAGGAAATCGAGGCCTTGGACGAGGGATCCTGCGAAGCGGCCGCCCTCGACACCGAATACGACCGGCTGCAGGAGGAAATGGAGGACCTCGCGACGTCGAGCATGGAGCTACCCGAAGAATGGAACGCCGAGGTGGGCAGGTTCCTGCTCGTCACCCCTACCGGCCAGATGGAACTCGAGGCGGACTATTACAGCGAGAAGCTGCTGCGCATGGAGCGTGATGAGGACGGAAACGTGTCGGGCGGCACGTTTGAGGTAACGCAAACCTCGCGCGAAACGGCGAGGCCGTCGCTGCCGGAAGCGACCGGGCCGGGGGGCAAGGCGTACAGCGCCCGACTGTTCGACGAACTCGCCCTTCAGCGCCGCAACATCCTTGCCGCCAGTCTCCTGAACGATCCTGCCCTTGCGCTCGATTACGCGATCTTCGCGATGGCGGAAGGTCTCACCCGAACCGGCACCAGCCATACCGGAACGACGATCAGGGCGCCGCATCCGCAGGACGCGATCCTCTCCAGCAACCTTCCGACCGGCATGGCCGAAGAGATCATGGCCGGGGCATGGGATGCGCTCGACAAGACCTGGTGCGACCACGACAAGGAGGTCGACCGTTTCACGGCGTTCCGCGAGCTGGATGACGATGGGAAGGGCACCTGGATCGCCTATGTGATGGCGCATTCGCTTGAGGCCAGGAAGGGGTACGCTGCAGGCTACAACCCGATCCATGCGCAGCTCGGAGCGCTTCTTGACATCGAGCCCGCGGCCATGTGGCGTCCGAGCGCAGCAAACTACTTCGATCGCGTCAGCAAGGGTACGATCCTTTCCGTGCTGCAGGAGATCGGCGGCGTTGACCTGTCGAACCGCTACGCCGGTTCGAAGAAGGCCGAGATCGCCGAGTCCTGCGAGAAGCTCTTTGCCGGCGAGGTCATCGTCGAAGAGGATATCAAGCAGCGCGCTCTTGCCTGGGTGCCGGCGGCCATGCGGTTTGACGTGGACGCTGAGCCTGACACCGACGTGAGTGCCGATCCGGGCGCCGACCCTGAAGACGATGGCCAATCCGATTTCCCCGATGAGGAGAAGGATGGGGATCTCACGACCGATGATCTCGGTGCCCAAGATCGCCGCGCGGAAGATTTCGGCAGCGACGGGACCGGATGCGCGGGCGGCCGTGTTCGTGATGGGCAGCACGACGACGTGGTTCGCGAGGACGACCATGCGCACGCGGGCGAGGGCGCGCATGACGACGTCGAAGGCTACGCGCCGGTCTGAGCGAGAAAGCGAGCGTTCCTCAAATGACCTTGGACCCGGGACGATGCCCCGGGTCCATTTTTTTCGCACGAAGGATGCGACCATGGTCCCACGAAGCCAGCGCGACATCGCGCAGGACATCACCGATATCATCATCGAGCGTCTCGAGCGGGGGGTTGCGCCATGGAAGCGACCATGGCGAACCTTTTGCGGCGGGCGTCCCCGGCGCGCGCACGGAAAGCCCTATACCGGGATAAACAGCCTCCTTCTGTGGGCGATCGCGGACAGCCAGGGCTACACCTCGCAATACTGGATGACCCGCAAGCAAGCTGGTGACCTGGGGGGCGCGGTGCGTCGGGGCGAGCCCTCCTCCCCCAGCATCTACTTCAATACCTTCACCAAGGCTGCACAGCCGACATTTCCGGGCGAGGGCGGGAACATCACCATCCGCTTCATGCGCTCGTACGCCGTGTACAATTGCGATCAGATCGACGGCCTTCCCCCGCACTACTACCCCCAGTTCATGCTGCACGAGGCGGTCGGCCCGTCGCAGCATCAGGCCGCGATCGATGCGTTCTTCTCTCCTATTCCCATCGAGGTCCGGCACGGCGGGAATCGCGCTTTCTACGCGCCCGGCGGCGATTATGTGCAGATGCCGCCCAGAGCCAGTTTTCTGACGAGCGATCATCACGCAACGACGCTCGGCCACGAGCTGGCCCATGCAACCGGCGCGGCTCATCGTCTCGGGCGGGAATTTGGCCGCCGGTTCGGCGATCAGGCGTATGCCTTCGAAGAGCTGGTAGCCGACATCACGGCAGGGATTGTCGCGTGCGAGCTTGGGCTGCCAACCGAATTGCATGACAACCACGCCAGTTACGTATCGGGATGGCTTGCTATTCTGAAGGGCGACAAGAGCGCCATCATCACTGCTGCGGCCAAGGCGGAGCAAGCCTTTCGCTGGCTTAGTGCCTGGTCGGCGGTGCAACCGGAACCGAAGCGCGGGGCAGGCGGCTGCCCAGTCGCCAACAGCGCCTGATGCACACCACGCGAGCGCGCCTGCGCTGGCTGACATTGCCTTGCCGGCGCGGCAGATCGCCCGGCACCTCGAGCAGCCTGCCGCGCCTTGCGCAAACCAAACCTTTACAGGAGATACAGTCATGGGATGGCTTTCGATGACGCGTTCAGGAATGGGCGACACGCCAACGCCTAAAGCGTACCTCGACAAACAATTCACCTGGGTGCGAGAGACCGTGGAAGGCGCTCCGCTTCATGGATGCCGGGTACTCGCCAGCGCCTGCAGCAAGCACTACTATGCGGCGGTACAGAGCTATGATGAGCGCGGGGCGGGAGAAGTCTTCGGGGTGGTTTGCCTGGTGCGGTGGAACCTGCGAGCAGCGGACGGATACGTGTTCTCATATAAGGACATGATCGAAACCGCCGGACCATACGAGGCGGATTGTCCGCTCAAGATCCTGGCGCTGCTTTCACCGTCCGACAACCCTGTAGCGCTGGATTGGCGCCGCCGCTGCCATGAGGCGCTGCTGCGCCGCAAACGGCCCGTTCCCGACGGCGCATTGATCCGCTTTGCCACCGCGATCACGTTCACCGACGGTTCGTCCCATCAGATCATGCGTGTGCGGCGCGAGAAGAACAGAATCGTCCTTTCACCCAGGGACGGGTATGGTTGTTACACGGTTTCACGTCTGTTCGACCGAGCCTTCGAGATTGTCAGGGAGCCCAAGGTCATGCCTACCATCTTTCCAAAAGGGGTCTGAACCATGGATCCCGACCGCACGCCTTCGTTGGACCGGCGTCGCGCACTGTTGTGCAGCCGCAGCAATGCCGATCGCCTGGCTGAGCGCATGTGCGTACAGACGGCCATCGCCCATGCCGTCGTGCGCACAACCTGTGCGCTGCAGCCATACCGGGTCGTTCGTGCGCAGGAGGCGGGGTCAGGCGAGGCGATCGAACATCATTTCATCGCCCTTTGATGCTTCAGCCCTTGCTTTCACTCTTCGACCAGGCCGCCAAGGTCGGGATCGAGATACCACGATGCGCCTTCCTGGAAGTTGGGTGATGCACTGACCAACAGGCCGTCGGGCTCTGCCGACACGTAAGGGTTCACGAGGGGCGCCGGGATGTTTCTGGCGCGGCGCATGTCGGCCGAGATCACGGCCCGCGACGCGAGGATCTCGACAAGCCAGTCCAAGGTTTCAAGCATCTGGACGATTCCCCGCCCGGCGAGTGCGTAGTACAGGCACCGCTGATAGTCGTCGCACTGTGTCGAAAGGATGCCCGCGAGCCTTTTCTTCGCCCCGGGCGCACCCTCGAAGACCTCGCTGAGCGCTTCACGAAGCTCCCGGGCCGAGTAGTAGCCATCGAGAGGGTCGACGCCGATGGAGGCATTTGCCACCATGCGCCTTGCTGGAATATTCTGCTCGTTCAGCGCTTCATCGCGAAGCTGGATGTCGAGATCAAACCGGCCGAAGAAAAAGGACTTATCCATCGCTCAGACTCCTTCAACTAGAACGTAACATGAACAAAATTCCCTGACGAGGATCTTTCGCATTATGTGGCTTGTACCGCGCGATACGAATGGGGCCTTCTCCCGACGCGCCATTCCCGGCCCTTTGCGAGATGCACTCGCCCGATGGTACACCGGCTCCGGCAGTGAGGCGGACCATCGTGCTTCGGTTTCGCTGGTCACGACCGCGCGGGAAAATCACCAGTGGATCGCGTGTGATTGTCTTGGCGCGACGAAGTTGCCCCCGCTTACAAGTCCGGCCTACCTTTCCGAAGCGGAAACGTACTACTTGCGTCGCCTTACGAGCCGGCCGCGCCACCTTCGGCGCTGCCCCTTCTATCTGCCGCAGGCGCCCGATCGCATTCGCGAACGGGCCGGTAACAGTCTTTTCGAAATCGAGTTCCCCAAGGGGCTGTTCAATGCGCACAAGAAGGCGCCGGAGAAACTGGCCCAGCAGCCGGGCGACCAGGAGCCCGATGATCGCTCGCGCGGGGTTACGATCCCGCGTCTTGGCAGGCTCATGTGGATGTTACTGGAGGCGGCCCATACCAATGTGCTTGCCTCCTTGCCGCCCGAAGGCACGCCCGATCATGGAATTCGCGACGAGTTCGCGCGGATCCGCCATGCAGCGTCGCGCTTCAGCATCGCCCCGGGCGTTCGGCTCAGCGATCACCTCTACTTCAATGTGAAGGACTGGGATGCCCGGCGCGTGCACGCCCGGCTACGGGCAAGCGAGGCAGACTGGCCACAGGACTACGCGCCGCAAGCCTTTCTTCTGCTGGAAGCGGGGGGGATATCAGGAACCACCATTCACACAGGGCTGGGTGACGTCGAGATCCGAAACCGCATCCAGCACACCGGGATCATTCAGGCGAAAGTGGAGCCGCCTTTCCTGATTCTGGCGGTGGTCGGCGAGCATAACAGGCGCGAAGGGTATCTCCCGCTTCGGGCTTACGCCCAACCGATCTACAAGGGCAATCGCTTCATTCCCGTCGATCGAGGCGAAGATCGCGCATTGCTCGAAGAGCTGAGCCGTTTTCAGTTCCGGATGCGGCGCAAGAACGTGCAGGTTGCAATCAAGCGGCCGCTGTTCGATCTTGTGACTCATGCGGGCCGGGTACGACCCGATGCGATCGTCGCGTTCCTTGATCATCGCACCGGTCTGGAGGCCGACTTTGCGATACAACTCTTACGGGAAAGCGACCCCCATTATCTTGCCGTCAAGGCTGAGGAGCGGCACCAGTCTGAGGAATTTCACCGCACGCTTGCGATTGCGCGACATGATTTCGGTGCTGGCGTTTTGCAGGTGAGGTTGGAGCGGATGATCGACGAGGCGTAGTCGATGCCAGCGCCTAAGCGCGGCTCCGCGCACCTTCCGGCATCGGAGCTGTGTTCGCCTTTCTTGCCATCAATGCGCAAGATTGCTCATCGACCTGTAATCAGGCCGCTATGCCTCCTTGCGCCTGATCTGCGTAAGGCCGTCTTCTGTCGCACGTGTACGGGAAGATGGATTACTCCTTTGCAAGCCTGCGGCCCGCAACCAGGTCGGCTACTGGCGGTAATGGCGGATCTCCTGTGAACGCCGCACAAGGGCAGGCTTGCAGATTGAGACGGCCGAGGCCGCAGGATCGCGCCGTTGAGGTCTCAAATCGGAGGCATCCCGCCGATCGATGGTCGGCATCCTCGAAAGGTAACGGACCCCGCGAAGAACGACGAGGTCCGATACGCCTTACTGGTAACCGCCTTCCTCCTCGCGTTCGTGCGCGGCGTCTTCCTGCGCTTCTTCCAGTTCGTTCTCGTCCTGCTCGTCCTGTTCGTCGCGGGCGTCCTTGGGGTCGTTGATCATCGAAGCTCTCCATCGAAGTTCAGTCTTCACCCAACCTGACCCGAGGGCGCGTAGTTCCTGGCCAGCGACCAACCGGTGCATGGCGAAGACCGGCATCGCAGCTCCACGTACTCAGTATCGATCATCTCTTGAGCGCGCGACCGAGGATATCTGCTGCGCCAGGCTAATGGTGCGCGGATGAGACGCGCTGATCATCGTCTCCTGGGAGCCGCATTCCGGTCCTCGCAGCCACATTACGCGGTGTCGGCTCACGGATGTGCGGAAAGAACGAAGTCCGTCTCAAGGCAGGCGGATGCTTGAGAAAAGCAACCTGCGCACTCAGTCGATCTCTGCTCACGGTCGCGATCAGATCGAGCAATTGCGACCCGATCTGGGGCCGCGCCCTCATCGGCGAAGACAAGCAGACAGCTGCCTGTCAGCTTGCAGGACGGGCGCTGCAGTAGCCCACGGTGCCCCCGTTCTCGAAACGGCAAACAGGCCAATTTTCCAAGTTTGGGGGCCGGCAGCGGATGACGCGCCCTTTGCCGCCGTACATCCGGGCCGCCGCGCTGCTTGAAGCCGGCCCTTCGTTCAAGATGGCCCCATGCCTCTGCCACACGGCAGTCGGCCCCGCTCTAATAGGTCCATCGACGCGCGAAGCCCCACCGCATGAGGTATTCGCCCGCATCCCGACCATTCACGAAAATCTTTGCGAGTGTGCGACCGTAGGCGTCTTTGCCGAGGCGTTCGATCGTTACGTGACCCTGATCAACGAAACTCTTGAGGGCGTCCCGGCTCTCTACGGCCAACCGGAAATCGCACCAGGGAGGATTTCCGCTCCCGGCCGCCGCTTTTCGCTGTTTTTTCGTGCAGTGCGGCGAAGTCTCCAGTTCAGGCGCATCGATACCATGATGCGCACCCGCTCGCCATTGCACAATCGCAGCGTATCTCCATCGTTCACGTAAGAAACGCATAGCCCTGAGGCAGAGGCCGCTACGCCGCTGATTGCGAGGAAAACAGACATAGCGAAGATGTAGGTCGATCTCCTTTGATTCGGCGACAGGATAATCCTGAAAGCTCCGATGCGGTTCTTGTTAGAAATCTCAGGCTCGATGGAGTGCAGTGCAGGCGCTTTGGCGGCGATGACCGCGTCGCCATAACCCAAGGTGCTTCCCGGAAAGCTGAACGACTGCCTTGGAAGAGTTCAAACCGTAAACCCGACGGGCGGCAGGCATCTCGTAGAGGGCGCCGCCCTTTCGTACTGGCTCCACCCTGCGCGAACGGCAGCTGAAGGCGCTTCGGCGCTTCATAGCTGACAGCTTGGGAAATTTATGGGCCGGCGTTCACCTGCAGACCCCCGACGCGTTTCGATGATAGCGGTCGGTTTACCGGTCTGCCGGGGGTCACCGGAATTCTCGATCGCATCGCTCAGGGCCGCCCCCTGATAAGCATGCGCGAGCGTGAAGCGCCTTTGCTTGGAACAGGCTGAAGCCCTGTCGCTTTCTCCAGTGCCCTTCCAGAAACGCACGAGAAACAATTATGACCACCGTTGCGCAAGTGATTGTCGAAACCCTGGCGGCCGCGGGAGCTTCCCGCTGCTACGGAGTGCCCGGCGATACCTTAAATCACGTAACCGATGCGATCCGGCGAAGCGGCATGCGTTGGGTGCATGTACGGCACGAGGAAGCTGGCGGGTTTGCTGCGGGGGCCGATGCGCTGCTGACAGGCGAACTGGCGCTCTGCGCTGGATCATGCGGGCCGGGCAGCCTCCATTTCATCAACGGCCTTTTCGAATCCCATCGCAACCGCGCTCCGGTGGTGCTGATCGCGAGCCAGATCGTGCGTGACGAGCTCGGTTTCGATTTCCCGCAGGAAGTCGATTTTCGATCGATCTATCAAAGCTGCTCGGTCTTCTGCGAAGAGATCCGCACACCGGAACAGGCGCGCCGAAAGACCGCTATGGCGGCGCAGGCGGCATTGTCGAAGCGCGGGGTTGCCGTGCTGATCGTGCCGGCCGATGTTTCGAGCGCCAAGGCTCCTGATGAGCCGCCGTTTGCGGTTCACCGCGCCGATCCCGTGGTAGTGCCCTGCGACGCGGAACTGGACAGGATTGCCCATGTGCTGAGCGAAGGCCGCAAGATCGCCATTTACGGTGGCTCGGGTTGCGAGAACGCGCACGACGAAGTGGTAGCGCTGGCAAAGGCGCTTCAGGCTCCTATCGCGCATACGTCGCGGGCGAAGGACTTCCTCGAATACGACAACCCCTACGACGTCGGCATGACCGGGATATTCGGCGGGGAGGCGGGTTATCACGCTCTCATGGACTGCGACACGCTGCTGCTTCTGGGGTGCGATTTCGCCTGGCGGCAGTTCTATCCGGACAAGGCGAAGATCATCCAGGTCGATCTGGATGGAACGCATCTGGGACGCAGGCATCCGGTGGATCTGGGCGTAGTGGGCGATGTCCGGTCCACTTTGCGTGCGCTGCTCCCGCGCGTGACGGTCCGCTCGGACCGGAGCTTCCTCGACGACTGCCTGGAACGACGCACGAAGATGCAGCACAAGCAGGCCAGGCATGCCACCGTCGGCAAGGGCGGGGCGATCCATCCGCAGTACCTGACAGAGGTGATATCGCGCGCTGCGCCAGACAACACGATCTACACAGCGGACGGCGGATCGCCGATGGTATGGTCGCTGCGCCACGTGGCGGCAACCGGTCGCAACCGGACGGTGGTCAGCCTCAGTCATGGCACGATGGCCAATGCAATGCCGCAGGCGCTGGGCGCGAAAGCCGCTTTTCCCGACCGGACCGTGATCTCGCTTTCTGGGGACGGCGGCCTTGCCATGATGCTGGGCGATTTGCTGACGGCAGTGCAGGAAAAGCTGCCGATCAAGGTTGCCGTGTTCAACAACAGCGCGCTAGATTTCGTCGAGATCGAACAGAAGGTCGAGGGTCTGCTGGACACCTACACTGACCTGCTGAACCCCGATTTTAGCCGAGTGGCCGAAGCGATCGGCTTCTGGGGGCGCCGGGTGGAAAAGGCCGAAGATCTCGAAGGCGCTGTGCATGACTGGCTGGCCACCCCCGGCCCAGCCTTGCTGGATGTCGTGACCGACCGGTTCGAGCTGGTCATGCCGCCCAAGATCGAAGCGGGGCAAGTGGCCGGCATGGCGCTCTATTCCGCCAAGGCGGTGCTTGGTGGCCGTGCCTCGGATGTGGCGGGGCTGATCCGCAATCTTCTGCCATGAGCGCGCGTACCGGTCTGGTTGCCGCGCTCACCCGCGACCATGCGCTATCACGCAATCTGATCCTGCTGGCAGGGTTGGCTGGCACGGTCGCGGCGCTGGCGGCGGCTGGGCATCATCCTGCTGCCTTGTGGGCGTTGATGGTCACGTTGCCGGTTCTGGTGTTGTCGCTGATCGATCTGTTCCAGACGCAGCATTCGCTGCGTCGCAACTACCCCGCGTCCGCTCGATTTCGCTGGTTCTTCGAATGGCTGCGCCCGTTCTTGCGAGCCTATATTGTCGAAAGCGATCTGGATGGTCGGCCTTTCAGCCATGACGAGCGGGCGCTGGTCTATGCCCGCGCCAAGGGCGATGTCTCTGCCCATCCGTTTGGAACGGAACTGGACGTCTATTCGGACGAATACGAGTGGCTGGCGCACAGCATCGCTCCGTCGCGCCATGCCCCCAGGGAGACGCGTGTTCATGTGGGAACCGAGCAGTGCGCCAGGCCTTACGAGGCGGCCCGTCTCAATATCTCCGCGATGAGCTTTGGTGCGCTCGGTGCCAACGCGATCGAGGCTTTGAACCTTGGTGCCAAGATAGGCAGGTTTTATCATGATACCGGGGAAGGGGGCCTTTCACCCTACCACCTGCAACATGGCGGCGACATCGTCTGGGAGATCGGCTCGGGCTACTTTGGTTGCCGTGACAAGGAAGGCCGCTTCGATGTCGCCCGCTTTGCCGAGCGGGCGGCTCACGACGCTGTGAAGATGACGGAGATCAAGCTGAGCCAGGGTGCAAAGCCCGGTCACGGCGGGCTCCTGCCCGGTCCCAAGGTCACGCGGGAAATCGCGCAGACCCGCGATGTACCGGAAGGAGAAGATTGTCTTTCGCCAGCCTGGCATACCGCGTTTTCCACCCCCATCGAACTTGTCGAATTCGCTGCAGGGATGCGCGATGCGTCCGGCGGAAAACCGGTGGGCATCAAGCTATGCGTTGGATACCCGCACGAACTCTTCGCGGTGGTGAAAGCCATGCTGGAAACGGGCATCCTCCTCGACTTCATCGTCATCGACGGTGCCGAAGGCGGCACCGGTGCCGCTCCGACCGAGCTGTCCGATCGTGTCGGCATGCCGCTGCGCGAAGGATTGATCCTGGCGCGCAACGCGCTCGTCGGTGCGAATCTGAAAGGGCAAGTGAAGCTTGCCGCTTCCGGCAAAATCAGTTCGGGTGCGGGCATCGCTATGAATGCCGCTCTCGGTGCGGACTGGTGCAATGCCGCGCGCTCCTTCATGTTCTCGCTGGGCTGTGTGCAGTCCATGCGCTGCCATACCGACACCTGCCCGACCGGGGTCGCAACACAATCCCCGGCGCGCCAGCGTGCGCTTGTCGTCCCGGAAAAGGCGCAGCGCGTAGCCAGGTTCCAACAGGCGACGCTGGACGCGTTGCATGACATTGTGGTCGCCTGTGGCCTGCAATCTCCGGACGAGTTCACTCCGGATGGCTTGCGGCAGCGGATCAGCGCGGTGGAAATGCGCTCGATCGACGAACTCTACTCTTTCGTCGAGCCGGGTGAACTGCTGTCCGGCGTGCGCGATCCGCGCATGGCGCGATGGTGGGCGCAGGCAGATGCGACCACCTTCCAGCGGCGTGCCGTGTGATCATGAAGACGATCACCAGCGAAGGAATAATCGCTTACACTAACTACACCGAGGCCGACATGCGCGAGGTTCCCAAACAGGAGCGCAGGCAGCGGGCGGTCCCGACCAGAGGTCCGATGTCCGGTTTCAGGCGGATGATCTTCACTCAGGAAAGGCTGACGTGGGTGGAGGCTGTGTGAAAACGCGTTGATCTGCTATGTTTCGGGCCTGCTTGGGAGGCGTGAGATGGGGCGTTTCATCGAGGGTTGTGATCGGCGGGAGGTTCAGCTTTTGCCGGACTGCATTGA
>NZ_JBNPXM010000012.1:0-129481 GCF_050433305.1 Novosphingobium gossypii | reverse complement strand
TCCGATCGCCTCGCGTGCCTTGCGACCCATGTTTGCCAGTTGTGAGCGGTCATGACCGACATTCGTCACCTCGTGCGCCACGATGATGTGACTGCCGGCATCGACCGCGGCCTGGAGGTTGTAGCCGACCAGGCCCGTTCCCTTCCCAGCACTTGCCATCGCTCGTGCATCCGGGTCGGTCAGCGAGATCTGTCGGTCAGGCGCGTCCGCAACCATGCGCTCCATCTCTTGAAGCTCGCGCATCTGGCGGCGTAGCGCCGCGAGCCGTTCGCCAAGCCGTTTGGTGCGGACCTGCGCCACTACCTCCTCCTGCCGGTCGGCAGTGTCGAGAAGGCCCAGATAACGCTCAATGCTAGCCTCGACCTGCTCCATCCGCCGTCGGATTGCACCAGGCGTGAAGTTCCTGTCGCGCGTATTAACCGCCTTGAATCGGCTGCCGTCCACCGCCACGGCGCCGCCAGCGATCAGCCCCAGCTCGCGACACAACACCACAAACTGGTGGCAACTTGCCCGGATCGCCTCGCCACTGTCGCGCCGGAAGTCGGCTATCGTCTTGAAGTCGGGCGCCAGCTTGCCTGTCAGCCACATCAGCTCCAGATTGCGTCCGGCCTCGCGTTCAAGCCGCCGGCTCGACTGCACCTGGTTGAGATAGCCATAGAGGTAGAGCTTGAGCATCGTTGCCGGGTGGTACCCCGGACGGCCTGTCGCCGCCGCATCACCGAAGCCTAGCGTCGACAGATCCAGTTCGTCGACGAACACGTCGATCACTCGAACCTGGCTGTCCTCGGCAACGTAATCGTCAATGCAGTCCGGCAAAAGCTGAACCTCCCGCCGATCACAACCCTCGATGAAACGCCCCATCTCACGCCTCCCAAGCAGGCCCGAAACATAGCACATCAACGCGTTTTCACACAGCCTCCACCCTGAACCATCATTCCCGCGAAAGCCCCAGCGCCGGACGGCGTATGGTGCTTCGTGGTTGGATGGGCCTTCGCCTGCAGGAGTGCAGCGCGATGCCGGCGATGCGCACGTTCAGCCCCGGCATGCCTCGGCCATCCGCCGCCCCGCCCTTGCCATCCTTGCCCTGCCTGCGCTAATGGCGGGGCACTCGCAAGGATCCGGTGCAATTCCGGATGGCTATTCCGGCCGCCGATCCGCCGGACAACATCACACATGCTTTGATCGTTCAGCGCCGTTGCGGCGTCATGTGCCTTGTTGTGGAATTTCCATGTCTGAAAATCTCGTTCGCTACCGCCAGCAGTGGTTTGGCGATTTCGCTTTCGTGCGCCGCGAAGTGCTGGCCGGCATCGTCGTTGCGCTGGCTTTGATCCCGGAGGCGATCGGCTTTTCGATCATCGCCGGGGTGGACCCGCGCGTCGGCCTCTATGCGTCCGTTGCCATCGCCATCGTCATTTCGCTGATCGGCGGGCGCTCGGCGATGATCTCTGCGGCCACCGCGTCGGTTGCGGTGCTGGTCGGGCCGCTGGTGCGCGACCACGGCGTCGAATACCTGTTCGCGGCGACCATCCTGATGGGCGTGGTGCAGGCGATCGCGGGGCTTTTGCGGCTGGACCTGCTGATGCAGTTCGTCTCGCGCTCGGTCATCACCGGCTTCGTCAACGCGCTGGCGATCCTGATCTTCATGGCGCAGCTGCCGCAGCTGACCGACGTCGGCTGGCAGACGTATGCCATGGTCGCGGGCGGGCTGGCGATCATCTACCTGTTCCCCCGCGTGACAAAGGCGGTGCCATCGCCGCTGGTGGCGATCCTGGTGCTGACCGCCATCGCCATAGGCCTTGGCGTGCCCGTCCACACCGTGGCGGACATGGGCAGGCTGCCCGAAGGCCTGCCCAGCTTTGCCCTGCCGCACGTCCCGCTGACGTGGGAGACGCTGCGGATCATTACGCCCTATGCGCTGACGATGGCCGCGGTGGGCCTGCTCGAATCGATGCTGACGGCGCAGATCGTCGATGACATGACCGATACCGACAGCGACAAGCGCGCCGAATGCATCGGGCAGGGCGGGGCCAACGTCGTCGCGGCGGTATTGGGCGGCATGGGCGGCTGCGCGATGATCGGCCAGTCGGTGATCAACGTGACGTCGGGCGGACGCGGGCGGCTGTCCACGTTCGTGGCGGGCGCGTTCCTGCTGTTCCTGCTGGCGGTGCTGGGTCCGTGGGTGGGCCGGGTGCCGATGCCCGCGCTGGTGGCGGTCATGGTGATGGTGTCCATCGGCACTTTCAGCTGGGCCTCCATCGCCAACCTGCGCCGCCATCCGCCGACATCCTCGGTGGTGATGCTGGTCACGGTGGCGGTGGTTGTCGCCACGCGCGACCTGTCGCTGGGCGTGGCGGCGGGGGTGTTGCTGTCGGGCCTGTTCTTCGCGGGCAAGGTGCAGCGCATGTTCGCGGTGGAGCGCAGCGAGGATGACGGCATCGCCACCTACCGCGTGTCGGGGCAGATCTTCTTTGCCTCGGTCGACCGCTTCACCCGCGCCTTCGGGGCGGAAGGCGGCGCCGGCCATGTCTTGATCGACGTGTCGGCGGCGCACTTCTGGGACATTTCCGGAGTGGGCGCGCTCGACAAGATCGTCGCCCGGCTACAGCGCGATGGCCGCAGCGTGGAGGTGGTCGGCTACAACCGCGCCAGTGCGGACATCGTCGACCGCTTCGCCCTGCACGACAAGACCGGGTTCGAAACGGGCGCGGTGCCGCACTGATTAGGCCGGCCTTGCGTCAGGGCGTGGCGTAAAGCCTCGCCTCTTCCGCGCGGCGGTTCCTCAGGCCGGCCATCGGCTTACCATCGTTGTAGATCCACTTGGCGAATTCGGCGGCTGCGGCTGCGTGGTCGCCCGCCTTGTGCAGTCTGCCCAGCGTGGAACCGGCGATCTTGCCGGTGTTGTAGTGGAACGAGACGAGCGCATCGAACTGGTTCGGCGTGGTGGCCGCGCCGCCGAGGAACGCCGCCACTTCGCGGACGTATCGCACAACGTCGATGTCGAAGCGGGCGTCGCACTGCGCCTGCGTCCACACGACGCCCTGTTTCACCTCCGGCCCGGTCGATCCCCAGCCGATGGTCCAGGGCTTGCCATCGGCGCTGCCGGGGTCGGGATAGGCTGCGAAGGTGCCGTCGGCCAGCCGTCGCCCGCAGCCTTCCCATGTCTTGATCAGCTTGGCCCCGGCCATGCCCAGCGCGCGGCTGGTCGATGTCGGGGGCGGGGTTGCGACCGGTGCGGCGGGCGGATCGGCGATCACGGCGCCTTGCGTGCAGTCGATCGCATGGTCCAGCGCATTGACTTCGGCCTGGGTGAAGGCACGGCCCAGCAAGACGCGGACGGCATCGAAGATCGGCTTGCGGTTCATGGTCGTTTCCTGGCGATGTGATTCGCGCGGAAGTTAACCTATGTGGTACTTTGTAGGAAAGCGTGCAGGACGCGAAAGGGGCGCCCGGATTGCTCCGGACGCCCCCTCTCGGCGAACTTGCCGCCCTCTGTCCCGAAGGATCAGAGGCTGTAGTACATGTCGAACTCGACCGCCGACGGCGTGGTTTCCCAGCGCAGCACTTCGGGCCACTTGAGTTCGAGGTAAGCTTCGATCTGGTCTTCGGTGAACACGCCGCCTTCGAGAAGGAAGGCGTGGTCAGCCTGAAGCGCGTCCAGAGCTTCACGCAGCGAACCGCAGACGGTCGGCACTTCGGCCAGTTCGGCCGGGGGCAGATCGTACAGGTTCTTGTCCATCGCTTCGCCCGGATGGATCTTGTTCTTGATGCCGTCGAGGCCGGCCATCAGCAGCGAGGCGTAGCACAGGTACGGGTTGGCCATCGCGTCGGGGAAGCGGAATTCCACGCGCTTCGCCTTGGTGCCGGCACCGTAAGGAATGCGGCACGAGGCCGAACGGTTGCGTGCCGAGTAGGCGAGCAGCACCGGCGCTTCGTAACCCGGGACCAGGCGCTTGTAGCTGTTGGTGGTCGGGTTGGTGAAGGCGTTCAGGGCCTTGGCGTGCTTGATGACGCCGCCGATGAAGTACAGGCAGGTGTCCGACAGACCGGCATAGCCGTTGCCCGCGAAGGTGTTCTGGCCTTCGTTCCAGATCGAGATATGCGTGTGCATGCCCGATCCGTTGTCCTTCATGATTGGCTTGGGCATGAACGTGGCGGTCTTGCCGTATGCCTGTGCGACCATCTGCACGACGTACTTGTAGATCTGCATGCGGTCGGCGGTGGTGACCAGCTTGCCGAAGGTCATGCCGAGTTCGTGCTGTGCAGCAGCAACTTCGTGGTGGTGCTTGTCGCAGGGCAGGCCCATTTCGAGCATGGTCGAAACCATCTCGGCGCGGATATCGACGCACGAATCGACCGGAGCGACCGGGAAGTAGCCGCCCTTGGCGCGCGGACGGTGACCGAGGTTGCCCACGTCATAGTCCTTGGCGGTGTTGGTCGGCAGTTCGATGTCGTCGATCTTGAAGCCGTTGCCGTCATAGCCGTCGTAGAACTTCACGTCGTCGAACATGAAGAATTCGGCTTCGGGGCCGACGAACACGGTGTCGCCGAAGCCGGCCGACTTCACGAACGATTCCGCGCGCTTGGCGGTCGAACGCGGGTCGCGGGCGTAGAGTTCGCCGGTCGAAGGCTCGACGATGTCGCAGAACAGGATCAGCATCGGCGTGGCCGAGAACGGATCGACATAGACCGCATCGAGGTCGGGCTTGAGGATCATGTCCGACTCGTTGATGGCCTTCCAGCCCTCGATCGAGGAACCGTCGAACATCAGGCCGTCTTCCAGCTCGTCCTCGCCCAGGACCGAAGCGACCATGGTCAGGTGCTGCCACTTGCCCTTGGGGTCCGTGAAGCGAAGATCGACCCACTCGATCTCCTCGTCCTTGATCTGCTTAAGGACGTCCTTTGCACTTGCCATTTTCTAGGTTCTCCAGCGTTACTCTGTTCGCTTGTCGCGAATGAAGATAGGGTTGGTCTTGTTGCGGGAATGCGACGGCCCCCACCGTCGCAGCCCGATCTGACTGATCTTTAGAGCGCGTCGTCGTCGCGTTCGCCGGTGCGGATGCGCACGGCCGTCTCGATCGGCACGACGAAGATCTTGCCGTCGCCGATGCGCCCGGTCTGCGCGGCGTCCGCGATGGCTTCGACCACGCGTTCGGCCAGCGCGTCGGGAACGACGACTTCGAGCTTCACCTTGGGCAGGAAGTCCACGACGTATTCGGCGCCGCGATACAGTTCGGTGTGACCCTTCTGTCGGCCAAAGCCCTTCGCTTCGGTGACGGTGATGCCGGAAACGCCGACTTCGTGCAGGGCTTCCTTCACTTCGTCGAGCTTGAACGGCTTGATGATGGCTTCGATCTTCTTCACGCCTGCCTGAACCCCTGCACTTGCACCCGGACTGTCTGGTTGAGGATACCGGTCCGGGAACCAGAGGCCTCGCGCGCGATTACTCATCAAGAATCGTGCCAATGCGGTCGGGCACCTGATAGGCGCACTGTGCGTCCGCGAAAAGACCGGAATTGCGCGATTTGCCCTGTCAGCAAACAATCTGTCGCATATCAGGCGCCGGGTTTGGGTAATGTTGTGTTCAATAAACGGGCAGGTGCTGCCTGAAAATTGTGCAGGACCGCTTGCGACGGGTAGGCAGGCTGCATCTTGTCTTTGCTGGTGCCACGGCGTCATTCGAAACCATCGCTCGCAAAGTTAAGCACCCTGGGGCGGCGTATGCTGCCCCAGGGTGCTTCGATTTGCTCACGATGTCGGATTGCGGACGCTTAAACCCGCAGCCCTGCAGTCTCTTCCAAACCGGCCAGGATGTTGAGGTTCTGCACCGCAGCCCCGCTGGCGCCCTTGCCCAGGTTGTCGAGGATCGCAACGAGGCGCGCCTGCGAACCGTCCCTTGCACCCAGCACGCGCAGGGTCAGGGTGTCGACCGGTTCCATCGAGGCGCGCAGCAGCAGTTCGTCGGGCTGGTCGTCCTCTACCCTGACGATGGCGTTGCCGGCATAGAACCCGGCCAGCGCGTCGCGCAGCGCGTCGGGTGAACCAGCGTTCTGCATCATCGACAGGTGCAGCGGCACTTCCACCAGCATCCCGCGATGAGCGGGCACCACGGCGGGGGCGAAGATCGGATCGTGGCTGATGCCGGTCTGCGCCTTCATCTCCGGCACATGCTTGTGGCCAAGCGCCAGGCCATAGGCGCGGAAGGCGATGTCGGCATCGTCCTCAAACCGGGCGATCAGCGCCTTTCCGCCGCCCGAATAGCCCGAGACGGCATGGCAAACGTAGGGCCAGTCGGCAGGCAGCAGCCCGGCGCGCACCAGCGGCGCGACAAGGCCGATGAAGCCGGTGGGGTAGCAGCCCGGATTGCTGATGAGGCGGGCCTGCGCGATCGTGTCGCGCCCGACGATCTCGGGGAAGCCGTAAGTCCAGCCCGCAGCCACGCGATGCGCGGAAGACGCATCGATCACGCGGGTGCGATCGTTGGCGATCATGCCGACGGCGGCCTTGGCGGCATCGTCAGGCAGGCACAGGATGACGACGTCCGCGTCGTTCAGCGCTTCTGCGCGGGCGGCATCGTCCTTGCGCCGGTCTTCACCCAGCGTGATCAGCGAAAATTCGCTGCGGCCTGCAAGCCGGTCGGCGATTTCGAGGCCGGTGGTGCCTGCTGCACCGTCGATGAAGACGCTGGTGGTCATTCCGTTTACTGGTCCGCCGTTTCGAGATCGGAGAGGGCGACGTAGCCCACCACGCCGTCTTCGCCAAGCTGTCCCCAGGACCAGCCGCCGGCGACATCGAGCACGTTGAAGATTTCGCCTGCGGGCAGGTCTGCGATCACATCGGCCTCGGCGCGGCCGAACACGCGCAGGGCGGCGCCCGGCTTCAGCGTGCGCGGCATCGGCACGGCGTAATGCGGCACGAAGTAGCGGCCCGCCAGCTTGATGTGGGCCAGATCGCCACGCACGGGCAGGCAACCGGGATCGGCGCTCACGCTGGGGCCGGTCATGGCCAGCATTTCATGGGCGGGTGTGCCGTCCGTGATGTCAGTGCGCGTATACGAATCCACAGATGCCAACGCGGGTGCGTCTCCAAAGCCAAAGATGCGCGCGCCTAGCCGAGACACGCGCTTCTTTCAAGCATAGCGCGCCTTGAGCATGTGCCACGCGGCGCGCAGGCCCAGCGCTTCGCCGCCCTTGGGACGGCCCGGCTTGGCAGTGGGGCGCCAGGCGAACGTGTCGAAGTGCGCCCAGTCGGTCCCTTTCGGAACGAAGCGGTCGAGGAACAGCGCCGCGGTGCTGGCGCCCGCGAAGCCGCTGGATCCGGCGTTGTTGATGTCGGCGACGTCGGACTTGAGGTATTCGCGGTAGCCATCGTGCAGCGGCAGGCGCCAGCACGGGTCGTCCACCGCCTTGCCCGCCGCCAGCAGCGCATCGGCGGTGGCATCCTCCCGGGTGAAGAGGGCGGGCAGGTCCGGGCCCACGGCCACGCGGGCGGCGCCGGTCAGGGTGGCGAAGTCGATGATGAATTCAGGCGCGTCCTCTCCGGCGCGGGTGAGCGCGTCGCCCAGGATCAGGCGGCCCTCGGCGTCGGTGTTGCCGATCTCCACGGTGATCCCGGCGCGGCTGCGCAGCACGTCGCCGGGGCGGAAGGCATTGCCGGAGATCGCGTTTTCCACTGCCGGAACCAGCACGTGCAGGCGCACCGGCAACTGTGCGCTCATAATCAGGCGGGCTAGGGCGAGGGCGTGCGCCGCGCCGCCCATGTCCTTCTTCATCAGCAGCATCCCGGCACCCGGCTTGATGTCCAGCCCACCCGAATCGAAGCACACACCCTTGCCGACGACGGCGATGCGCGGGTGCTTCGGATCGCCCCATTCCAGTTCGATCAGGCGCGGCGCATGGCTGCGGCCCGCCGCGCGACCCACCGCGTGGACCATGGGAAAGTCCCGCTCCAGCACGTCGCCGCGCGTTACGCGGATTTCGGCGCGGAAGGCTTTGTGCAGCGCTTCGGCCTCCGCCTCAAGCTGGGCGGGGCCCATGTCTTCGGCAGGGGTGTTGACCAGATCGCGCACCAGCATGACCGCCTCGGCCTCTGCGGTGATCGCGTCGATCTGCGCAGGCTCGGCGGTCAGCAGGACGCGCGGACCTTCTTCGTCGGCGTCGGCCTTGTAGCGGTCGAAGGCGTACTGCCCCAGGATCCAGCCGAACGCGGCGGCGCCCGGCTCCGCGCCGACGCGGCGATAGGTTCCAGCGGGCAGCTTTTCCGCCAGTTTGGCGAGGCACCACGGTGAAAGCGTGCCTGCATCGGCCACGCCGGCCACCACCTGCCAGCCGTCCTCGTCGGGCAGGATCACGTATTCGCCGGCGCTGCCGTCGAACCGTGCGGCGTCCAGCAGGGCGCGCTGGGGAACGCCAATGCCCTTCACGAATTTCTCCAGTCCATCCTTGTCGACGAGGTGGATGGAGACGGCCTTCTGGCCACGGTCGGGCTGGATCAATGCGGTCTTGTCGCTCATGACCCGATTCTCTAGCCTCCTCCCCGGCCCGAGTGCGAGAGGAAATTTGATGCGATACGGTGCGATGGTTTCGGTTCTGGCGCTGCTGGCGGCGGCCTGCGACGGATCGGGCGGCGCGCCGACGCCCCCGGCATCGTCCGCCGCGCCCGATGGCGATGCGGTTTCACTGGCCTCCACCGAAGCGCCCCCGCCCGCGCCGCCGGTGGAGGGACGCAGCGAAAAGGAAGAGAAGAAGGGCGATTACAGCTTCGCCTATTCCTATCCGCCAGAGGCGGCGGCGATCCCGGGGCTGAAGGCGATCCTCGATCACGAACTGGATACCGACCGGGAAAACCTCATCTCCTCGGCCCGCACCGGCAAGCAGGAAGCGGCCAAGGACGGCTATCCCTACCACGGGTTCGAGCGCGAGACCGAGTGGAAGGTGGTGACCGACATGCCGGGCTGGCTTTCGCTTTCGTCGTCGCATTACGAATATTCGGGCGGGGCACACGGCATGACGGTGTCCGATTCGCTGCTGTGGGATCGCGGCGCGGCGACTTCGCGCAAGCCCATGGACCTGTTCACCAGCCAGGAGGCCCTGCGCGCCGCAGTCCGCAACGACTTCTGCGACGCGCTCGACAAGGAACGCGCGAAGAAGCGCGGCGAGCCGGTGCGCCGCGACAGCAGCGACATGTTCTCCGAATGCATCGACCCCGCCGCGCAGACGCTGATCCTGGGTTCCACCAACAAGCGCACCTTCGACCGCATCGGCTTCCTCGTCGCCCCCTATGAGGCCGGGCCCTATGCCGAGGGCAGCTACGAAGTGACGCTGCCGGTGACGGGCAAGGTGATGGCCGCGCTGAAGCCGCAGTACCGCAATGCGTTCTCGGTGAAGCCGTGATCCGGTCCAACCCTCCCTCGCAATTTTGCACCGGATGCGCTATCTGGGCTCCATGACCGAATACCAGATCGTAGAGCCCGGCCAGGAAGCGCTGCTGCGCGACGGCACCATCAAGCTGCACGGCCCCGACGGCTTCGAAGGGATGCGCCGCGCCGGCGCGCTCGCCGCTCGCATCCTCGACGAGATCGCGCCGATGGTGCAGCCCGGCGTCACGACCGCCGCCATCGACGACCGCGTGCGCGAACTGACGCTGGCGGGCGGCGCCGTGCCGGCGACGCTGGGCTATCGCGGCTATGCGCATTCGTGCTGCATCTCGATCAACCACGTCGTGTGCCACGGCATCCCGTCCGAAAAGACGCTGAAGGACGGCGACATCGTCAACATCGACGTGACCCCGCTACTGGACGGCTGGCATGGCGACACCAGCCGCATGTATCTGGTCGGCGATGTGCCGCTGAAGGCGCGGCGGCTGGTCGACGTGACGTATGAGTGCCTGATGATCGGCATCGAGCAGGCGAAGCCCGGTAACCGCGTGGGCGATATCGGCGCGGCGATCCAGGCCTATGCGGAATCGAACCGCTATGGCGTGGTGCGCGAATTTTGCGGCCATGGCCTTGGCCGCCTGTTCCACGACGCGCCCGAAGTGGTCCACGCGGGCCGCGCGGGCACCGGCCCCGAACTGCGCCCCGGCATGTTCATGACGATCGAGCCGATGATCAACCTCGGCAAGCCGCCGGTGAAGATGCTGTCCGACGGGTGGACGGCGGTGACACGCGACAAGTCGCTGTCGGCGCAGTTCGAACATTCCATCGGCATCACCGAGGACGGGTGCGAGATCTTCACGCTTAGCCCCGGCGGGCTGCACAAGCCGCCTTACGCCTGAACGGGGGACATCCTTTCTCCCCTGCGTTGCCGCCATCGAAAAGGGCGCCGAAGTTTCCTCCGGCGCCCTTTTTCGTTTTGCGCTGAACGGCTGGGTCAGAACTTGTAGTTGGCGCTGACCATGAAGCTGCGCGGTTCGCCGTAGCGGTACTGGCTGAAGTTGCCGACCTGGCTGTAGTATTTCTTGTCCAGCAGGTTCTCGATATTGCCCTGGACCTCGAACTGCTCGGTCACGGCCAGGCGCGCCATCAGGTTGACGAGAGCAAAGCCGTTCTGGCGCAGTGCGAAGGGGCTGCCGTTGACGATCCCGTAAGCGCTGCTGCGGTAGTTGACGCCGCCGCCGAAGGTGAAGCCGTTGAGCACGCCCTGCACCGTGTAGGTGGAGAAGACTTTTAGCAGGCGGCGCGGCTGGTCGGTGTTGACGTTGAGGCCGTTGGCGTCGCGGACCTTGAACTGGCTGTAGCCCGCGTTGATGTTCCAGCCTTCCAGCGGCTCACCGGTGGCCTCGATCTCGAAGCCCTTGCTGACGGCGCCCTTTGCTGCCCGATAGGGCTGGAACGGCAGGCCGCCGACGCCGGGAGCCGGGATCTGCGGGCCGTCGATCTGGCCCAGATTGTCCTGCTCGATGCGGAACAGCGCGACCGAGGTTTGCAGCGCTTCGTTGAAGAAGTTGCTCTTCAGGCCGACTTCGTAGGACTTTCCGGTGACCGGATCGAGCTGATTGTAGTTGCGGTCGCGCAGGTTCTGCGGCTGGTAGATCGTGGTATAGCTGGCATAGATGCGGTGGTTCGGCGTGATGTCCACCAGCGCGCCGGCATAGGGGATGAAGACGTTCTTGTCGCCATAGGTGGTGGCGGTGCCATAGGCGACGCCGTTGCGCTTCCACGTCGCCAGACGGCCGCCGCCGATGACCTTCAGCCAGTCGGTCACGTTGACCCGCAGGGCGCCGTAATAGCCGATCTGCTTGATGCGCTCCTGCTCCACCCGCAGGCCGGTTTCGAGGAAGCCGGGGTTGGGATAGGAGTTCTCGTTCCAGTTGTTGAAATCACTCGCCGCCGGGAAGTTGTACGAGCAGATCGGCACGCCGTTCAGCGGGCAGAAGCTGTCGGTGTGGCGGTTGAGCGTGCTGTTCAGGTAGCCCAGAACCAGATCGTGGTCGCGCCCGAACACGGTCAGCTTGCCCTTCAACTGCGCGTCGTAGCTGTTCTGGATGCTGACGCCGTATGCCGAATAGGGGTTGCTGAACAGGCCAAGGCCGGTTTCGCGGTCCACCTGGCCGGACAGGTACAGGATTTCAGTGAACTGGGTGTTGCGCTGGCGGTTGTAGTTGCCCTGAATGCTCCACCCGTTGCCGAAATCATGGCGCAGCGAAGTGAAGAAGTTCTGGTTGATCGTCTTCCACGTTGTCCAGGGTTGCGCGGTCGTCTTGGACCGGCGCCAGTTGGCGATGGTGCCGTCGCTGTAGAAGGTGGGCAGGCTGCCCCAGAACACGCCATGCGGGTCGTTGCGCTGGTGGCTGAAGCCGACGCGCAGCAGCGTGTCGGGCGTGATGTCCGCTTCCAGCGTGCCGTAAAGGACCAGCTTCTTGTTCTTGTAGTAGTCGGTGAAGGCCTCGCCTTCCTCATACCGCGCCACGCCGCGCACGCGCAGGCGACCGTCGGAAGTGACCGCGCCGCCGACATCGCCGGAAAGACGCCAGGTGTTCCAGCTGCCGTAGCCTGCATTGACGTAGCCGCTCCAGTCGGTGCGGTCCGCATGCTTGCGCACGAGGTTGATCGAGGCGGAAGGATCGCCCACGCCGCTCAGCAGGCCGGTGGCGCCGCGCACGATCTCGACGCGCTCGTAGATCGAAAGGTCGGCCAGCGTCTCGCCGCGATCGCCGCCCAGCGCCCATGCGGTCGGCACGCCATCGATCTGCGTGTTCTGGATTTCAAAGCCACGCGCGAAGAAGGAATTGCGCACATCGTCCGTTTCGTTGACGGCGACGCCGATGCCGTTCTCGATCACGTCCTTCACGCTGATGAGGTTCTGGTCGAGGATACGCTGGGCAGTGATGATGCTGACCGACTGCGGGGTTTCCTGAACCGACAGGCCAAGGCCGGTCGCGGTGTCGATCTTGTCGGCGATGGTGTATGCGCCGGTGACGATGATCTGGTCGTCATCGCGCGCTTCGCCTGCGGTCTGGGCCATTGCCGGGGCAGCGGCGAACATACCTGCGCAGCCCAGCATGAGCGCGAACTTGAACTTCATAACGGTCCCCTGAATGACTTTTCGGCAATCGATCCAGCGGGCCGCTAGTGGGAATGCGGATCATTCGCAATACTGATTATTGAGAATAATTCGCATTCTTCTTCAGAGTGTGCAGGAATGTCACAGGGGATCGCGCCGAGGGGTACGGCCCCGGTTTGCGGCCAATGACTGCGGTATTTGGAAACTCCGCAGCAGCGTCAGAAGGAGACGACGGCCTCGCCCACGGCATTCCACACTTCATCCAGCTGGTCGTCGGTGATGCAATAGGGCGGCATCACGTAGACGGTATTGCCCAGCGGGCGCAGCAGCACGTCGCGGCTGCGGAAGAAGGCCATCAGTTCGGGCGCAAGGCTGTCCATGTAGCCGCCGCCGCCCATCGTGCGCATGTCGATGGCGGCGATGGTGCCCAGTGCGCGCGGGTTGTCGAAGTGGCAGAAGCGGCCCAGTTTCTCCAGCCAGGCCGACTGGCGCCGGGCAAGATCGTCTATGCAGGCGCGCACCGGCTCTTCGGCCCAGATCGCAAGGTTGGCGGCCGCCGCCGCGCAGGCCAGCGGGTTGGCGGTGTAGCTGGACGAATGGAAGAACATCCGCGCCCGGTCGGTGGACCAGTGCGCGGCGAAGATCGGCTCCGTCGCCAGCGTCACCGCCAGGGGCAGCGATCCGCCGGTAAGGCCCTTTGACAGGCACAGGATGTCAGGCACCACGTCCGCCTGTTCGCAGGCCAGCAGGGTGCCGGTGCGGCCCCAGCCGGTCATCACTTCGTCGGCGATGAACAGGACGCCGTAACGGGTGCAGATCTCCCGCATGGCGCGCAGGGTGTCGGGGCCGTAGATCAGCATCCCGCCCGATCCCAGGATCAGCGGTTCCAGGATCAGCGCGGCGATGTCGCCTTCGCGGCACAGCCCCTCAAGCGCGTCGAGCGTGGCCTGCTCGGCTCCGGCGGCGGGGTAGGGGATGCGGCCCACGTCGAACAGCAGCGGGGCGTAGGGCTGGTTGAACACGCCCCGTTCGCCCACCGACATGGCGCCGATGGTGTCGCCGTGGTACGAATGCTCCATCACCACGATGCGGTGGCGCGGCTCGTTTCGCGCATGCCAGTAGCCGAGCGCCATCTTCAGCGCGACCTCGACGCTGGTGGAACCGGAATCGGAGAAGAACACCCGCGTCAGTTCAGGCGGCATGATCGCCGTCAGCCCGGCGGCGACCCGTTCGGCAGGCTCGTGCGTCCAGCCCGCGAAGATCAGCTGGTCCAGCTTACCTGCCTGCTCGGCGATGGCGGCCATGATGCGCGGATGGCAGTGGCCGTGCGTGGTCACCCACCACGACGAGATCGCATCGATCACCGTGCGCCCGTCCCCGGTGTGCAGCAGCGCGCCTTCGGCATGCGTGACGAGCGGGATCGGCTCGCCCAGGCCGTGCTGGGTGAAGGGGTGCCAGATGGGCGATGCGGCCGGCGGCAGGGTCACGCGAAATCCTCCACGCGGAAATTGGCGGCAAAGGCGGCCGCTAGCGTCTGCGGCGTCAACGGGTCAAGCCGGGGCAGGCGGCCCAGACGCCGCACGTTACCCATGGCGCATATCGTCGCTTCGCTGTCCTCCACCGCATCGCCCACGAAGGCGACGCCCACAAGGTCCACCCCGCGCGCGCGCAGGGCCTCTATCGACAGCAGCGAATGGTTGATCGTACCCAGCGAAGTGCGCGCCACCAGCACCGCCGGGGCGCCCCAGCGGGCGAACTGGTCGGCATAGGTTTCCGTGCGCGATATGGGTACGAGCGCGCCGCCTGCCCCTTCGACCACCAGCGGGCCGTCGACCACCGGCAGCGCAAGCCGCGCCGGATCGATGGCGACACCGTCGATCTCGGCAGCGAGGTGGGGGGAGCAGGGGGTGGCCAGACTGTACGCCTCTGCCAGCACCTTGTTGTCGGGCAGCCCGCCGAGATGTGCGACGCGCTGCGCGTCGGGCCCTTCCTCCTCGATCCCCGCCTGCACCGGCTTCCAGTAATGCGCGCCCAGCGCGCCTGCCAGCCCGGCGGCGAACACGGTCTTGCCGATGCCGGTGTCGGTGCCGGTGACGATGATAGTGCGCTGGCTCATGACGGACTCACGTAAGGAAAGGTCGGGGCACGGCGCAAGTGGCAGGTCACCACCTCGTAGGTGACTTCGCATCCGCTTTGGGCGAACCGGGCCATCACCGCGCGCAGACGGGCCGGGGAAAGGGGGCGGTGATCGGGTGCCGAAGTGCCCGCGCCGATGGCCTTGACCGCGCGCAGGAAGCTGCGCGGATCGGCGTGCCGCTCGATCATGTCCTCGACGATCAGCGTCTCGGGAGAGAGCGTCTCGAACGCCTCCACCGGGGTGAAGTGCGGGGTGCCGGGGACCACGCCCTCGGCCTCGTGCGCGGCGCGCCACTGGCCGAAGCTGCGCGGTCCCAGCGTGGTGACGGCCAAATGGCCACCCGGCGCCAGCCACTGCGCCAGCCGCGCGAGGGCGGCGGGCGTATCGTCGAACCACTGCACCGCAAGGCTGGAACAGATGAGGTCGAACGGCGCGCCGAAAGGCGCGCCGTGCTCTCCATCAAGGGTAGTGAAGCGCAGGGATCGGCTGTCGTCTGCGGGGGGCAGCGCGGCCCGGCAGCGATCCACCATTTCGGGCGCAATGTCGGTGACGAGCCAGTCGCCGCCGATGCCCTGCGCCATCAGCGCCGTGGTGAGAAAGCCGGTGCCGCAGCCGATCTCCAGCACGCGCGGGGCGGGCGGCAGGTCCAGCGCGGCGATGCGCGCGGCCAGATTGCCTGCGACCTCGCGCTGGATACGCGCATTCCCGGCATAGTCCGGCGCAGCGGCGAAGGCGCTGCGGATGCGGGTGCGCTGGTTCACGGCGCGAGCATCCCGCGAATGGCGGCGGCGCACAGGTCGGGCGCCTCAAGCGGCAGCAGGTGCCCGCCTGCGGCATGGTCCATGCGGCGCACTCCGGCTCCGGCGAAAGTGGCGGCGCGCATCTCGGGCGGCAGCAGCGGGTCGGCACCGCCGTGGATGGCCAGCACCGGCACATCCGGCAGCGGCGGGGCAGCATCGCGCAGGCGCAGAAGGTCTGCGGCGAGCGGTTCCGGGGCGATCTGCGGGAAATCCGACGCGGCCCCGCAGGTCCGGCGAAAGTCCGTCAGGACGCCGCGCGGGTCCGTTTCGAACTTGCGCAGCATCCGGTCAAGCACGCGCACGGGTACTCCGGCACGGCCGGGCACGGCGGTGAACCGCTCGAACCCGTTGATCGCGACGATCCCGGCAAGCCCCGGCGGCGGCGCGGCCAGCAGGCGCATCGTTCCGAACGAATGCGTGACGGCAATGCACGGCCCGTCCACCCTTGGTCGATGCGGCGCGCCGAAATAGCCGCGATCGTCGATCAGGTGCAGCCATTCGGGCAGCAGCGCGGCCAGCGGAGTCCAGAAATGGCGGTCGAAGCCCCAGCCGTGGGCGAACAGCAGCTTCACCGATGCGCCTCTATCGCGGCCAGCAGCGTGTCGATGTCTTCATGCGAATGGCCTGCGCGCAGGGCCAGCCGCAGGCGGCTGGTGCCCGGCGGCACCGTCGGCGGGCGGATTGCCGAGGCGAGGAAGCCCGCCTCCTCCAGCCGGGCGGAAAGGGCCATCGCCGCGTCCTCCGCCCCGATCATCGCCGGGACAATCTGGGTGGACGATGCGCCATGGTCCAGCCCCATTCCGCCAAGGCCGCTGCGCAGATGTTCGCCCAGCGCGGCCAGATGCGCGCGCTCTGCATCCATGCCCGGCAGCAGGTCCAGCGCCGCATCGACCGCGCCCAGCACGGCGGGCGGCGGGGCGGTGGTGAAGATGAAGCCGCTGGCGGCGTTGACCAGATAGTCGATCAGCACCCGCGACCCGGCAACGTAGGCGCCGAACCCGCCCAGCGCCTTGCTGAAGGTGCCCATCACCAGATCGACCTTGCCGGGCACCAGCGCCGACAGGCCGCGTCCTTGCGGGCCTAGGACACCGGTGGCGTGCGCCTCGTCCACGAACAGCGCGGCGTCGTGGCGCTCGGCGATTGCGGCAAGGCGGTGCATGTCCGCGCGGTCGCCGTCCATGGAAAACACGCTTTCGGTCAGGATCAGGCGGGCGGGGGCGTCGGCACCCTTGTCTGCCAGCAGCGCCTCAAGGTGGTCGAGGTCGTTGTGGCGGAAGCGGTGCTGGCGCACGCCGGCCATCGCCACGCCCGCGTGCATGCTGGCGTGGATCAGGCGGTCGGTGAACACTGCAGTGCCGGGAATCGCCGCCAGCAGCGCCGGGATCACCGCCGCGTTCGCCTGCCATCCGCTGGCGAAGATCAGCGCGGCTTCGCAATGCTTGAACGCGGCGATCCGCGCCTCCAGGGCCAGATGGGCCGCGCTCGTTCCTGTCACCAGCCGCGATGCGCCAGACCCCGCGCCGTCGCGCGCCGCCCACTGCGCGGACCGCTCCGCCAGCAGCGGATGGCGCACCAGACCGAGGTAGTCGTTGCTGGAAAAATCGATCATCGTGCGCCCGGCGCGCTCTATCCGCCCACCCGGCAGCAGGGTGGTGGCGCGCAAAGTCCGGCGCTGCCCGGCGCGCGTCACGCGCTCCAGCGCGGCCGCGAGGTGTGAATCGAGCCTGCTCATCGCCTGCCCGGTATGGCAAGGCGAGCCCCGGCACAATGGCCGCTTTGACCGGGGGAGAGCGTGAACCTTCGCTCGACCCGCGCCTGCCTGCGCGATAAAGGCACTGCCCATGGACCTCGAAATCGACATCGAAGAACCCTGGGACGCCGCAACCGACTGGGCGGATCTCGCTGAGGCCGCACTCGAAGCGCTGGTGACGGTGGCGCCGGAGCTGGACAATCCGCGCCTTGTCACCAGCCTGCTGTTCACCAGCGACGCCGAAGTTCATGTGCTGAACCGCGAATGGCGGGCCAAGGACAAGCCCACCAACGTGCTGTCCTTCCCGATGCTGGAACGCGAAGCGCTGCTCGATCTGGAGGCAGACGGCCCGCCCGAAATGCTGGGCGACCTGGCGCTGGCGTGCGAAACCTGCACCCGCGAAGCCGCCGAGAAGGGCATTGCGGTGGAGCATCACGCCACGCACCTGATCGTTCACGGCCTGCTCCATCTGGCGGGCCACGATCACGAGATTTCGGACGAGGATGCCGAGGCGATGGAAGCGCTCGAAACAAAGGCACTTGCAGTTTTAGGCATTCCCGACCCATATGGGGACCGCACTGAGGCAACAGGGATTTAACCGCACGATGGCCGACAATGGCCGCCACGCCGACTCCGCTTCCGGAGAAGGGGACAGTACCAACACGCTTTGGCGTGCTTTCAAGCGGCTTTTCCACGCAGAGGGCGACCAGTCCCTGCGGGCGCAGCTTGAGGAAGTCATCAACGAGCACGAAGGCGATGCTGGCGATGCCCTGACTGGCGATCTTTCGCCGATCGAGCGGCAGATGCTGCGCAATCTCCTGCATTTCAGCGAACACGATGCCGACGACGTCGCCATTCCGCGCAGCGAGATCGTGGCGATTCCCGCCTCTGCCAGCTGGGCCGAAGTGGTGGAGGCCTTTGCCGAGCATGGCCACAGCCGCATGCCGGTCTACGGAGAGACGCTGGACGCGATAAAGGGCATGATCCACATCAAGGACGTGTTCCCGCTGCTGGCCCGCGCCGCGCCGCCGCCGGAGGACTGGACCACGCTGATGCGCCAGCCGCTTTACGTGCCGCAATCGCGCGGCGCGCTGGACGTTCTGGCCGACATGCGGGCGCAGCGCACGCATCTGGCGGTCGTGATCGACGAGTATACCGGAACCGACGGCATCATCACCATCGAGGATCTGGTCGAGGAGATCGTCGGCTCGATCGAGGACGAGCACGATGATGCGCCGGAGGAATTGCTGGTTGCAATCGATGCAGGTATGTGGGACGCGGACGCCCGAGCGGAACTTGACGATGTGGCGGAGCGGATCGACCCGCGCCTCGCCGAAGTCGAGGAATCGGTTGATACTCTCGGCGGCCTTGCGTTCGTGCTGGCCGGACAGGTGCCCGAAGTGGGCGCGGTCCTGGACCACGAAAGCGGCTGGAAGATCGAGGTCACGGACGGGGATGAGCGGCGCGTGACGCGCCTGCGCCTTCACCCGCCGGTGGAAGAGTTGGAGAGCGAGTCCGAATAACCCCTGCCGCCGGATGTTCCGGCGGTGGCCCTAACCGAGTGAAAAGACCGCAAAAGTGCCTGTACGTCGTCTCCCTCCCCTGCGCGCGCTCGAAGCTTTCGTGCGCGTGGTGCGCCTCGGTTCCGCCAAGGCGGCAGCCAACGAGCTTGCGCTCAGCCCCTCGGCGCTGTCGCGCCGCGTCGCCGCGCTGGAGGACTTCACCGGCAAGCGGCTGTTCACGCGCCAGCATCAGGCGATGAAGCTGACCGACGAAGGGCAGGCGTTCTACACCGCCATCGCCCCCAAGCTGGAAGAACTGGCCGAAGCGGTCGAGGCGCAGATCGATCGCGGGCAGGTGCTGCGCCTGCATCTGGGCGTGCCCTCGCTGTTCGGCGGCCAGCGGCTGTTCCCGCGCCTGCCCGAACTGCGCAAGCTGCACCCGCGCCTGCACATCGACATCGACACCGGCGCCCATCTGGAAGACCGCGTGGGCGACACGCTGGACGCCGCGATCATCCTGGCGAAGGAGCCGGACCCGCAATATTACCGGGTGCAGCTGGATCACAACAAGGTCTACGCGATCACGTCCAAGGCGCTGGCCGAGGAAATGGGCCCGGTCCCGGACGAAGCCAAGCTGTCGCGCCAGACCTTCCTGCTGCATCAGGATCTGCCCGACAGCCTGGATGCGTGGAAGAAGGCGATCGACCTGCCGGATCTGGAACCCGCCTCGCTCGACCGCTTCGACTCGGGCCAGCTGGTGCTCGAAGCGGCGGCGCAGGGGCTGGGCATCGCCATCATGCACGACGACCACTTCCGCCGCTCGCACGATCCGCGACTGGCGCGGGTCTACGACATCGACGTGGAAAGTCCGTATCGCTACTGGTTCGTCTGTCGCCCCAAGTCGCTGGAATCGCGCCCGGTGCGCATCTTCCACGAATGGCTTTTGCAGGCCGGGCTGTGATCGAGGCGCAGCCCCGGAATTGATCCGGGGCGTTTGTCTTCCGCAGCGCCTTTCATTGGGGCAAAGTGCTACCCCTCATCTCAACCGCGTCACCCTGAACTTGTTTCAGGGTCCATCGGGCGGTTGGTGCCGGTTGGTCGTTTCACCACCGGCTCTCCCGGTCTGCCGGTTCGTGGCGCACCGCCGGGCGGCATGATGGACCCTGAAACAAGTTCAGGATGACGGGCAGGGGAGCAGAGCGTGGCGGCACCCCCAAGCTTTTCGTTTTCCCTTTTGGGCTAACGCGATATGCCTTGGCCCTGTCCCGTTCGTGCGACAACAGGGAGTTTACCCATGCGTTTCATCCTCACCGCCGGCGCGGCTCTGCTCGCCTGCTCTTCGCCCGTGCTTGCCGCTGAAACCGCCAGCGTTGCGCCGCTGGACCCGGCGCGGGTGGCAGCCGCGAAGCAGACCGTCGATTTCGTATTTCCGCTGGGCACTTACGCGCGGATGATGAACGGCACGATGGACAAGATGATGGACTCCATCATGGATTCCATGATGCAGATGCCGCTCAAGGATCTGGTCGGGGTCAGCGGCATCGAAACCGACAAGCTGGGCAGCGCCACCACCGCCCAGATCATGGAAATCTACGACCCGGCCTACAAACAGCGCATGCAGATCACCACGCGCACGATGATGACGGACATGATGGCGCTGATGACGCAGTTCGAACCCGACATTCGCGATGGTCTGACCAGCGCTTACGCCGGGCGCTACGATGCGAAGCAGTTGCAGGAGATGAACGCCTTCTTCGCGACGCCGACCGGCAAGGCCTATGCGGCGGATGCCTACATCATCATGATGTCGCCCGAAGTCATGGCCAAGATGCAGCAGGCGATGCCCCGTCTGATGCAGGCGATGCCCGCCATCGTCGAGAAGGTGAAGGCCGCCAGCGGCAGCCTGCCCGCGCCGCGCACTTATGCCGATCTCAGCAATGCGGAGAAGGACAAGCTGGCCGGGCTGGTCGGCGTGTCGCGCAAGGATCTGGACAAGGCCGAAGCGGAGAAGACCGAGAAGGCCGAAGAGGAGTAAGATGGACGTGCGTCCCGGACCTGGTCCGGGACGCGCGCGTCAGGCGTCAGGCCCCTCGTAAGCTTCGACGATGCGGCCGACGATCGGGTGGCGCACCACGTCCGCCGCGGTGAAGCGGGTGACGGCAATGCCGTCCACGCCCTCCAGCCGCGATACCGCGTCGGCAAGGCCGGAATGACGGTCGCCGCCGGGGATATCGACCTGGCGCGGATCGCCGCACACCACCATCCGGCTGTTCTGGCCGAAGCGGGTGAGGAACATCTTCATCTGTTCGCGCGTGGTGTTCTGCGCTTCGTCGAGGATGACGAAGGCATCAGCCAGCGTGCGTCCGCGCATGAAGGCGATCGGCGCGATCTCGATCTCTCCGTTCGCCAGACGCCGTTCCACCTGTTCGGGTGGCATGCAGTCGTACAGCGCGTCGTAGAGCGGGCGCAGGTAGGGATCGACCTTGTCCTTCATGTCGCCGGGCAGGAAGCCCAGCTTCTCGCCCGCCTCGACCGCAGGGCGCGACAGGATCAGGCGCTGGACCGACCCGGTCATCAGCTGGCTGACCGCCTGCGCCACCGCGACATAGGTCTTGCCGGTGCCTGCCGGACCCAGCGCGAAGATCACGTCGGACCTGGCCAGCTGGCGCATGTAGTCGATCTGCGTCGCGGAACGCGGCACGATCGTCTTCTTGCGGGTGCGGATCATGATGGGCGGCGCACCGGCGTCGCCGGTGATGATGCCTTCGAGAGTGGGTTCGGATGACATGGCGATCAGGGATTCGATGGCGCCGGAATCGAGGGCCTGCCCCATTTCCAGCCGGTGGTACATGCCCTTGAGGGTGTCGCGGGCGCGGGCTACGGCGTCGTCCGGCCCTTCTATCTGGATCTTGCTGCCACGGGCGGAGATGTAGACGCCGAGGCGGTTCTCCACCTGCACAAGATTCGAATCGAACTGGCCGAACAGGGTCCCCAGCAGGACGGGTTCGTCGAAGTCGATTTCGACACGCGCCCTGCGGTGCGTTTCGGGGCGAAGCTGCGCCGGATCTACGGCACGGGCTGCTTTACGGGCCATGCGCTCCTTTCGTGCGAGATGATTTCTCGTCCTGTCCCGAAGATGGCTCTGCACGGCGCAGCCTGCAAGAAGGCAGGTCGGAAAAATACTGCGGTTCGCCGGGGATAACTGCGGGTTTTGCGCCTTCTTCGCGAAACTGTCGCAGCCGAGCGACACTTATGTCCGCACGCTGCACGCCACATTCGCTGACCGTTCAGGAGGATGTGTGCAGTTTCACAACCACAAGGCCGGATACGGCTGTTTGCAACGAAGGAGAATAAAGGTGCGCAAGTTCTTCATGATCGCCCTGGCCGCCAGCGTCGCCTTGCCGACCATGGCCGCTCCCACGACGGCGTCGGCGCAGAGCGCCCGCGAGGTTCGCGACAGCGCGCGTGAGGTGCGCCGCGACCAGCGCGACCTGCGCCAGGCTCAGCGCTACGGCGATCGCCGCGATGTCCGCGACGCCCGCCGCAACCTCAACGATTCGCGCCGCGAACTGCGCGAAGACTGGCGCGACTATCGCCGCAGCAACCGTCAGGCGTTCCACCGCCCCGCCTATGTCGGCCCGCGCGGCTATGCCTATCGCCCGGTCGCAGTCGGCCATCGTTTCGACCGCGCTTACTACGGCGACCGTTACGTCGTGCGTGACTATGCCCGCTATCGCCTGCCCGCGCCGCGCGCCGGCCACCGCTGGATCCGCTACAACAACGACGTGGTGATGGTGAATCCGCGTTCGGGCCGCGTGGTGCAGGTCTACAACGGCTTCTTCTGGTAAGACGCCCTATCTTTCGGCAGAAGGCCCCGGAGTTCGCGCTCCGGGGCCTTTTCGTGTCAGTCTTGCAGCCACGTTCTCAACGCCGCGCTGACGGCTTCGGGCCGCTCCATCGGCGCCATGTGGCCGCAGTCGGGCACGGTGACGAGCACCGCGCCCGGCACCGCCAAAGCGATGGCGCGGGCATAGTGGGGCGGGGTGGTGCGATCGTCCGCGCCGACCAGCACCAGCGTCGGCACCGCGATGGTGGCAAGGCCGGGCAGCGGATCGGCGCGACCGATGATCGCGCCCTGCTGGCGTTCGAAGGCCTCTATGCCGACGCGCAGGGCCATCGCCACCACGGCATCGCCAATGGCCGGGTCTGCCTGAGGATGGACCAGCAGGCCCAGGCTGCCGCGCAGAACCTTTTCGAAGCCGCGATCCCGTGCGGTCTTCACCGCGGCACGGCGCACGGCGGCGTGGCCAGCATCGTCTGCGGTGGCGCTGGTGTCCAGCAGGGCAAGGCGCGTGACCCGCTCCGGCGCGCGGGCAATCACTTCCATGGCCACATAGCCGCCCATGGAAAACCCGGCGAGGGCGAAGCGATCGGGCGCATCGTCCAGCAGCCTTTCGGCCATGGCGGCGATGCTGTCGTCGCTCAGCGTATCGGCCACGGTCATGTCCGCAAGGTCGGCAAGCGCCGCCGTCTGCGCGCGAAAGACTTCGCCGTCGCAGGTCAGGCCGGGGACGAGGACAAGCGGCTGGCGCGCGCTCAAGAAACGAGCGCGCCGACCGGGTGCGCGCCCAGGCTGTTCGGCCCGGCGCTGGTGATCTCCACGCGCACCAGCTGGCCGATTTCCGCTTCTCCGGTGAAGTGCACCGACTGCAGCCACGGCGACTTGCCCAGCCACTGGCCGGGAAGCTTGCCCTTGCGCTCCACCAGCACGTCGCACACCTTCCCGACGGTGGCGGCATTGAACGCCAGCTGATCGCGGTTGAGCGATGCCTGCAGGCGCTGCAGCCGTTCGTCCATCACCGCAGCGGGAACCTGATCCCCCATCGTCGCAGCGGGCGTGCCGGGGCGGGGCGAATACTTGAAGCTGAAGCACTGCGCATAGCCAACCGCGTCGACCAGCTTCAGCGTATCCGCGAACTCGGCCTCGGTCTCGCCGGGGAAGCCGACGATGAAGTCGCCCGAGAGTGCGATGTCGGGCCGCACCGCGCGCACGCGGTCCAGGATCTTCAGATAGCTTTCCACCGTGTGGCTGCGGTTCATCGCCTTCAGCACGCGGTCGTTGCCCGCCTGCACCGGCAGGTGGAGGAACGGCATCAGCTTGGCGTTTTCGCCGTGGGCGTCGATCAGCCCCTGCGTCATGTCGTTGGGGTGGCTGGTGGTGTAGCGGATGCGCGCCAGTTCGGGGATCGCGGCCAGTTCGCGCGCCAGCCCGTCCAGACCCACGGTCCGACCCTTCGCATCTTCTCCCGTCCACGCGTTGACGTTCTGCCCCAGCAGCGAGATCTCGCGCGCGCCAGCCTCGACCAGGCGCAGCGCCTCGTCGATCAGCGCCGCGTAAGGGCGCGATACTTCCGCGCCGCGGGTATAGGGCACCACGCAGTACGTGCAGAACTTGTCGCAGCCTTCCTGCACCGTCAGGAACGCCGTGGGGCCGGAACGCTTGCGCCGGGGCAGGGCGTCGAACTTGGTCTCGGCCGGCATGTCGGTGTCGGTGACGCGCTGTCCGGCGGTGGCGGCGCGGACCATTTCGGGCAGGCGGTGATAGGCCTGCGGGCCGACCACCATCTTCACGGCGGGCGCGCGGGCCATGATCTCCTCGCCCTCTGCCTGCGCGACGCAGCCGGCGACCGCGATCAGCGGCGAAGTGCCCTCCGCACCGTCCCAGTTCTTCACCAGACGCCCGATGTCGGAATAGACCTTCTCCGCCGCCTTTTCGCGGATGTGGCAGGTGTTGAGCACGACAAGGTCCGCCTCCTCGCCTTCGGGCGCGGGCGCGATGCCCTGCTCGGCCAGCAGTTCGGCCATGCGGTCGCCGTCGTAGACGTTCATCTGGCAGCCGAAGCTCTTGACGCGGTAGGTTTTCGGAGTCGCGGTCGTCGTTTCCATCGGCGCGCCGTTACCGGAAAACCGCGCGCGTGGACAGAGGGGGCGGGATTCGTCCATAACAGCGCGCGATCACCGGGCGGTTAACGCTTGGTTTGCCTTCATCGCCCAGGCATCGGGCCTAGAAATCGGGCGTGTCCCGAACACTTCCGGAGTTCCGTCCTGCCGTTCACCGCCGCCCTTCGCCCGCTGGCCGCGCTGCTGTCGCTGCGCGGTGTCACCATCGCAGTGCTGGGGCTGCTGGCGATGGTGCTGGTCTGGGCCGACCTGCAGCGCGGGCCGTGGTATGACGAGTTCTACACCCAGTTCGTCGCGCGCCCCGACCTGTCGTGGGGGCAGGCCTTGCGCGAAAGCTGGCTGCCGGACAACCATCCGCCGCTCTATTACGCGCTGGCACGGCTGACCGCGTTCCTTGGGGCGATCCCTTATCACCGCCTGCTCAACCTCATGCTGGGCGTGCTGGCGGTGGCGGGCGGCGTGGCCGTGGTGCGTGACGTGCCGAAGCTGGCCCCTGCGGGCACGGCGCTGGCGCTGGCGCTCGCGGCGAATCACTGGACGCTGATTACCGGCACGGAACTGCGGTCCTACTTCCTCTCGCTTTGCGCCACCGCGGTGCTGGTGCTGGGCCTGTGTGCGATCCGCGTGACCGGAAGCGCCGGTGGCACCGCCCGGCGCGTGGCCTACTGGGGCGCGGCGCTGGTCGCGTTCAACACCCACATTGTCACTTCGCTGACGGCGGCGGCGCTGGTCGCCCCGTTCCTTGTCGCGGCCCTTGCCCGGCGGAACTGGCGAGAGGCGCGGGCGATCGCGGCAGCGCCGCTGGCCGCAGGGGTGGTGCTGGTGGCGGTCGCTGCCGTCCAGCTGCCGCTGTGGCTGGCGAACACCACCGCGTTCTGGATCACGCCCGGCTTCGATCAGGCGCGTTTCGCGATCTACTGGGCGGTAGTGCGTACTGCGGAGGCGAACCTCGTCCTGTTGGCGGGCGCGCTGGCTGGCGCGGCGGGGCTAGCCGGCGACCTGCTGCTGCGGAGGAAACGCTCGGCGCAAACAGGCGCGCTGGCCCTGCTGGTCTGCGGCGTGGGTATCGCCATCGCCGCACTGGTCACGCTGCACATGCTGCGTCCGCTGCTAATCGAGAAGTATTTGGTCGGCCTTGTCGCGGCGGAATCGATGGGGCTGGCGCTGGCTTTCGCCCGCATGTTCCAGGGCCTGCACGCAAGGGGTCGGGCCATCGCGCTGGCTCTTGCAGCGGCGGGCAGCGTACCGGGGATGATGGCGGGCACGGGCGCGGCGATCTTCCACACCAGCTGGTTCGCCAGCGGCCGTGCGGTGGCGGCAGAGGCGGCGCTCTGCCCCGGTACGCTGGTTTACGCAGGGCCGATGTGGAACGACGACGTCACCGGCCTGCCTCCTCACGACAACGCGCGCGTGGTGCCTTTTGCCTACCGGTCGGTGGCCGATACTCTCGGAATACGGCTTGCGCCCGACGGGTCGCGCGCCTTGTCCGCCCGCTGCCCGACGATCTTCTGGGGTGAGCACGACACCCGCCACCGCTTCGATGCCGCCCGCGTGAAGCAGCGCCTGCGCGCCGCCGGCTTCCCTGACGTCCCGCTTACCTTCACGCGCATCGGCACGGGATGGATTGCGGTGACCCCGCCCCGGCAATCGGCGCTTCCTCGCTGACGGCGCATCGCCGCTGTTTCCCTTTGCCCGCACATCCGCTATCCGCGCGCGTCATGAGCAAGACGCAGACCCTTTACGCCGCCTTTGCAGGCCACCTTTCCGCCGCGCTGGATGCGCTGGAAGCAGCGGGCACGCTGCCGGGCGGCCTCAAGCGAGGCGCAATCACGGTCGAGCCGCCGCGCGATCCTTCGCACGGTGACCTTTCCACCAACGCGGCGATGGTGCTGGCCAAGCCTGCGGGCCTAAAGCCGCGCGACCTTGCAGAAGCGCTGGTGGTCGAACTGTCGAAGCTGGACGCGGTGACCTCTGCCGAGATCGCCGGGCCGGGCTTCATCAACCTGCGCCTGTCGAGCGCGACGTGGCTGGCCGAACTGCGCACCATCGCAGAGCAGGGCGCGGACTACGGGCGCTCCACCGTGGGCGGCGGCACCACCGTGAACGTCGAATACGTCTCCGCCAACCCCACCGGCCCGATGCACATGGGCCACTGCCGCGGCGCGGTGGTCGGCGATGCGCTGGCGACGCTGCTGGAGTTCGCGGGCCACAAGGTCGTCAAGGAATACTACGTCAACGACGCCGGCGCGCAGGTGCAGGTGCTCGCCCGCTCGGCGCACGTCCGCTACCGCGAAGCGCTGGGCGAGGACGTGGGCGCGATCCCGGAAGGGCTCTATCCGGGCGACTATCTGGTGCCCGTGGGCCAGCAACTGGCCGCCGAGTTCGGTGACCGCTACGCAAAGGCGCCCGAATCGGAATGGCTGACGCTGTTTCGCGAAAAGGCCGTCGCCGCGATGATGGACATGATTCGCGCCGACCTTGCGCTGCTCGGCATCCGGCATGACGTGTTCAGCTCCGAGGCGGAACTTCAGGCCAGCGGCAAGCCCGACGAGGCCGAAGCATGGCTGCGGTCGAAGGAGTTGGTCTACGACGGCGTGCTGGAAGCGCCCAAGGGCAAGACGCTGGAGGACTGGGAAGCGGTGGAACTGCCGCTGTTCCGCTCCACGCAGTTCGGCGACGATCAGGACCGCCCGATCAAGAAGTCGGACGGCAGCTGGACCTACTTCGGCGCCGATCTGGCGTACCATTTCCAGAAGGCGCAGGGGGCGGATGCCCTCGTCGACATCTGGGGCGCGGACCACGCCGGCACGGTGAAGCGCATCAAGGCCGCCGTCGCTGCCATGACCGGCGCCGACGGCGAACCGACCCCGTTCGAGATCAAGCTGGTCCAGATGGTCCAGCTGCTGCGCGACGGCGAACCGGTGAAGATGTCCAAGCGTTCGGGCAACTTCGTCACGCTGGCCGAAGTCGTCACCGAAGTGGGCAAGGACGTGGTGCGCTTCACCATGCTGACCCGCAAGCCCGAAGCGCAGATGGACTTCGACTTCGCCAAGGTGGTCGAGGCGTCCAAGGACAACCCGGTGTTCTACGTGCAGTACGCCAATGCCCGCGTCCACTCGACGCTGCGCAAGGGGCTGGCGGAAGGCGGCTTCACCCCGTCTGCCGAGCATGTCGAGCTGCTGGGCGAAGAGGAACTGGAGCTGGTCAAGCTGGCCGCGCAGTTCCCCCGCATCGTCGAGGCTGCCGCCGCCGCGCGCGAACCGCACCGCATCGCCTTCTACCTGGGCGACGTGGCCGCCGCGTTCCATGGCTATTGGAACCTCGGAAATGACAGGGTGGAAAAGCGGTTTGTTAACGCGCAGGATGCCAAGCTGACCGGAGCGCGGCTTTTCCTGGCGGCGCAGATCGGGCAACTTGTCCGCAACGGCCTGGCTCTGCTGGGGGTCGAGGCGGTGGAGGAAATGTGATTCATGGCAGGCGCTGACGACGGCTATTTCCCGAAACCGGAAAAGAAGAACCCGGTTTTCGGCACCGGCAGGCAGGGCAGTCCCTACTTCGAGGACGATGCCCCGCTGGCGTTCGGCAGCACGCCGGAACAGGTGCCGTCGCAGAATCACGCACAAGCGCAGCAGCTTGCGCTGGACGAGGACGTGCGCCTCCCGTGGCTTGAGGGTGATGACGAGGATTACCGGGACGAGCGTTCCGGCATCGGTCAGGGCGTGCTGCTGGGCGCGCTGGGCCTGCTGGCGCTGGTGGTGATCGGCGGCGGGGTGGTCTGGGCGATCAAGAGCCGCCCTGAAACCCCGCTGGTGGCCGATGGGGGCGTGATTGCCGCGCCCAAGGCTCCGTACAAGGTCCGACCCGACAATCCGGGCGGCGAAGTGGTCGCAGGCACCGGCGATACCAGCTTTGCCGTGGCGGAAGGCCAGTCGCGCCCCGTCCAGATCGACAAGAGCGGCGATGCGGCAAGGCCCGGTTTCCAGACCACCACCGCCCCCGAACCGAAGGCGTCGTCCGCCCCAGCTGCGCCGGTAGTGAGCGGCGTCGGCGTGCAGGTGGGCGCCTATGCCTCGCGCGAACAGGCCGAAGCAGGCTGGGCTACGCTCAAGAGCCAGCATGAACCGCTCGCGGCCATCGGTCATCGCATCGTGCAGGGCCAGGCCGACATCGGCACGGTCTATCGCCTTCAGGCAGTCCCCGGCGACGCGGCGGCCGCCCGCGCGCTGTGCGCGGGCATGAAGGCCGCAGGCATGAGCTGCCAGGTCAAGAACTGAAGGACAGGCGCTTCAGGCGCCCTCGGTCGCTTCCGGCGCGGGTTCGCTTTCCGGTTCCGGCGTCGGTGCGGCGGGGGCCAGCGGGCTGGGCTGGTCCACCGCCTGCCCGGTCGAATCCTGCAGCTTGTTCGGCTCCAGCATCGCGGTCGTTTCCAGCAGGTCCAGCGCCTTCTGCACCGCTTCGTAGCGGCGGGCGTCGGCGATCCAGGTATCGGCGGCGGCGGCGCCCGGCAGGCGCTGCACTTCGCCGATGGCCGAATCCATGCGCCGCGCCGTCAGCATCAGCCGCGCGCGCTCGATCCGGGCGGTGGGATTGGCAAGTGCTGCCGAATCGCGGCGCACCACGAAGAGCGAGCGGATTTCCCGGCGGGTGCGTTCCCACAGGCTCTGGTTCGCGGTGTTCGTCGTCAGGTCTGGCGAGAGGGCTTCCAGCCGGGCGCTCAGCCCGTCGATAGTGACCGGGTTGGCGGCGAAGTCCACCACCGTCTGCACCGCGCGCGGCTGGGCGTTCATGAAGCGCAGGCGCAGCTGGTCGGCGACATGGCCCAGCGGTTCGCCGCGATCGACCATGCGGCGCGCGGCAAAGGCGATCAGCAGACCTTCGGCGCGCCCGGCATTGCCGGCGGCGGCGTTGGTCTGCAGGTCGATGCGGGACATGCGATCCTCGATCATCGCCAGCCGCCCTTCGACCGTGGCAAATTGAGACAGCTGTGCGGGCGGAGCGGGGGTAACCACGGGAGCGGGCGCCGTGGCGACCGTTTCGGGCTGCGCGCCCTCGGCCTCGAGCAGGGTCTGCAGATAGCCGCGCGTCGCCAGCCAGCCGACCAGCCCGGCGCCGACGACGAAGGCGATCAGTGCCACGAACAGGGTCAACCCTGCCGAACGTCCTTGCGGAGCATGATATACGGGTGCGGGCGAAGGCGGCGGAATGTCCTGCATCAAGTCCCTATAATCGCAGTATGTCGCGGATCAGTGTCCGGGGCGAACGTCTTGGCACATCTCCTGCGCCAAGGCCAGCAATGCGGCGTCGTCCGGACGGCTGGCGCTGCGCAGGTCCGCCCAGCCGGTTCCGGCACGCGCGGCCACGCGCGGCCCGATGGCGGCAAGCCGGATGCAGGCGCGGTCAAGCCCCGCTTCATCGACCAGCGCGGCGAACCGGGCGGCGGCCTCTCCCGAATGTAGCAGGGCCACAGGGCCATCGGCCCCCCAACCCCCCAGCGCGTCTGCCAGTCCCGTCGGCATCGGCAGGGCTTCGCTAGCGTAGACTTCGCGCAGGGTGATCGTGACACCGGCTGGAATGTCCAGATCCACACGTTCCCGCCCGGCAAGGCGCAGCAGGCGGCGGTGATCGGGGCGCAGCACTCCCAGCAGGTTCTGCAAGCCGCCGTGGCCGGTGGCGGCGACCTCCAGCCCGGCCCGTCGTGCTGCCTCGGCGGTGGTTTCACCCACGCAATAGGCGGGTAGGCTACGGTAGGCGGCAAGCGCCGGGCCGCCATGGCGCAGGGTGTTGGCGCTGCCGAGCAGAAGCGCGTCGATCGTGTCCGCAGCAGGCGGCGCCCAGACCAGCGGGCGCACCGTGAAGAGGGGAATGGCCCGCGCCTTCAGCTCGCAGTCATGCGCGGCGGCCAGTGTGGCGGAAGCGCCGGGTTCGGGGCGCAGGATCAGGATCATGGCGCCGGAAGTCACACGCCGGCGAAATGAACCGCGATGGCCGGTACCGCGCGGGCGAGGAGGTCAGCGGCAAGGCGGGCGGGGCCGCCCGGATCGTCGGCGGCGAAGCGGGCCTCTCCGGTGACGTGTTCGGCACCGTCGGGGCTGTAGAGCGCCGCGCGCATGAACAGGTCGGCGCCGTCTTCGCGGGTCAGCACCGCGATGGGGCTGTGGCAGTTGCCGCCAAGTCCCGCCAGCAATGCCCGTTCCGCCATGACCTGCGCGCGGCTGGGGCCATGGTCCACGGCGGACAGGAAGGCGCGGGTGCGCGCGTCCTCGGTGCGGCACTCGATCATGATCGCGGCCTGCGCCGGGGCGGGTAGCCACTCCTCGGCGTCGAGCGGGTGGCCGGTGCCGGTCTCGCCCAGCCGCACCAGTCCGGCCAGCGCAAGGAAGGTGGCGTCCGCCTCGCCCGCGGCCAGCTTGGCCAGCCGCGTGGCGACATTGCCCCGGAACGTCACCACTTTGCAGTCGGGGCGGGCGTGGAGCAGCTGCGCGGCGCGGCGCGGGGCGCTGGTGCCAACCACCGCGCCCTGCGGCAGGGCGGCGATGCTCTGCGCGCCAATCAGCACGTCGCGCACGTCTTCGCGCGGCAGGATCGCGCCGATCGTGATGGTATCGGGCCGGATCGTCTCGACGTCCTTGGCGGAATGCACCGCGAAGTCGATCGCGCCTTCCGCCAGCCAGGCGTCGAGTTCCTTCGTCCACAAGGCCTTGCCGCCGATCTCGGCCAGCGCGCGGTCCTGGATGCGATCGCCGCTGGCGGTGACGGGAACGATCTCTATATGCGCCGGATCGATGCCATGGGCCTGCGCCAGCCGGTCCCGCGCCTCGTGGGCCTGCGCCATCGCCAGCGGAGAGCGGCGTGTGCCCAATTTGTAACGCTCCGGGCGGAAGGGTTCGCGTTGTTCATCGTAGGTCATCGGCGGCTTGTGCTACCGGTCATTGTCGTTCAGGGGAAGGCCGGATGAGCATAGTTCTCGGCATAGAATCCTCGTGCGACGAGACGGCGGCGGCGCTGGTCACCGATGGCAGGGTGATCCTCGCGCAGCGGATCGCCTCGCAGGACGAGGCGCATCGCCCGTATGGCGGCGTCGTGCCCGAAATCGCCGCGCGCGCCCATGCCGAGCGGCTGGCCCCCCTGATAGAGGCGACGCTGGCCGATGCCGGGATGACGCTGGACCAGGTGGACGCCATTGCCGCCACCGCCGGGCCGGGCCTGATCGGCGGCGTCATGGTTGGCCTCGTCACGGCCAAGGCGCTGGCGATGGCCACCGACAAGCCTCTGATCGCGATCAACCATCTCGAAGGGCACGCCCTGTCGCCGCGCCTTGCGGACGGGAATCTGGCGTATCCCTACCTGCTGCTGCTGGTGTCGGGCGGGCATTGCCAGATCCTGCTGGTGGAAGGGGTGGGCGCTTTCCGCCGCCTTGCCACCACCATCGACGACGCGCTGGGTGAGGCGTTCGACAAGTCCGCCAAGGTGCTGGGTCTCGGCTATCCGGGCGGTCCCGCACTGGAGCGGCTGGCCTTGCAAGGCGACCCGAAGAAAGTCCCGCTGCCGCGCCCGCTCAAGGGGTCGGACGAACCGCATTTCTCGTTTGCCGGGCTGAAAAGCGCGGTGCTGCGCGCCAAGCAGTCGGGCGATTATACCGATGCCGACATCGCTGCATCGTTCCAGCAGGCCGCGATAGACTGCCTGATCGACCGCAGCCGCCGGGCGCTGGCCAAAGTCGGCGCGATAGAGGCGCTGGTCGTCGCCGGCGGCGTGGCTGCTAACAAGGCGATCCGGGGCGCGCTGGAAAAGCTGGCCGCCGACCACGGGCTGCCGTTCATCGCGCCGCCGCTTCAGCTGTGCACTGACAACGCGGCGATGATCGCGTGGGCCGGGGTGGAGCGGCTGGCGCTGGGCCAGTCCGACCCGCTCGACGTCGTGGCGCGGCCCCGCTGGCCGCTCGACCCCGAGGCCGAAACGGTGCGCGGTGCGGGAGTGAAGGCATGAGCGCGAAAGTGGGCGTCGTCGGCGCGGGGGCGTGGGGCACCGCGCTGGCGCAGGCGCTGGCAAGCGATGGATCGGACGTGCTGCTCTGGGCGCGGGAGGCGGACCTTGTCTCACAGATAAACAGCGAACGCCGCAACGGCACCTACCTGCCCAGCGCCGCGCTGGCGGCGGGGGTGCGCGCCACCAGCGATCTTGCCGAACTCGCCTCGCTGCCGGTGCTGCTGGTGGTGGTCCCGGCCCAGTTCCTCGCCTCCGTGATTGCGGGGCTGCCTATGGGAGAGCGCGATCTGGTGCTCTGCGCCAAGGGGATCGAGGCGGGCACCGGCAGGCTGATGGCCGACGTGGCGCTGAGCGCCTGCACGGCGGACCGGCTGGCGGTGCTGTCCGGCCCGACCTTCGCGCACGAAGTGGCTGCCGGGCTGCCCACCGCCGTGACGCTGGCCTGCGGGGGCGGACGCGCGCAGTGGGACCGGCTGGCCCCGCTGCTGGCCCGCCCGGCGCTGCGGCCTTATTATTCTGACGACGTCGTCGGTGCCGAGATCGGCGGCGCGGTGAAGAACGTCCTCGCCATCGCCTGCGGCGTGGTGGAGGGGCTGAACCTGGGCCAGAACGCCCGCGCCGCGCTGATCGCGCGCGGCTATGCCGAAATGCTGCGCTTCGGGCTGGCGCGCGGCGCCCGTGCGGAAACGCTGTCGGGCCTGTGCGGGCTGGGCGATCTGGTGCTGACCTGTTCGTCCACCTCCAGCCGCAATTTCTCGCTGGGTCTGGCGCTGGGGCAGGGGCTGACCGCTGCCGAGGCGCTTTCGGGCAAGAACAGCGTGGCCGAGGGCGCGGCGACGGCACCGGTGCTGGCGGACCTTGCCCGCAGGGACGGCATCCAGATGCCGATCGTCGAGGCGGTGCACCGCCTGCTGGCCGGGGAGGCGCCTGCCGCTGCCGTGGTCAGCGATCTGTTGTCGCGCCCGCTTCGTGACGAGCAGGAGCACGCTCTTTGAGCACGTCCTACGGCGATCCCGCCCACGCGCCACAGGGCGACAAGGAGCGCGACGACATCGCCGCGCTGGCCAAGGGCGGGCGCACCAACCTGTTCGGCTTCTTCCTGCGGCTGGCGGCGCGCATCCCGTTCCTGTTCATCGCCGGTCGTGCCGCAGCCTATGGTCCGGCCGCGCTGGGGCGGTTCGCCTCGGCGCTGGTGCTGATCGAACTGACCTCGATGCTGTGCACGATGGGCGAGAAGCGCGGCTTGGCGCAGCGCCTGTCGGATACGGAGGGGCAGGTCCGGCCCGCCAACGTTATCGCGGACGGATCGATCATCGCGCTGACCGCCAGCTGCGCGGCGGCGCTGCTGTTCTGGTTCGTGCCCGGCGTGCTGTTCCCCGGCGGGCACTATACCTGGATCGATCGCCTGATGGTGATCGCGCTGCCGCCCTTCACGATGACCGAGATCTGGCTGGCCGCGCTGGCCTATCGCCTGCGCGTGGCGCCTACCGTGTGGTCGCGCGCCATCGTGGAGCCGTGGACGATCTCTATCATGGCGGGCGCGATGATCTGGCTGGCGCCCGAAAGCGGGCTGTCGCTGGCCTATATCGCCTCCATCTACGCCGCCGCGATCACCGCCTTTATCCCCTTCTTTCGCGAATACGGCCTGCCAAGCGGGTGGAAGCCCCGGCTCGGCGCGATGCGCAAGCTGGCGCTGCGGTCCGCGCCCATCGCCATCGCCGACGCGATCGAATGGGGCACCCGCCGCGTCGACATCTTCCTGCTCGGCTTCCTGGCCCCGGCATCGGCGGTCGGCGTCTATTACGCCGCCCAGCAGGTCGCCAGCCTTCCACAGAAGCTCAAGACCAGCTTCGAGCCGGTGCTGGGCCCGGTCATCACGCGCAACCTGAAGGAAAAGGACTATGCCGCCATCGCCCGGCAGGTCTGTCAGGTGGGGTTCTGGATCACCGCGTCGCAGGCGGGCATCGCGCTGGCGCTGGGCATTCCCGGCAACGGCGTGATGGGCCTTGTCGGGCGCGAGTTCGTGGGCGGCACCGGCGCGCTGGCGTTCCTGCTGGCCGCCGAAGTCGTCGCCGCAACCGCCGTGGTGAGCGAAGCCGCGCTGATCTACGTGGCGCGGCTGCGCAACCTGTGGGTCTCCATCGGCACCATTGCGCTGCAGGCGGTGCTGACGCTGGGCGGCATCCTGATGATGCAGCGGCTGGGCTTCAACCCGCTGTGGCAGGCCGCCGCCGCCGCCTGCGCGCTGATGCTGGCGCTGGGCCTGTCATCCATCGTCAAGTCGATGATGCTTTCGCGCATCCTCGGCGAGCCGATCAACAACTGGCGCTGGGCACTGATCTGGGCCGCTGCGCCCGCCGTGGTCCTCGGCTTCCTGGCGGTGCGTTTCCTGCCGGAATGGGCGGCGTTGGCGGTAGGCATTCCTGCCATCCTTGGGGCCTATTTCCTCGTCATCTGGAAGAAGGCCTTCGGTCCCGAGGACCGCCGTCTGTTCCAGAAGGCGAAGAAGGTCGATGCCGCCGCTGTCGCTCCTCATACCACCGGGCAACTGCCGGGCTGACATCCGCGGCGTGAACTTCTAGGCTGTTTTCATGAATCCCCGCCGCGCATCGATGATCGTCGCCGGAGCCGCGCTGTCCCTCGTCATGTCCTTTGCGGTGACGCGGGCGCAGGGGCTGCTGTTCATCGGCGACCTGAAGGACCGTGCGGTCGCCGCGCGCGACGCTGCCGGGGGCCGGGGGGTGAGCATCACCTTTCGCGACCGTTACGGCTGGCTGACCCGGCATCCCACGCTATCAGGCGGCAAGCACCTGTCGGCAGAAGTGCGCAAGACGGTGGCGGCGCGCATCGCGGCGATCCCCGGCATCTCCGGCGTTAGCTGGGCGCGCGATGCCGATGGGCGCAGCGTGTCGGCCCATTGCCAGGACGATGTGGAACGGATCCTCGAAACCCGCACCATCCGTTTCGGAGAAGCCAGCACGCGGCTGGAACCGTCGAGCGAGCGGCTGCTGGGCGAAGTCGCGCGCGCGCTGCGCCCGTGCGTGGGCAGCGTGATCGCGGTCACCGGCCATACCGACGCCTCGGGCAACCAGAAGGTCAACGTCGCGCTGTCGCAGGCGCGGGCGGAAGCGGTGCGCTCGTCGCTGATCGCGCGGGGCATTCCTGGCACTAACCTGCGCGCGGCGGGGCTGGGATCGGCGCGGCCGGTGCAGGGGCTGGACCCGATGGACCCCGCCAATCGCCGCATCGAATTTTCGGTGCTCTATACCGCGCCGGTCAAGCCCACCCCGATCGACACGCCGGGGCCGGGCTGACCGCGCGCTTAACACTAGGAAAGGACGCTGCCTTGCCGCTATGGCTGGAAATGGCTGTCGCCGTGCTGACGTCCTACGGGATCGGCTTTGGCATCGGCGCCCTGATTTGGAATCGCAGGAAGGTGAACTGACGTGCTGGAAATGGTTCAGGCGAACTGGCTGGTCTTCATCGCCGCGCTGCTGGTGGGCATTGCGGTGGCCTACTGGGTCTTCGTGCACGGCTCGAAGCCGGCGCGGCGCGAACATCGCCCTGACGTGCTGGACGAAGGCGCGGCACCGGCACAGCGCAACCAGGCCCTGCTGGACGAAGCGCCACCGGCCTCGCGCTATCACCTCGATCCGCCCGCGATGGCCGGCGGCATGGCGGGTATCGGCGAAGTGATCGCCGTTGCCGCTCAGGAAGAAGCGGACGAGGCGCGCTATGTGGCGCCCCCCGCTCCCGCTCGCGCCCCCGCAACGGAGCAAGAGCCGCCGCAGACGATCGCGGCAGAACCGGACCCCACGCCTGCCCCCGCCGCGCCGCCGGTGGTCGACACGGCGGACGGCGAAGTCGCCGCCGACGATCTGCGCCGGATCAAGGGGCTCGGCCCCAAGATGCTGACGCTGCTCCACGCGCTGGGCGTCACCACATACGCGCAGATCGCGGCTTGGACCGACGCCGATCTGGACGAACTGGACGGCAAGCTGGGCGCTTTTGCCGGTCGCCCCCGCCGCGACAACTGGGTGGAACAGGCCCGGCTGCTCTCCAGCGGCGAAACCGGCGCTTACGAGGCGAAGTTCGGCAAGCTGTAACGGCTTACCGTCCCGCCATCTCCACCACAGCGCGGGCAATCGATACCAGTTCGGCTTCGCGGTTGACCCCCGCCTTCTGGAAGATCGTGCGCAGCTGGCTGGTGACGGTCTGCGCGCTGACGCCGCGCATCCGGGCGATGTCCTGCCGGGAATGGCCTTGCGCCAGCAGGGCCACGATCTCACCTTCGGCGCGGGTCAGTTCCAGCGCGGCGGACAGGCGCGCGCCCTGCTCGCCAGTGAACCCCAGCGGGGCCTTCAGCGTCACGATCACGCTGGGCGCGAAACCGAAGTTCCAGGCTTGCCGGGGCAGGGCGCAGACTTCTACCAGCAACGGCCCCTGCGCTGCCTGCAGCCACATCTCGAACGGCGATGCCCGGTGGCTGGCAAGAGCAAGGCCGATCCGCATGTGCAGCGCACGGTCCAGGTCCGGGCGCGCGGCGCGCAGGCTGCCGGCGCGGACCTGCAGCGTATCGGGCGCAAGCAGACGCTCTGCCGCAGCTGTTACCGCGCAGACGCGGCCGGTGGCGTCCAGCAGGACCGCGGCGGTGCGCAGCGCATCCAGCGATCCGCGCAGCAGTTCCGCGCCCTGATGCTCCAGCGCCCGCTGCAGCCGGATCGCCGCCATGACGTGCGGCGCCGCGTCGGCCAGCATCTGCCGGTCCTGCTCGGTGGTGCGCCCGTCGCTGGCGGAATGAAGCGCAGCCAGTCCGAAGAAGCCCTGCGGTTCGTCGGCCAGCACAAGCTGCGCGCCATGTTCGGCGTCCCAGCGGCGGACATGGTCCATGTAGGCGTCATTGGTGGAGACGGCGCGCACTGCGTCGTAATGCTGTTCCCACGCGACTTCGGCCCCGCGTGCGGCAGCCACGCGGTAGTTCACGTCCGCCCGGTGCCCTTCGATGGCAAGGAAATCCTCAAGGTACCCGTCGTCGAGATCGGTGACCCAGTTGAACAGGGTGTGCCGTTCCCCGATGGCCAGCAGCTGGGCGCGCGACGATCCGGTCGCGCTGGCCAGACCCTTCAGCGCAGTGTCCCATCCCGCCTGTTCGAATGGAGCCCGTGCGAACAGAGCCCCCAGTTCTTCGATTCGTATGGTCCTGCCCCCCGACTGCGACCGGGAATCTGTGTGAACCGCGCGTCAACTTTGTGCAAGCCCATGTAAAGCGGCAGGGAAAAGGCGACCGTACCAAGATCGTGGTATGTATCGACTCGGATATTCGGGCATTGCTTTGGGGCGACCCGAAGGATCGGCCTACGTTTGCGATCCTTTATACCTTGCCCGGGGCCTGCCCGCAGGCTCCGGGTATTCTTCTTGCAGGGAAAAGGGTTGGCTAGGCGCCGGCCGGAGCGCGCGGGCCCTGCGGACGAACGCCCAGCAGCTTCTCCAGTGCGGCGGCGAACCCGGCATTGCGCTGGCGGTTGGTCGCTTGGATGCGATCGACGTCCAGCCCTCCGCTGCCGGTCAGCAGCACGCCGAACTCGCCCTTGCCCACCCATCGCACCTGCGCCTGAAGGTCCGCCTGTCCGGGCAGCGAGACGCGCAGCATCTCTCCGGTGCTGGGCTGCAGCGTGCGCGAGGCGATGCACATGCCCCCCGGCGACACGTTGCGGACGATGACGTCCTCTGCGGCGCGGCCTTCGGTGCCGATTACGGCGCGGATCAGGGTACGGACGCGCGGCGCGCGATGCGGACGTTCTCCGCCCGGTGCAGCCTCGGATGACGCAGCAGCGCGCCGTGCCAGCGCCCTCAGCCATTCCGGGCGTTCACTCGTGGCGAAATCGTCGATGTCGGCCATGTGTTCGGCTACCTCGAATTCGTGCCCCGTCGCATAAGGTTGAACCGGAGGCGCTGCGATGGGGGGTTAAGTAGACGCCACCCGGTTCGCAAGGCAGTGTGCCGAAACGCGGTTCCCGAATGATTAACCATTCCCTTACGTAGCATGCCTTGTGAAAACGATTGAATCGCCGGACGCTGCAGATCGGCGGTATGGAGGCTGTGGCGACGCGGCACTACCTGTTGCAAAATTTGCATATCGGTGCCGTGCCTCTTGTCGCGGCGCAATAAAACCTGACATGAGACGGACACATGCTCCGCCAGTACGAACTTGTAGAACGCGTCAAGGAATACGCACCCGAGGCCGACGAGGCCCTGCTGAACCGCGCCTATGTCTACACCGTGCAGAAGCACGGCAGCCAGAAACGGGCCAGCGGCGACCCGTATTTCAGCCATCCGGTCGAAGTCGCCGGCCTGATGACCGAGCTGAAGCTGGATCAGCAGACCATCATCACCGCGCTGCTCCATGATACGGTGGAAGACACGCTGGCGACGATCGAGGAGATCGACAAGCTGTTCGGCCCCGATGTCGCGCGGCTGGTCGACGGCGTGACCAAGCTCTCCAAGATCGAGGTGATGACCGAAAGCGAACGCGCGGCGGAAAACCTGCGCAAGTTCCTTCTGGCCATGAGCGAGGACTTGCGCGTCCTGCTGGTGAAGCTGGCTGACCGGCTGCACAACATGCGCACCCTCCACTACATCGGCAAGGAGGAGAAGCGCCGCCGCATCGCCCGCGAAACCATGGAGATCTATGCTCCGCTGGCAGAGCGCGTGGGCATGTACGAATACATGCGCGAGATGCAGCTGCTGGCGTTCGAGCAGCTGGAACCCGAAGCTTACGCAACGATCACCGGCCGTCTGGCGCAGATCCGCAGCGAAGAGGGCGGGCAGGTCGACGAACTGGCGCTGGCGATCAAGCAGGTGCTGGCCGAAGCGGGCCTCAACGTCGAGGTTTCGGGGCGTGAGAAGCACCCCTACTCGATCTGGCGCAAGATGGCCGAGCGCCACGTCAACTTCGAACAGATCACCGACATCATGGCCTTCCGCGTCCTGACCGACAACGTGGACGACTGCTACCGCGCGCTGGGCAAGCTGCATCAGGAATGGCAGATGATTCCGGGCCGCTTCAAGGACTACATCTCCACCCCCAAGTCCAACGGCTACCAGTCGCTGCACACCTCGCTGATCTTCCAGCGTTCCATGCGGATCGAGGTGCAGATCCGCACGCAGGACATGCACCGCCTGAACGAATTCGGGCTGGCCGCGCACTGGGCCTACAAGCAGGGCGGCGTCCGGCCCGACGGGCAGGTGGGCTGGCTGCGCGACCTGATCGAGATCGTCGACGCCAGTCACGACGCCGAGGAACTGCTCGAAAACACCAAAATGGCGGTCTACCAGGATCGCATCTTCGCCTTCACGCCCAAGGGCGCGCTGTTCCAGCTGCCCAAGGGATCGACGGCGGTGGACTTTGCCTACGCCGTCCACACCAACCTGGGCAACGCCACGGTAGGCGTGAAGATCAACGGTCGCCATGTGCCGCTGCGCACGCGGCTGGCCAATGGTGACGTGGTGGAGATCATCAAGAGCAGCACGTCGGAACCGCAGCTGCCGTGGCTGGGCTTCGTCGTCACCGCCAAGGCGCGCGCTTCCATCCGCCGCGCCGTGCGGGCCAAGGAGCGCGCCGAAGTAGCCGAGATCGGCGGCAAGCTCTACGACGAGATAGTCGGTCGCCTGCCTCAGAAGGTCGGCAAGAAGGCGCTCGCCCACGCGGTGGAGCGGCTGGACCTGCGCGACGAGGAAGACCTGATGTTCGCCATCGGATCGGGCCGCCTGTCCGACCGGCAGGTCATGGAAGCGCTCGTGCCCGGCAGCACGGCGGAACTGCCGGACGATCCGGAATGGACCCGCACCGAACGCGCCATCTCCATCCGCGGCCTGACGGCGGGCGTCGGCTTCGAGCTGGCGGAATGCTGTCACCCCGTCCCCGGAGACCGCATCGTCGGACTGCGCCGTCCCGACCATAAGGTGGAAGTCCACGCGATAGACTGCATGACGCTGGCCAGTGGCGTCGATGCGGACTGGCTGGACCTGTCATGGGGCGAACGGACCACCGGCGCTGTGGGCCGCCTGCGGCTGGTGCTCTACAACCGCCCCGGCACGTTGGCCGACGTGACGCAAATCCTCGCCGCTGCCCGCGCCAACGTCACCAACCTGCAGATGACCCAGCGCGACGACCTTTTCGGCACTTACGAGGTGGATCTGGAAGTCTCCGACCTGGCGCACCTCACCCGCATCGTCGGCGCCCTGCGCGCCAGCGAGGCCGTGGCCGAGGCGCAGCGGCTTTAGCGGGCAGACCGGGCGGGCCGAAACGCCGCCCGCATGCCGTCAGAATCGCAGGGAAATCTCCACCTCGTCGCCTTCGCCGATGCCTTCGGCTTTGCGCACGGCGGCCTTGACCGGCAACAGCCAGCCGCCATCCGCCTTGCTGGGGAAGACGGAAGTGGCGAAAGTGCTTCCGCCGATCCGTGCCTCGACCTTCAGCGACCCGAAGCCGCGGGATGTGCCTTCCAGCTTGCGCATGAGCGCCGTGCCCGAAAGCGCCTCTGCCGCCGCCCCGTCGATGGTGACGAAGTGCCAGCTTCCTCCGTTCGCCCCGCCCGTCCAGCGCCAGAGCCTGGCAGTGTGGCGCAGGTGCTCGTCGTAACCGCTCATTGCGCCTTCGTCGGGGCTTTCACGGGGCGGATCGGCACCGGCGCGTTGCAGATGTCCACGCCGCCCGCAGGCTGGATGTAGAAGTCGTCCCGGCGGTTGGCCCGCTTGTCCAGATAGGCAACGAAGCTGGCGCTCTTGTCGGACAGATATTCGTAGGCGGGCAGGTCCGACACGTCGCTGCCCAGCCGCACCGACACGATCGGCGTGCGCTCCGCCGCCGTCTCATAGAAGCCCAGTGGGCCGGTCCCGCGCGGCAGGGAGGACAAGTGCTCCATCCCGGCGATGATCCTGCCGACCAGCGCGATGTTGCGGTCCAGCTGGCGCGGCGCCTGCCCGATCACGGTGTAAAGCTCCGCCCCGGTGCCGGTATCGGGCGACAGGTTGCGCCCCACGCCGACCATGCCATAGCAATGGACCGGCCACGTCGCGTTACCGTCTCCCGCCACGGGCCACCCCGCCTCGAACCCGGTGTGCAGGGCGTAGGCATCGCGGCCGCCGTTCTTCCTTTGCGGCACGGTGTGCCCCGCCACGACGTATTCGGCCTCGCCCGGCTGCCGCAGCCCGGCAGGCAGCGCCTTTGCCTTGCCCGGCGTCTCGCCATCGGGATCGCCCCACTGCACGACATAGTTGTCCTGCACTCGCACCACCGCAATCCCGTCGAACCAGTGCGCGGCCACCAGCTTGCGGATGTTCCCGACCCACCCTTGCGAGAAGGGGGGCGGCATCAACTGGATCACCACCCGCCGCGGCTTGCCCCCGGTCCCCGGCGCAAGGTCCATGACCACAAGATCGGCAGCGGCGATTCGGGTCCAGTCGGAAGCCGGGGCCGCACCGACGACATCGCTGGGCGTGACCGGCTTGTCCTCCGCCGCCAGCCCGGTTGCAGACAGTCCAAGCGGGGCGAAAACCGAAAGCACGGCAAGTGCAGGAAAGAATTTGCGCATGAAGGCTTCATGCCATCACCACACCGCTTGCGAAACCCCACGCGACCCGCTAGTGGCCGCCTCCTTACCAGTGCATGCGGAGCGGTGGCCGAGTGGTCGAAGGCGCTCGCCTGGAAAGTGAGTATACGTCAAAAGCGTATCGAGGGTTCGAATCCCTCCCGCTCCGCCAACTGCCCAGATCGCGAAAACAGCCTGCACTTATCGCAAAGTGTCGGCCCGGCGAGAGGGTGGGGTGACTGGTGCGCCGGGCCGTAGAGGTTGTGACTGGTTTCTTTGCCATCTCAACCAAGAGGGGCGCCCGATCGTTCCGACGCAGTGTCATCAACTCGTCGCATTGCTGCTACCGATCAACGGCGATCTTGGGCCGGTTTCGAGCCATCAAGAGCCGACTGGCGAGGTGGCGAGCGCGTCAGTCCCCTGCAAATTGCCGCGCTCGCTGGGCGTGCCGGTAGGCGCAACGATACGTGTGACGCAACGCACTTGTGCACACAGCGGTTCGTCCGGCAGCGGCGGGCTGCGGGTCGTGATCGTTGCCTGAGCCGCACCGGCAACGAGGGCCTTGAGGCTGCCGGGGGCGCGCGTCTAGGCTGCGGGCATGAACCACGCATCGCCCGGTCCTTCTGCACTCGACAGGCGCTCGCTTGTCCTTGCGGCCCTGTCCACTGTGGTCGAATGGTACGACTTCACGCTCTACCTTTACCTCGCGACGGTGTTGTCGCGGGTTTTCTTCCTGGGCGGGGACGCGGTGCTGACAGCGCTGCTGGGCTTTGCGATGGCGTACCTGATGCGCCCTGTGGGAGCGATGGTATTTGGCCATTTCGGCGACCGGCGCGGGCGGCGGGCGACCCTGCTGGCCTCCATGGCGCTGATGACTGTGGCGATGCTGCTGACTGCGCTGCTGCCTACGGCGGGGCAGGCGGGGCCGGTGGCGGGGGTGCTGCTGCTGGCCCTGCGCTGCGTGATGGGCTTTGCTGTGGGCGGCGAGTATACCGGCGTCGTCGCCTATCTGCTTGAAGGCGCGCCCCGGCGGCGGCGGGGTTTCGTCACGTCACTGGCGGCGGCGACCAGCGAGATCGGCGGGTTGCTGGCTGCCGCCGTCTCGGCGCTGACTGTCAGCCTGCTGCCCGCCCCGGCGCTGGAGAGCTGGGGGTGGCGCATTCCGTTCCTGTTCGGCGGGGCGCTGGCCGGTTCGATCCTGCTGGCCCGCGCCGCGATGGCCGAATCGCCTGAGTTCGAGGCGCATCGCGCCGCCGGTACTCTGGCGAAGCGGCCTTTGAGCAACGCGCTGGTCCACCACCGCACGGGTATCCTGCGCGGCTTCGCCATTTCGGCGCTGGGGTCGATCACCTACTACGTCGGCATCACTTATGTGCCGGTCTATCTCACCTCCATGGGCAGCCTGAGCGAGGCGCAGGCGCTGCAGCTTGCAACCATCGCGGCGCTGGCGGTGATCGTGGTGACGCCGTTCGTTGGCCTGCTTTCTGACCGGTTCGGACGGCGCCCGGTGCTGGTGGCGCTGGCCGTGCTGTCCGCCGCCTTGCCCTGGACGCTGTTCCGCCTGCTGGGCGGGGCCTCGCCCATGGCTGCGCTGGCAGGCGCCGTCGTGCTGGCGATGCTGGCCGGAGGGGTCAGCGCGGTCGGGGCCGTGGCGACCGCTGAGCAGGTGCCTGCGCAAGGCCGCCTCAGCGGATTGGCGCTGGGCGCGACGACGGCGACCGCGCTGTTCGGCGGCCTGACCCCATGGCTGGCGCAAGTGCTGACCACGCGCACCGCCTCTGCCAGCGCACCGGGCGCGATGATCGCGGTGGTGGCGCTATGCGTGCTGCCGGTGCTGCTGAAACTGCCGGAAACGCGGCCGGAGTAGGGGTCAGGCGGCGGCGTATATCGCGGGACGGTAACGAGGCGCAGGGATCGCAAGGCCACGTTCGGTAGCGACCTCCAGCCAGCCTTCTATGGCATCGTCGATATTGGCCAGCGCTTCCGCGCGCGTATCGCCATGCGCGGAGCAAGGCTTAAGATCTGGTACGTCCGCGATCCAGCACGCGTCCTCGTCCGACCAGAACAGGTTGATGTGGTAATGCGGTTCGTTCACGGGGCTATGTATAGCGCGTGTTGCTCTACCAGTTCAAGGAACTCGCGAACCTGGTAGAGTTTGGCATCCTTACCGCTAGGCTGCACCGGGAATGGACGCAAAAGAGTTGGGTGCGTCCATATTTGGTGGCTGCCTTTGGTTCGAACGTGTTCAAAGCCGAAAGCCACGAGCAGTCGCTCGAAGTCCCGAAAGGGAATGGTGCGATTTCGGGATTCGAGTAGCTGAGCGTAAAGTTTGGCAGGTTTGATCATCGGAACCCCGTTACCCGTTTGCGACGTGATAACGGGGTTTAACCTCGGCGTGAAATCGCCGGCTACGGACGGCACTTCGGTGATCGCTCAGCGAAATGCGATTTGGCCTCACTTCCCGAACTTCCTCTGCGTCTTGCCGTACCGCATCTTGCGCGTGCCCGGCTTGCCTTCGTTGCTGCGGCCAACGCGGGGGGCCTTGTGCTCGGCTTCGGGGAGGCCCAGTTCGCTTTGTTCGAGGCGGCGGATTTCGTCGCGCAGGCGGCCGGCTTCTTCGAACTCGAGGTCGGCGGCGGCGGCGCGCATCCGCTTTTCGAGGTCTTCGATGTAGCCGCGCAGGTTGTGGCCGACGAGGTTGTTGGTGGCATCGTCCTCAAGGTCCACCACAACGCCGTCGCGGCTGGCGGTGTCGGCAACGATGTCGGCGATGCGGCGCTTGATCGTCTGCGGGGTGATGCCGTGGAGCGCGTTGTACTCCTCCTGCCGGGCGCGGCGGCGGTCGGTTTCGGCCATCGCCCGCTCCATGCTGCCGGTGATGCGGTCGGCATAGAGGATCACCCGCCCGTCGACGTTGCGCGCGGCGCGACCGATGGTCTGGATCAGTGACGTCTCGCTGCGCAGGAAGCCTTCCTTGTCCGCGTCGAGGATGCAGACCAGCCCGCATTCGGGAATGTCCAGACCTTCGCGTAGCAGGTTGATGCCGATCAGCACGTCGTAAACGCCCATGCGCAGATCGCGGATCAGTTCGATGCGTTCCAGCGTCTCCACGTCGGAGTGCATGTAGCGCACCTGCACGCCCTGTTCGTGCATGAACTCGGTGAGATCCTCTGCCATGCGCTTGGTCAGGGTGGTGACGAGGGTGCGGTAGCCCTTGGCCGCCGTCTCCTTGCACTGCGCGATGCAGTCCTGCACCTGATCCTCGACCGGACGGATCTCCACTGGCGGGTCGATCAGGCCGGTGGGGCGGATCACCTGTTCGGCAAAGACGCCGCCGGTCTGCTCCATCTCCCAGCCGCCCGGCGTGGCGGATACCGCGAAAGTCTGCGGGCGCATAGCGTCCCATTCGTTGAAGCGCAGCGGGCGGTTGTCGATGCAGGACGGCAGACGAAAGCCGTACTCGGCCAGCGTGATCTTGCGCCGGTGGTCGCCCCGCGCCATCGCGCCGATCTGCGGGACGGTCTGGTGGCTTTCGTCGATGAACAGCAGCGCGTTGTCGGGCAGGTATTCGAACAAGGTCGGCGGCGGTTCACCGGGCAGACGACCGGTCAGGAACCGGCTGTAGTTCTCGATCCCGTTGCACGATCCGGTGGCGGCGATCATCTCAAGGTCGAAGTTGGTGCGCTGCTCCAGCCGCTGCGCCTCCAGCAGCTTGCCTTCGGCCTCAAGCTCCTTCAGCCGCTCGGTCAGTTCGAAGCGGATGGCCTCGCTGGCCTGCCGCATCGTCGGCCCGGGCGTGACGTAGTGCGAATTCGCATAGACGCGCACCTTGGGCAGCACTGCGCCCTTCTTGCCGGTGAGGGGGTCGAATTCGGCGATTTCCTCGATCTCGTCGCCGAAGAAGCTGATGCGCCAGGCAACGTCCTCCAGATGGCTGGGGAACAATTCCAGGTTGTCGCCGCGCACGCGGAAGTTGCCGCGCGAAAAGGCCACGTCATTGCGCTTGTATTGCAGGGCCACCAGCTTGCGGATGATCTCTGTCTGGTCCTGCGCCTTGCCGGTTTCCAGGTCGAAGATCATCGCCGAATAGGTCTCGACCGAGCCGATGCCGTAGAGGCACGATACAGAGGCGACGATGATGACGTCGTCCCGTTCCAGCAATGCGCGCGTGGCCGAGTGGCGCATCCGGTCGATCGCCTCATTCACCGAGCTTTCCTTCTCGATGTACGTGTCGGACCGGGGGACGTAGGCTTCCGGCTGGTAATAATCGTAGTACGAGACGAAATATTCTACCGCGTTGTCAGGGAAGAAATCCTTGAACTCGCCATAGAGCTGTGCGGCCAGGATCTTGTTCGGTGCCAGGATGAGCGCCGGGCGCTGCAATTCCTCGATCACCTTGGCCATCGTAAAGGTCTTGCCCGAGCCGGTCACGCCCAGCAGCACCTGCGTCTTCTCGCCCTCGCTGGCGGTGGAGACGAGGTCGGCGATGGCGGTCGGCTGGTCTCCGGCGGGCGCATAGTCCGATACGATCTTGAACGGCTTGCCCGGCATTGACTTGTCGGGCCGCTGTGGCTTGTGAGGGACGAAGTTGCCCGAAGTGTCCGGTTCTTCAAGGCCGCGACGGATGATGAGCTCTGCCATGCGGAACATATGGGGTATGGCCCGCGCATCGGCAACAGGGCGCGCGCCTGTGCGTTGGCTTATGTGTTGGCAGGGCGGATGCGAGCCCCTACTTTCACAGGGTTAACGGTACGGCCAGCGGCGATGGTTCATCGCGGGCCGGTCAAGGTGGCAGAAAACGCAGGCGATGGAACCGCTGGACGAGGAACAGGAGCGCTTCGCAGGATCGCTGCGCGCGGCCATCGCCCGGCGCGCCGCCTTCGCGCGCGAGCAGCATCCCGAAGGCGTGCGCAAGCCGCCGGCGGAGCTGATGTGGGCGGAACTGCGCTCGCTCTATCGCGGCGGGCATCGAATCCGGCTGGGCCAGCGGGTGAAGCCGGCGGCCAGCCCGATGCCGGTGATGCTGCTGCCCGGCTTCGGCGCGCATCCCAAGCGAATGAAGCCGATGGCCGACGCGCTCTCCGCCGCCGGGCACCATGTTCACCAGTGGGGACTGGGGCTGAACCTTGGTCCGAACGAACGCAACTTCTCGTACCTGATGCGCCGCGTGGCGGTGATCGCGCGGGAGAACTGGCACCCGGTGGCGCTGGTCGGCTGGTCGCTGGGTGGCCTCTTCGCGCGCGAGATCGCCCGGCGCGAACCGCATCTGGTAGCCAAGGTCATCACCATGGGCACCCCGTTTTCCGGCGACCCGCGCGCCAACAATGCGTGGAAGGCCTATCAGGTGGTGACCGGCCATTCGGTGGACAGCCCGCCGATCGACTGCGACTTCTCGGCCAAACCCGCCGTGCCCACGATCGCCCTGTGGAGCCCGCGCGACGGCATCATCCAGCCCCGCGCCGCCGCCGGCTGGCCGCATGAGCGGGACCGGGCAGTAGCGATCCGGTGCAGCCATCTGGACTTTTCAAGTTCGCCCAAGGTGGTGGCCGAAGTGCTGCGACAGCTGGATGTGCGGGAGTAGGGGGCACCCGTGTGGTTTTTTGTCAGCCAGTAGGAGATGGTCCTCTTTCCAAGGAGGTGGTGTTGTTTTTCCGGACTGCGTTGCGCAGCGCGCCTTCGGCAAGAAAGCCTCTCAATTGAAACTTTGTTAGTTTTATATTGTTACTCGGAGCCAAACAATTGCTCATCGCCGTATTCAACGACGCAAAGGCGCGAGTTTCGTCTGAGCTAGCCGCTTCGGTCGCGAAAAGCTGAAATACACCATCCCAATCTGCGTTGGCTACACAAGACCCGTATTCGACCATGGTGACAGACGCGCGCACTTGTTCCGGCAATTTCTGCATTTCAGCAGCGCTGGGGGCATCATAAAGCATGCTTAGCTTAGTACGACGCGCAACTTGCAAGTCGCTAACAAATTTGCGCAACAGATGCTCGGCCAAGGCTCCTCGAAGTGCGTTGGGGCCGTACTGAATTTTGGGCGCGTCCTTGTTACATTCAGGACTTGCGTAAGCCAGATTCCATATCGCATCTGAACTGGCGCGCGACGCTGGTTTTCTGGACATAATTCGTATGGTTCTTGGATAATCGATCAGGCAATCTGTGTATTGATGCGCTCGCTTGATCTCGGCATTTTCGGTTGGAATAGCGCGGTTACCAAACGCTTCCGCCAAGTAGAACTGAATATCCTTCGCATGAATATTGCTGGATGCGCAAATAGTAACTATAAACAGCGTTTTCGACAGGCTTTTCAGGTTTAGGATGCCGCCAATGTTATGCTGCATATTGTCCCTTTGCGAAAACGGTATTGGTGGTTATTATTGATAAGGCCCGGAAGTGGCTGGACTTGGTTTGATGGTGGTTAAAGAGCGTTTTGCTGCCAAGTCTAGATCACTAGCGTAGTTCAACGCAATCTATGAATGGCGCCGCTGACCCTCACCCCACCGGCGCCCGTCGCCGATAACTCAGCGCTTCGGCCACATGGATTCGCGTGACCTGCTCTGATCCCGCGAGGTCCGCTATCGTGCGGCTGGTGCGCAGGATGCGGGTGTAGCCGCGGGCGGAGAGGCGCATCGCTTCGGCGGCTTGCATCAGCAGTTTTCGGCCTGCCTCGTCAGGCGTGGCGTGGGCTTCCAGCAGGTCGCCGTCCAGTTCGGCGTTGGTGCGTAGCTTTGTGCCTTTGAGGCGCTCCGACTGTACCTGCCGGGCCTGCGCGACGCGGGCGGCGACTTCGGCGCTGCCTTCGGTCGGCGGAGGCAGCGCCAGGTCCACGGCACGCACCGGGTCCACTTCCACATGCAGGTCGATACGGTCGAGCAGGGGGCCGGACACCTTGCTCTGGTAATCCGCCCCGCAGCGCGGCGCGCGGCTGCAGGCCAGCGCCGGGTTCGCCATGTGGCCGCAGCGGCACGGGTTCATCGCCGCGATCAGCTGGACTCGCGCGGGGTAAGTGAGGTGGGCGTTGGCGCGGGCCACGGTGACCTCTCCGCTCTCCAGCGGCTGGCGCAGCGAATCGAGCGCCTGACGCTGGAACTCGGGCAGTTCGTCAAGGAACAGGACGCCCAGATGCGCCATGGAGACTTCGCCCGGACGCACCTTGATGCCGCCGCCGGTCAGCGCCGCGATCGAGGCGGAGTGGTGCGGCGCACGATAGGGGCGGGCGCGGCTGATGCGGCCATTCTCCAGCGTGCCCGCAACCGAGGCGACCATCGATACCTCAAGCGCCTCTGCCGGGGTGAGCGGGGGCAGGACGCCCGGCAGGCACGAGGCCAGCAGCGACTTGCCCGCGCCCGGTGGCCCCACCATCAGCAGGTTGTGCGCGCCCGCCGCCGCGATTTCCAGCGCACAGCGGGCCACTTCCTGCCCCTTGACCTGTTTGAGGTCCGGGCCACGCACGGGCGGCTCCACTTCGCCCATCGGCGGCGGGGGCAGAACCTGCTGGCCGCGCAGGTGGTTGAGCAGGCTGATGAGGTTGGGCGCGGCGATCACCGGAACGCCGCTGGCCCAGCGCGCCTCCGACCCTTGCGAGGCAGGGCAGATCAGGCCCTTTTCCTGCTCGCTGGCGTGGATCGCGGCCAGCAGCACGCCGGGCGAGGGGATCACCCGTCCGTCCAGCGCGAGTTCGCCCACCGCCAGAAAATCGCCGACCTGTTCGGCGTCGAGCACGCCCATCGCGGTGAGCAGCGCCAGCGCCACCGGCAGGTCGAAGTGGCTGCCTTCCTTGGGCAGGTCGGCGGGGGAAAGGTTGACGATGATCCGCTTGGGCGGCAGCGCCAGCCCCATCGCGGTCAGCGCGGCGCTGACGCGCTGGGTGCTTTCGCGCACCGCCTTGTCGGGCAGGCCGACGAGCGTGAAGCCCGGCATCCCCGGCGCCACCTGACACTGCACTTCGACGGCGCGCGCCTCCAGCCCGAGGTATGCGACGGTCGAGACGATGGCGACCAACCTGGAAAATCCCCGATAGCCAGAAAAGAGGATCATCCTAGTAGCGGCCGATCGCGCCTGCGCCATTTGCAAAATCATCCCTTACAGCACTTTAACCGCACCTGTGAGGCAGTGGGTAAGGGAGCTGCGGGCATAGGCTGGCGATGCGCTCGCTCTCCGCATGCCTTGCACTTGTCAGCCTGTTCGCTGTGTCCCCCCTGTACGCGCAGGAGATCGGGTACGAGGTCGTGGATGGAGCCGGGGACGGGGATTTCGATCCCGCTGTCGTCGACGGAGCACCCACCGGAGGCGAGCGCACCCTCTTCACGATGTCCATTCCCGGCCCGGTCCACGCCCCCGCCATCCCGCAGGGGCCGGTCTACGGCCCGTTCCGGGTGATGGACGAAGGCCGCGCGGCGCTGGTGGACGTTACGGACGCGCTCAGCCCCGGCCAGTTCGCGCGCATGCTGCGCGAGCATCCCGGCATAGCCACGATCGAGATGATCGACTGCCCCGGCACCGAGGACGACCTTGCCAACCTCGAAGTGGGGCGGATGATTCGCGCGCATGGCATCGTCACGCATGTCCCGGCGGGCGGCTCGGTGCGATCGGGCGGGGTGGAGCTGTTCCTGGCGGGCGTGCGGCGCTATGCCGACCCCGGATCCGAGTTCGCGGTCCATTCCTGGCAGGACGATACCGGCATGGAGCCTGCGGACTATGCCGCCAGCGCCCCGGAGAATCGCCGCTACATCGATTATTACCGGCTGATGGGCATGGACGCGGCGCAGGCGCAGGCGTTCTATGCGATGACCAATTCGGTGCCTTTCGCCTCGGCACGCTGGTTCGATGCGGGCGAGATGGGTACATGGGTGCAACTGGACGACGTGAAAGTGGACGTGAGTCCTCGTTTTCGCTTCGCCCAGCTCGCGGCTCTTGTTGACTCAACCGCGTGGTTCCAGTAACGGCGGCCAACGATTTACATGGTCGTCCGGTTCGGGCGGCCCTTTTTGTTAGATTTCGAGGACTGACATGAAGCGCACTTTCCAGCCGAGCAACCTTGTTCGCGCCCGTCGCCACGGTTTCCGTGCCCGCACCGCGACCGTCGGTGGCCGCAAGGTTCTGCGTGCCCGCCGCGCCCGCGGCCGCGCCAAGCTCTCGGCCTGATCTGCCGGGATCGGCAGGGGCGACACGCTCCTGCCATAAGCGGCGCCAGCCCACGCTTTCGCCTTGCGCGAGGGCATGGGCTGGCGCCGTTTTGCTTTGGCGTGATTTGTTTCGTGATTCGCCATTGCCCCAGGCCGATGCTGCCATGAATCAGGCTGACGCCTATACGGTCCTGAGCAAACGCTCGGATTTTCTGGCTGCCAATCGCGGCCTGCGAGTCGCGCGTGCCGGGTTCGTGCTGCTGGCCAATCGCAATGACGGGCTGGGGCGGCGCGCCGGGATCACGGTGACCAAGAAGATCGGCAATGCCGTGGTGCGCAACCGCATGAAGCGCCGGTTCCGCGCGCTCCTGCGTGAACTGCTGCCCGAACACGGCCTGCCCGATACCGACCATGTGCTGATCGGCCGCGAAGGCGGGGTGGAGCGCGACTTTGCCCTGCTGCGCAGCGAACTGGTCGCGGCACTGGGCCGGGCGCGCGACGGCAAGGGCGATGCGCCCCGCCCGCCGAATCGCCGACGCGGGCCGCGTAAGTGACGCGCAACGGGCGCATGAAGCGAATTGGCGCCTTCCTCGTCTCCTTGCCGGGACTGGCGATCATCGGCATTGCCCGGCTCTGGCAGATCGGCCCCTCGGCGATCATGCCCCCCACCTGCCGCTATTCCCCGTCCTGTTCGCAGTACGCGATCGTCGCGGTGCGCCGGCATGGTGCGATCAAGGGTGGATTGCTGGCGCTGTGGCGTCTATTGCGCTGCAATCCGTGGGGTGGGCACGGGCACGATCCCGTGCCGGACTGACCGCCAGACCAGACTAGCGAAGTGAAACCGGTGGCCGCCCATGGCCGCCGCCGACCGGAATACGAGCAGGAAACAGGCTTTCGTGGAAAACCAGCGTAACATCATCCTCGCGGTCCTGTTGACCGCGCTCGTGCTTTTCGGCTGGGAGGCCGGGGTCGGCTATTTCTATCCGCAAGCCAAGACGCCGACGCAGACCGTCGCGGCGGGCGGCGCGGAAAACGCGACCAAGCCCGGCAAACCCACGCGTGAAGGCGGGCTGATCGACGCTGCCGACCGCTCGCTTGAGGCAAAGGATCTGGCGACCGAACTGGCCGCCGCCGGCCGTGTGAAGATCAAGGCGCCGGGCCTTTCGGGCTCGATCAGCCTGAACGGCGCGATCATCGACGATCTGGTCATCAACCGCCACCGCGAAACGGTGGAGAAGAATTCCGGGCCGGTCCGCATCTTCTCGCCTTATGGCACGCCCGCGCAGCAGTTCACGCAGCTGGGCTGGGTCGGGCAGGGCATCGAGACGCCGGACACCAACAACCCGCGTGTCTGGACTGCGCCCGCCAACGCGGTGCTGACGCCGACCACGCCGGTCACGCTGACTTGGACCAATCCCACCGGCCAGCGCTTCGGCATCACCTATTCCATCGACCAGAACTACCTCATCACGGCCAGGCAGACCGTTGCGAATGCAGGCGGCAATGCGGTGTCGGTCAAGCCCTTCGCGGTCGTCAACCGGACCGAGAAGACCGCTAGCCTCGACACCTGGAACGTGCATTCCGGTCCGATCGGCGCGTTCGACGGTTCGGTGACTTTCGCCACCAATTACAAGGACGTGGCCGAGACCGGCACCGTCAACGAAGCGGGCAACACCGACTGGATCGGCTTCACCGACGTCTACTGGATGTCGGCGCTGATCCCCTCGGGTGCGAAGGCGACCAGCACGTTCCGCTCGCTGGGCAACCAGATCTTCCGTGCCGATGTCGTCTACGATCAGGCTATCGTCCAGCCGCGCACTCAGCAGAGCGTGACGACCCGCATCTTTGCCGGTGCCAAGGAGCACGGCGTGCTCGACGCCTACGAAGCGCAGGGCATCGCCAACTTCGGCCTCGCCATCGACTGGGGCTGGTTCCGCTGGTTCGAGAAGCCGATCTTCTGGCTGCTGACCAAGCTGTTCAGCCTCGTCGGCAACTTCGGCGTCGCGATCATCCTGCTGACGCTGATCGTGCGCGGCATCATGTTCCCGGTCGCCCAGCGCCAGTTCGCCTCGATGGCTGCGATGCGCGCTATCCAGCCGAAGATGAAGGCGATCCAGGAACGCTACAAGGACGACAAGCAGAAGCAGCAGCAGGAGATCATGGCCCTCTACAAGCAGGAGAAGGTAAATCCGCTGGCGGGCTGTTTGCCGATGTTCCTGCAGATCCCGGTGTTTTTCGCGCTCTACAAGACGCTGATCCTGGCGATCGAGATGCGCCACCAGCCGTTTGTGCTGTGGATCAAGGATCTGTCCGCGCCCGATCCGCTGCACATCCTGAACCTGTTCGGCCTGCTGCCCTTCGATCCGCCCAGCTTCCTGGCGATCGGCGTGCTGGCGCTGCTGCTGGGCATCACCATGTACCTGCAGTTCCAGCTGAATCCCGCGCAGATGGACCCCGCCCAGCAGCAGGTGTTCAAGCTGATGCCATGGTTCATGATGTTCGTCATGGCACCCTTCGCGTCGGGCCTGCTGGTCTACTGGATCACGTCGAACCTGCTGACGATCGCTCAGCAGAAGTTCCTCTACAGCCGACACCCGCAGCTCAAGGCCCAGGCCGAGAAGGACGCGGCGGACAAGGCGCGGGCGACGGCGCGTCCCAAGTGAGTGATGATAGAGTGAGCGAAAATATCGAAGACCTGACCGAACGCGCGCGCAAGCTGTTTTCCGGACCGGTGACGTTCCTGAAATCGGCCCCCGCGCTGCAGTTCCTGCCCGACCCCGACGCGCCGGAGATCGCGTTCGCGGGCCGGTCCAACGTCGGCAAGTCGTCGCTGGTGAACGCGCTGGTGGGCCGCAAGGCCATCGCGCGCGCATCGGTGACGCCGGGCCGCACGCAGGAGCTGAACTTCTTCGACGTGGCCGATCCGCTGAAGTTCCGGCTTGTCGACATGCCGGGCTACGGCTTCGCCAAGGCCCCGCCCAAAGTGGTGGAAACGTGGCGGCGGCTGGTGCGCGATTACCTGCGCGGCCGCGTGGTGCTCAAGCGCACGCTGGTGCTGATCGATTCGCGCCACGGCGTGAAGCAGGTCGATCTGGACATGATGGAGATGCTGGATCAGGCCGCCGTGGGCTATCGCCTTGTCCTGACCAAGGCGGACAAGATCAAGGCAAGCGAACTGGAAGCAGTCCACTCCGCCACCATCGCAGAAGCGCGCAAGCACCCGGCGGCCTTCCCGGTGGTCCACGTCACCAGCTCGGAAAAGGGCATGGGGATCGAGGAACTGCGCGCCGCCGTGCTGGGCGATTCGGAGCTTTGAGAATGCCGTCAGACCGGACCTGATCCGGGGTGACAATGAACAAAGGGCCTCTCCGGCATTCCGGCGAGGCCCTTTGTTTTCGAGGGATCGGATTCGGGCGCTTACGGCTTCGGTGAAACGATCACGACACTGCCCTGTTCGGCGGTCTGTACCTGGAAAAGGTCTCCATCGGCATCGAGGATGTAGAGGCGACCCATGGCATCGACGGTCATCGCAATGGGATGATCGATCTTGCCGGTATCGGGAGCGAAGTCCTCGTCGCGCACTTCCAGCGCAGCCGAATCGAGCGGCGCTGCCATCAGCTTGTCGATCGGGATGGACCAGATGCGGCCCTCCTTGTCGGCGAACACGTAGTGGTTGCGTATGCCTGCGATCGGTCCGCCGTATGCTACGCCGCCGACGATGCCCCGGCTCTGGCGCTGGCCCGATCCGTGTGCGATGACCAGTTGGGGGCTGACCATTCCGGAAAGTCCGGCACTGCCGGCGCGGCGCTCCTGCCGACCTTCGTAGTAAGGCCAGCCGAAGTTGAGCGGTTCCTGTGGCCACACCAGGGATACCTCATCGAAACCGCTTTCGCCGCGATCCGAGATCAGCATCCTTCTGCCCGGCATCGCGGCGATACCGGTTGGCGCCCGCAGGCCCAGCCCGATGAGCCGCCGGATGAAGAAGTCTTCGGGCAAGGATGCGCCGGCGTAGGGATCGGGATCCATCGAGTAGCGGTAGAGCTTCCCCTGCCGGTCGTCGTTCTGCACGGTCTGCGCATGTGTGCCGGTAAGATCGCCGATGGCGACATAGGCGAAACCGTCGGGTCCGGTGCCGATGGCCACCGGGCTGCCATCAGTGATGTTGGCCACTCTCCCCGAGATGGACGCCGTCGGGCTGTTGAGACACCCCAGGCACAGCATCCAGACCTGTGTTCGGTCTTGCGCCAGGACGTAGGTGGCCATCCGCGATCCTGCCGCAGTCGCGCGGGCGCGCGTCATTCCCAGAACCTTGAAATTCTCCGAGAAACCGGTGATGCGGGCGTAGCTCGACAGCGATCCGTCAGCGCGATCCAGATGAAAGATGGCGCCGTTCTGAAAAGCGACCAGCATGTTGGGAGAGCCTTCGATGCCCGCTTCCTCGAAGCTGGCGATGGCGACAGCTCCGTCCATCTGCGCCATGCGCTGGACGCGAATGCCTTCGCGGCTGTTGGTGACAGTGATCGATACCGCCAGCGTGCTGCTTGCCTTGCCGTCGCTGGCCTGCAGCGTGACCTGATAGACGTTATCGCCGTTGGCGTCGGTCGGCAGGTCGTAATTGGGTGCGGTCACGAACGTCAGCGCGCCCCCGGTGCCCATGGCGAAGGCGGCGGCATCGGCGCCACCCGCGATGGAATAGGTCACCGCATCGCCCTGCGCATCGCTGGCGCCTGCCTGGTATGCGGCAGTGGTGTTCTCGGCAACGGACGCGCTGGCCGACGAGGAAAACACCGGCGCGCTGTTGGCGGTACCGGAATTGCCGGAATCGCCATCGCCGCCGCCACATGCTGCCAGTGCGACCGGCAGGACCGACGACGCGGCCATCCCCAAGCCACGACGCAGCACGCCGCGAGCTCCCCATGTTAACATATTGTAATTGCCCCGTTTTAAAAGATGCTCGGGGTCAGTGCTGGCGCGCTACCATGACGGTTTGATGACAGTCATGAAAAAGGCGCGCCGCCGAAGCGACGCGCCCTTGATGCCTGTCCGGCAGTGCCGAACCGTCAGCCGATGATGCCGACCGCGGTTCCCGCGCGCGTGAACATGCCGATGATCTGCTGGACCTGTTCTGCCGAATGCTCGGCGCACAGCGAGCAGCGCAGCAGGGTCATGTTGGCCGGGGTTGCCGGCGGGCGGGCCAGGTTGACGTAGAGCCCTTCGCGCAGCAGCGCTTCCCACATCATCGCGCCGCGTTCCAGATCGGGCATGATGACCGAGATGATCGCGCTCTGCGGCTCGGTGGTGCCCAGCTGGAAGCCGGCGTCCGTCAGCCCCTTGTGCAGCGTGCGCGAGCTTTCCCACAGGTGCGCGCGCTTTTCGCCCGCGTTCATCAGCTTGCGGATCGAGGTGGTCGCGGTGGCCACGACGCTGGGCGGCAGGCTGGCGGTGAACACGTAGGGGCGGCAGACAAGGCGCATGATCTCGAACTTGGGATGGTTCGAGACGCAGAAGCCGCCGACGGTGCCGACCGACTTGGAGAACGTGCCGATCACGAAGTCCACGTCGTCGAGGCAGCCCTGCTCCTCTGCCACGCCGCGCCCGTTGGGACCGATGAAGCCCATAGAATGCGCTTCGTCCACCAGCACCATGGCGCCGTACTTCTTCGCGACGGCGACCATTTCCTTCAGCGGGGCAATGTCGCCCAGCATGGAATAGACGCCTTCGAGGATCACCAGCTTGCCCGCGCCCTCGGGAATACGGCGCAGGCGCTTTTCCATCGCCTCGATGTCGTTGTGCTTGAACGGCACGACTTCGGCGTCGCCCATCTTGCAGCCGTCCCAGATGGAGGCGTGGCTGTCGATGTCGAGGACGATGTAGTCGCCCTTGCCGGCGATGGTGGAGATGATGCCCAGATTGGCTTGATAGCCGGTGGAGAACACCATGGCGTGTTTCATGTCGTAGAAGTCGCATAGCGCCTCCTCGACCGCCTTGTGGCCCGCATACGTCCCGTTCAGCACGCGGCTGCCGGTGGTGCCCGAGCCGAAATCGTCAAGCGCCTGCTTGCCCGCCGCGATCACGTCGGGGTCGAAGGTCATGCCCATGTAGTTGTAGGTGCCCAGCAGGATCGTCTCGCGTCCGTTGCACAGGGCCACGGTGGGCGAGATCACCTTTTCCATGACCATGTTGAACGGATCGGTCACGCCGGTGGAGAGCAGGTCGGCGCGCATCTTGATCAGCGGGTCGAACTTGCTGAACAGGTCGCCGGAAGTTTCGGTCGTTTTGACGGTCTCAGTCATCGCGCTCAAGCCTGCAGCTTCACGACCGCATCGACGAGCTGGCCGTAGTTCTCGATCTCGGCCTGCTGGTTCATCGAGATGATGATGTCGAATTCGTCCTCGATCGCGGCGACGAAGTCCATCACCGTCAGGCTGTCGAATTCCAGATCGTCGGTGAAGCGGGTGGCGTCCGTCACTTCGACGCCCTTCTTGTTGAAGGGTTCGATCAGGGCGGCGATGCGGGCCGAAGTCTCTGCGCGGTCCATGGGTATGTGTCTCCGAATGCGTCGGGCGGCTCTCTGGCCGGGAATTGCGGCGCAAAAGCGGCGCGGGGGCTACATGTCAAGCGGGGTGTAGCGCAATCCGCCTCGGTGGGGGAGAGCGTTATGGTGTTGCCCGCTGTCACCCTCAACTTGCTGAGGCCCGCGCGGAACTGCCTTCTGCCTGCGCTTAAACCAGCGCCCGCACCGCCTGCATGAACGGGCCGATCGACACTGGTTTCGCCAGATACCCTTCCGCCCCGGCCTCGCGGATGCGTTCCTCGTCGCCCTTGCCGGCGTAGGCGGTCACCGCCAGCACCGGGATGGAGCGCAGCACCGGATCGTTCTTCGCCGCCTCTATCAGGTCGAGGCCCGAGACGTTGGGCAGCTGAATGTCCATGATGACCAGATTGGGCACGAACTGCCGCGCCCGGTCGAGCGCGTCGAGGCCGTCGGCGCAGGGCTCCACCGCATAGCCCTGACTGCGAAGCACGTCGCAAAACAGCTTCCGGTTGAGATCGTTGTCCTCGACAACGAGGATTCGCTTTGCCATTCGAAGCCCTGATGACCATCTGGGTGTTGGACCCCTCCTATGCCCTCCGAGCGAGACTTACAATTCTTCGAGAACCCTCATCCCCATCCGACCCGCAGGCCCTGGCCCTCAACGCGCTGGGCTGGGTGCTCGCCGATCAGGACCGGGCAGAGCGCTTTCTGGCGCTGACCGGCCTGACCCCTGAGGAACTGCGCGCGTCGCTGGGCGAACCGGGCACGCTGGGGGCGGTGTTGGACTTTCTGTGCTCGCACGAGCCGGACCTTCTGGCCGCCGCCGATGCGTTGGGGGTGCCGCCCGAGACCATGGTCGCCGCGCGGCGGAGGCTGGGCGCGTGACGAAACCGCTGCTCATCACCGACTGCGACGAAGTGCTGCTGCACATGATAAAGCACTTCCGCGACTGGCTGGCCGAGGAAGAGGGCGTCGATTTCGATATCGAGAACGGCGAGTTCTACAAGGCGATGCGCCGGATCGGCAGCGACGTGCCGCTGGAACAGGCGGAGATGTGGGCGCTGCTCAACGGCTTCTTCGATTCGCAGATGCACCGCCAGACCCCGATCGAGGGCGCGGTGGAGGCGATCGCCGCGATCCGCGAACATGCCGACGTGGTGGTGCTGACCAACCTCATGGACTTTCGCCGCGAAGCGCGCGAGGCGCAGCTGGTCGAACACGGCATGCCGCTGCGGGTGTTCACCAATCAGGGGCCGAAGGGCCCGGCGCTTCAGGCGATCCTGGACGAATACCAGCCCAGCCGCGCCGTCTTCATCGACGACCTGTCGCAGCACCACGGCTCCGTCTTCGAGGTGTCGCCCCATGTCCGCCGCCTGCACCTGTGCGGCGAACCGAAGATCGCCCCCAACATCAAGTGCGCCCTCCAGCTTGGCCACGCCCATGCGCGGATCGACGATTGGAAGACCGCGCTTCCCTGGCTGGTGAACAGCCTGACCTGCGAAGAGAAGGAATTCCATGAGCAAGATCGATGACCGCCTGGCCGAACTCGGCCTGACCCTGCCCGAAGCCGCAGCACCGGTGGCCGCCTATGTCGCCGTGGTAGAGACGGGCGGCCTTGCGCACGTTTCGGGCCAGTTGCCGTTCGTCGGCGGCAAGCTCGTCACCGGCCGTCTGGGAGAAGACGTCAGCATCGAGGCGGGCACCGAAGCGGCGCAGGCTTGCGGCGTGATGATCCTGGCGCAGCTGAAGGCCGCGCTCGGCTCGCTCGACCGGGTGGAGCGGATCGTTAAGCTGGGCGGCTTCGTCAACTCGACCGGCGATTTCACTGACCAGCCCAAGGTCATCAACGGCGCTTCCGAACTGATGGTCGCGGTGTTCGGCGATGCGGGCAAACATGCGCGCAGCGCGGTCGGCGTGCCGGTCCTGCCGCTGGGCGCCGCCGTCGAAGTGGACGCCATCGTTGCCGTTCGCCCTGCTTGATCGCTGGCGTTCGCCTGCACCCGATCCGCGCAAGGTGGTGTGGATCGGGGCGCAGGACTATGCCCATCGCGGGCTGCACGGTTCCGGCGTGCCGGAGAACTCGCGCGCGGCCTTTGCAAGGGCGATCGCGGCGGGCAACGGCATCGAACTGGACGTGCAGCGTTCCAGCGACGGGCAGCCGGTGGTCTTCCACGACGATACGCTGGACCGCCTGACCGGTGAAACCGGCCCTACCGAGCGCCGCAGCGCCGCCCAGCTTGGCGCGATCACCCTGAAACTTGCAGGAGGGGCCGGCACCGCCGAGACGATCCCCACCCTGCGGCAGGTTCTGGCCCAGATCGGCGGCAGAGTTCCGGTGCTGATAGAGATCAAGTCGGATCGCAGGACGCGCATCGCGGCGTTGTGCCTGGCGGTGCGCCGCGTGCTCGAAGGGTATACCGGCCAGCACGCGGTGATGAGCTTCGACCCGCGCGTTTCGCGTTGGTACTGGCGCCATTCGCCGCACACCGTGCGCGGGCTGATCGTGTCGGAGGGGGAGGACCGCGCGCTTGCCGGCAAGATCCGCCGCCGCCTGTGGCTGTGGCACGCCCGGCCCGATTTCCTCGCCTACGACGTGCGCGACCTGCCAAGCCGCTTCGCCGCCGCCCAGCGCCGCCGGGGGCTGCCGGTCGCCACCTGGACCGTGCGCGAACCCGAGCATGACGAACGCGCCGCCGCCCACGCCGACGCCGCGATCTTCGAGATCGTCGAAGGGACTGCGTGAGCGAGGGCACATTCACCGCCCGCCTGCTGGGTGCCGTGGGCGACCTGCCCGCCGATCAGTGGGATGCGCTGACAGATGGCGGTAATCCCTTCGTCAGCCACGCCTTCCTCACCGCCATGGAAAGTTCGGGCAGCGTCGGCGGGCGCAGCGGCTGGACCCCTCTGCCGCTGGTGATCGACGGACCCGACGGCACTCTTGCCGCCGCGCTTCCGGCCTATCTCAAGCAGCATTCGCAGGGCGAATACGTCTTCGACCATGCCTGGGCCGATGCCTGGCACCGGGCGGGGGGCGAATATTACCCCAAGCTGCAGATCGCGGTGCCCTTCACCCCGGCCACCGGCCCGCGCCTGCTGACGCCTCATCCCGAACTGATGCTGCCCCTGCTGCGCGCGGCAGAGACGCTGTGCCGCGACAACGGCCTGTCCTCTGCCCACGCGACCTTCATCGAACCCGCGCAGGTGCCGGTGTTCGAACAGGCCGGATGGCTCCTGCGCGAAGATATCCAGTTCCACTGGGAGAACCGCGGCTACGCCAGCTTCGACGAATTTCTGGGCGCGCTGTCGTCTCGCAAGCGCAAGGATCTGCGCAAGGAGCGTGAGAAGGCGCAAGATGGCGTCGATATCCGCTCGCTGACCGGCGCGGACATCACCGAGGCGCACTGGGACGCGTTCTGGGACTTCTATCAGGACACCGGCGCGCGCAAATGGGGCCGCCCCTACCTCACGCGTGAGGCGTTCACCCTGCTGGGCCAGACCATGGCCGACCGCATCCTGCTGGTGCTGGCCTATATCGACGGGGAGCCGGTGGCCGGAGCGCTGAACTTCATCGGCGATGAGGCGCTTTACGGTCGGTACTGGGGCGCGGTGGTCGACAAGCCGTTCCTGCACTTCGAACTGTGCTATTACCAGGCGATCGACGCCGCGATCCGGCTGGGCCTGAAGCGCGTGGAGGCCGGCGCGCAGGGCGGCCACAAGCTGGCGCGCGGGTACGAACCGGTGCGCACAGTTTCGGCTCACTACATCATCCACGACGGCCTGCGCGCCGCCATCGCCGACTACCTCGAACAGGAACGCGCCGGCATCGCCGAGCAGCAGACCGATCTCGACGGGCATTCGCCATTCAGGGAAGATTGATGGCCGTGCCGTCATCCGGGCGAAAGCCGGGATCGCTGGCCGGGCCAAGCCCAGCCCGCGTTAAAACGCCCTGACCCGAGGTGGGCTGTTCACAGCCAGCGATCCCAGCTGTCACTGGGATGACGCAGTTTGAACCGGCACCTTGACTTTAATAACCATTTAGGTTATATGCTCCAGCAGCGGCGGGGCGAGGGCGTGTAGCTGATGCTCCTCATCCTCGCACGCGGTCGGCGTCCGGTCGTGGAACTCCGGACAAAGCCACACTACCGGATGCGCGGATGAACCGGAGGTATGCCTCCAGGGTCGATGGCAAGGACGCGAGCCCGCACCATCATCCCCGCGCACCGAAGGGCCGTGTCGGAAGAGTGATCCAAGCTGGTCTGCCCCTCCTTCGACCATTCGCATACGAAGGCAGCACCCGGCACTGTCGCCTGACGCCGGCGACCCAACACGCGCCGACCGCACCCGTCCGCGTTCTTACCCCTGGCGTTATGCCCGCACTCGCCAGCGGGTGCATGGTCGTGCCGTCGGTACGCTGTCCCATCACGCCATACTTCGTCACCCTGAACTTGTTTCAGGGTCCATTGTGCAGTCTCACCCGAAGCGTGGAACAGCAAACCGACAGCGCCGCCGGTGACACCACACTCCGGCACTGACCGCCCGATGTACTCTGAAACAAGTTCAGGGTGACGGGGGTGTGGGGTAACGGTGAAGCGGCAACGCAGCGAAGAAAAACGTAACTCCCCCGCACAGCCGGAAGGTCAGGCCGCCTTGCGCAGGCCCGCGCCCAGCCACTGGCGCGCGCGGCGCTGGGCTTCGGCTATCTCGCGGGCGGTCATGTCGTCGGCCACTTCGGCGCGGCAGACGGCGGCTTCCCCGTGCCCGCCTACGGCGGCAAGGTTGAACCACTTGTGCGCCTCGACAAGGTCGCAGGCCGCGCCATGGCTGCCTGTCGAGAACGCGACGCCGAGGTCGAAGTAGGCCGAAGCGTCGCCCCGCGCGGCAGATGCCAGCGCTTCGGCGATCAGCATGTCTCCGGCAAAGTCGTTCGCGGCGGCAGGTGCGGCCAGATCCTGGTTAATGCAGACAGTTTCCATCGTAATCCCCGTGCCCTTGAAAAGGTTGTGACCGCGTGGACCTCAATCGTTTGCAATGGCCCGTGCGTTTGATATGGCGAATCTGGACCAGGCCGATCAAGAAATGGTTAATGCTGCTTGCGCGCAGATCCGGCGCCCGGATTAACTTTGTGTCACTTCCGACAAACCCGTTCATAAATCTTCGAAGGCCGCGCTTATCCGCTTGTGCGGTGAAGAGCGCCGACTTATAGGCCGCGTCAACTGCGGATCGTTGTACGGTTGCCGGAAAAAATCCGGGACTGCAGGGCGTTGGCGATCCGTGGAAGCACTGCGGAGTTTCTCTGGATGGCAACGGCCCTAGCTGACGAAATCGATGTTCTCGCCAAGGCAAAACGTGCAATTGGCGGCGCCTACATTTCCGAACCGAACGAAGAATACATGAATGAGTCGCAGCAGGATTATTTCCGCAAGCTGCTTCTCGCGTGGAAGAAGTCCATTCTGGATGCCGCAGCGGGTACGTTGCAGCAGCTGCAGGATGGTCCGATTCGCGAACCCGACCTCAACGATCGCGCTTCCAGCGAGACTGACTGGGGCATCGAACTGCGCACCCGCGACCGTCAGCGCAAGCTGATCGCCAAGATCGATTCGGCCATGCGCCGCATCGAAGAGGGCGAATACGGCTACTGCGAAGTGACCGGCGAACCGATCGGCCTGGGCCGGCTGGAAGCCCGTCCGATCGCGACGATGACGGTGGAAGCGCAGGAAGCGCACGAACGGCGCGAAAAGGTATCCCGCGACGACTGACGCCGGCTTAGCTGGCTGACGACACTGACTGGCCTGTCCCGGCGCATCGTGCGCGGGGGCAGGCCGAGCCGTGCCTGAATCGGCGTCAAGCGGGCTTTGCGAAACTGTCCGGAGCCGGGACATTAAGCCTTTGTTTGCCATTGTGGGCTAGGAATCGCTTTCGCGGCACGGTAATTTTCGTGCATTGGCGGCACGATGATGACGTGCAGTGACGAACGCCCGGACGACTATCGCATGAACCAAGGTGACAATCGGCAGCTCGCGCGCGACAGCCTGTTCCTCATGGCTGACCTTCGCGTGGACGGTCTCGACGGCGATTTCCGCATCAAGGTCCGCAACCTGTCGGCCGGCGGCATGATGGGCGAAGGCACCGTGCGCGTCGTGCGCGGCACCGTGGTTTCCGTGAACATCCGCAATATCGGCTGGGTCGAAGGGTCGGTGGCCTGGGTTCAGGACAACCGCTTCGGCGTCGCCTTCCGCGAAGACATCGACCCGCGCATGGCCCGCGGACAAGCCGGTAGCGCGACCGGCGATCAGCCAGGCGCGCCTGCCGCAAGGGTGGAGCACACGGCGCCTGATTACCTGCGTAACTACGGGGCGCAATCGTCAGACACGTCGGTGATGCGCAAGATCTGACGACAAGGCCCGGTCGGCGGTTAGTCAGCGAGCCGGAAATTTGCCGGGCGCGCTGGACGGCGGCGTGAAAACGGCTACTTCGGTGTCATGCTGTCGAAGCGCAAAGCCATGCGGCTGCCGGCCATCCCCTCCGGCCTGATACTTGCGCCCGCGTTGATGCTCACGCTGGCGTCCTGCAGCCGCTATGACAATTCTCCCCTCGATGTCGCGGTCGTCGAAAGCACCGGGCAGGGCAAGGACGACCGCGCCACTGCGGCAATGCTGTTGCGCGCCTCCACGGTGGAAGGGCTGGTGGCGTTCGACGATGCCGGGCGGGTGATCCCCGCGCTGGCCGACCGCTGGATCGTGACCGATGACGGCCAGAGCTACATCTTCCGCCTGCGTGACGGCCACTGGGCCAATGGCGATCCCATCACCGCCGACACCGCCCGCCGTGCCTTCAACGCCGCGCGCGAGGCGCTCGCCGATTCCCGCTCTCCCGAACGGCAGGCGCTTGCCGCCGATCTGGAGGGGATCGACGAAGTGCGCGCCATGGCGGGTCGGGTGATCGAGGTTCGCCTCGCCCGCCCCATGCCCTACTTGCTGCAGTTGCTGGCCCAGCCGGAACTGGGCCTGATCCACCGGGGGCGGGGGACCGGCTCGATGACCGTGGTGCGAGCCGGAGGCGTCGCGACGCTTTCCGCCATCGATCCTGCACAGCTGGGCCTGCCGCCGATCGAGAACTGGGATCGCCGCACCCGCCCGGTACGAATGCGTGAACTCCCCGGCAGCCGGGCGGTGGCCGCGTTCAACGACGGCAGCGTGGATCTGGTGCTGGGCGGGCGGCTTCAGGATTTCGCGCTGACTCGCTCCGTAGGCATCCTGCGCGGGACCATCCAGATCGACCCGGTCGTCGGCCTGTTCGGCCTGCGCGTGATGCGGAGCGACGGGTTCCTTGGCGATCCGGCCAACCGCGAGGCGCTGGCGATGGCTGTCGACCGTGAGGGCCTGATGGCGCCGTTCGGTGTCGGCGGCTGGCAGGCGACCACACGCGTGGTGACGCCCAGCCTTGACGGCGATCTGGGCACCATCGGCGAGCGTTGGGCCGGGCAGACGCTGGAGCAGCGCCGTGCCGTCGGCGTGGCCCGGGTGCGGGCTTGGCAAGGCAGGCCGGATGCGGGTGGGCCGGTGCGGCTGAGCCTGTGGCTGCCTGAGGGTGGCGGCTCGACCGTGCTGTTCAACCGGCTGGCGGCGGATTTTGCTGCCATCGGCATCGCGCTGGACCGGGCGGAGGGTAAGCCCGAAGCAGGTAAGTCGGGGGCGGATCTTGTGCTGGTCGACGATGTCGCGGGTTATCCGCGCGCGGGCTGGTACCTCAACCGCCTGTCATGCAGTGGGAGGAACGGCCTGTGCTCGCCGGAGGCGGATGCCCACGTCGCTGCGGCTGCCATCGCCCCCACGCCAGCGGAACGCGCCGCGCTGCTGACGCAGGCGGAAACGGAGCTGACGACGGCCAACGTCTTCATCCCCTTCGGCACGCCCATCCGCTGGTCGCTGGTGCGCGGCAGCGTCAGCGGATTCTCCCCCAATGCCTGGGGGTGGCATCCCTTGATGCCGTTGGCCTGGCTTCCCAAATAAGGCAGTGCGGCGCATCGGAGCCGCGTCTGGACGAGAGGGCAAGCCGTGGCGACAGGACCGCAATCCGCGCGACGCATGGAATACGATCTGCCGCTGGGCAACGACCCCGTCGCCATCCGCCGCCGCGTGGAAGCGCTGGAGCGCGTGCTGGAACGCGCCGTCACCGTACCCGGCATCAACCGCCCTGTGGGGCTGGACGCCATCGTCGGCCTCGTCCCTGTGGCGGGCGATCTGGTGGGCGCGGCGCTGGGGCTTTACCTCGTCTGGGAAGCGCGCAACCTGGGCATGTCGAAGTGGCAGCTGGCGCGGATGACCGCCAATGTCGGGTTCGATACGCTGGTGGGCGCGGTGCCGATTGCAGGTGACGTGCTGGACTTCCTGTTCCGGTCGAACACCCGCAACCTGAAGATCATCCGCAAGCATCTGGACAAGCACCATCCGCACACGCGCATCATCGACGCCTGACGCGCGCTGCGCTATGACGGCGGCGATGAAGAGGCTGATCCTGATCCCTGCGGCGCTGGCGCCCGCTTTGCTCATTACCGCGTGCTCCAAGCCCGATACCGCGCCCGGTCCCGGAGGCGTGACCATGGGCGAAGCGCGCGCGCTGGATCAGGCTGCGGCGATGCTGGACGAACGGCGCCCGCCCGCTTCGGTGACGGGGACGGACACGCCGAAGCCGGAGCGGTAACGTCAGTCGAAGCTGACCCTGCCGCGCCCGGCCTTGACCGAGCCGCGCAGCTTCTTGCCCTTCAGGCGCTGTTCCTTGCCTACGCGGTTGAGGCGGCTCTTGGCGCGTTTTTCCGGCAGCTTGTGCGCTTCGGTCAGCAGTTCGGCCAGCCGTTCGCGGGCGTCGGCACGGTTGGCTTCCTGCGTGCGAAAGCGGCGGGCGGTGAGGACCAGTTCCCCGCGCGACGTCATGCGGCTGCCCGCCAGTTCCTTCACCCGCGCGAAGACCGGCGGGATCAGACGCAGGGCGTAGACGTCGAGGCGCAACTGCACCGCCGTGGCGACCTTGTTGACGTTCTGGCCGCCTGGGCCGGTAGAGGCGATGAAGCTCTCGCTCGCCAGCGCCTGCGCCCGGCTTATCGTGGCCTCAAGGTCGCTCATTCATCAGGGGATTCGGGCGAGACCTGTGGCGCGGCATCGGTGAAGCCGAATGCGGCGAAATCGCGGGGCAGCGGTGCCACGGCAACGATGGGCTCCTTCTCGCCGCGCGGCACGGTCAGCCCTGCTGCGTGGAGCATCGTGCGCGGGGCGCCGCTCTTGCTGCCATACACCGGATCGCCCAGCAGCGGGAAGCCCAGGCCCGACGCGGCATGGACGCGGATCTGGTGGGTGCGGCCGGTTTCGGGGCGGAACTCCACCAGCGTCAGGCCGCCTCGCACATCCAGCCTGCGCCAGTGGGTGACGGCGGGCTTGCCCTTGCGGGCCGGGATCATGCGCCAGCCGTCCTTCACGGTGCTGACTTTCGACAGGTTGAGCGCGATGGTGCCTTCCTCGTCCGCGACTTCACCGGCCACGATGCCAAGGTAGCGCTTTTCCACCACGCGCTCCTCGAAGGCAGAGGCGAAGCGCTTGAGCGCCTTGGGATTGCGCGCCAGCAGCAGGCAGCCCGACGTATCGCGGTCAAGGCGGTGGACGGGGAACGGTTCGCGCTGGAAGCCCAGCTTGAGTTCGTCCAGCCGGTCTTCAAGGCAGGGGCCACCGGCACGGGGACGATCCAGCGGAAGGCCGGCGGGCTTGTCGATGACCAGCGCTTCGCCGTCTTCGAAGAGGATTTCCAGTTGCATCATAATCTCTTTCGTCGTGCCGTTGCGGGCAGCAAACACGGGTTTTTTCCGGCGCGAGCTTACGCCACTGCCGCCGCGATCCGCGAGCAGGCCTCGACCAGCTTCGCCTCGTCCGCTGCAAAGCTGATGCGGAAGCCGTCGCGGCTGCCGAACGCCGATGCGGGCACGATCGCCACGCCGTGGTCCAGCAGGTGGAGCGCCAGCGCGGCATCGTCGCCGAAGCGGTCCATCAGCGGGGCGGCATCGACCATGCAGTAGAACGCGCCGTCCGGCACCGGCGTCGACAGCCCGGGGATGGCGTTGATCGCGGCCACTACCAGGTCGCGCCGGGCGCGGAAGCGTTCGCACCAGTCGGCAAGGAAGTCCTGCGGCCCCTCGAACGCGGCGACGGCGGCGGCCTGGCTGATCGAGCAGGGGTTGCCCGAAGAGTGCGACTGCAGCCGCTCCATCGCCCTGATCAGCCATTCCGGACCGGTGGCCACACCGATGCGAAAGCCGGTCATCGCATGGCTCTTGGACACGCCCGATACGGTCAGGATGCGGTCGGCAAGGTCCGGGCACAGGTTCCCCAGCGTGGCGTGAGGGCCGCCTGTGTAGTTGATCGGCGCATAGATATCGTCTGACAGCACCATTACGCGCGGGTGGTGGCGCAGCACTTCGCCGATGGCCAGCAGCGTCTCGGCGGGCAGGCAGGCGCCGGTCGGGTTGCCGGGGCTATTGAGCAGCACCCACAGCGTGCGCGGCCCGATCTGCGCCTCGAGGTCGGCGGCGGTGAAACGGAAGTTGTCCTTGGCGCGAGTGAGCAGCGGCACCACCTTGCCGCCCGCGAAGCGCACGATTTCGGGGTAGCTGACCCACCACGGCGCCGGGACGATGACTTCGTCGCCGTCACTCAGGGTCGCCAGCATCGCGTGGAAGATCGCCTGCTTGCCGCCCGCGCTGACCGTGACCTGCGACGATGGCGTTTCGATGCCCAGATCGCGTGCGAAGTGCAGCGCGGCGGCTTCCTTCAGGCGCGAGGTGCCGCCGACGGGGGTATACTTCGTCTGCCCACCGTCGAGCGCGGCCTTTGCGGCGTCCAGCACATGCGGCGGCGTGGCGAAATCGGGTTCGCCCACGGACAGCGAGATGATGTCGCGCCCGGCTTCGCGAAGCTGGGTGGCGCGGTCGGTCATCGCCGTGGTCTGCGACGGGGCGATGCGGGCAAGGGCGGTGGACAGGTGCATTATGCCGATTCCTTAGAACAGCCGCGCCGGGACCAGCCCGCGCAAGGCGTTGCCGATGAGGAACCCGGCGGCCAGATCGTCCAGCGTCAGCTCCGCTTCCACCGCGCTGCCCTGTTCCAGCAGGGAACGGCGCAGCACGCCGGGCAGCAGGCCCAGCGTGGCGGGCGGGGTCAGCAGGGCACCGCCGCGCTCGACGAAGATGTTGGTGAAGCAGCCTTCGGTGACCAGACCGTCGTCGCGCAGCAGGATCGCCTCGTCGGCGCCATGCGCGCGGGCCACTTCAAGGCCACGCTCGTAGAAGCCCCGGTCGGTGGTCTTGTGCGCCAGCCGCCAGTCGCCGCTGTCCACCGGCAGGGGCAGCACCGCCACGGTGACCGGATCGGGCAGCGCCGGGGGAAGCGCGGTCAGTTCCAGCGAATAGGCGCCACTGCGCCCGATCAGCAGGCGCAGTTTAGACGGGGCATCCGCCTCGAAGCACAGGGCCTGGATGGCGTTGCGCACCGCGTGCCGGTCGAACCCGAAGCCCAGCGCGGCGGCGCTGGCGGATATGCGTTGCAGGTGCAGGTCGAGAAGCGCGATGCCGTCCTCGGGCGTGAAGCGCATCGTCTCGATCAGATCGAAGCTGGCAGGCGACACGACGTTTTCGGCAACCTGCACTTGCGACTCTCGCACGAAACCCCCTTTGACCAGGCATTCCCGCCATTCGGGAAGCGCTTGCGAATCCGCGACCACCGCGGACCCGACCCCTAACGTTGCACGCCCGTCACGGTCCAGTCGAAGTGTGCGAATTGCCACATTGAACGCCGCATCGCCAGAGGGTTCGACATGGCCGATGGAACCGCAATAGAGCCCACGCGGTGCCAATTCCACCTCGTCGATCAGTTCCATGGCCCGGATCTTGGGCGCGCCGGTGATCGAACCGCAGGGAAACAGCGCGCGCAGCAGGTCCACCGCGCCGCGTTCCGGCGGCAGCGTGGCGCGCACGGTGGAGACCATCTGGTGGACGGTGGGATAGCTTTCGATGGCGAAAGGATCTTCCACCCGGACGCTGCCCGCCTGCGCCACGCGCGAAAGGTCGTTGCGCATGAGGTCGAGGATCATGAGGTTCTCGGCCCGGTCCTTGGCGCTGGCGGCGAGGTCGGCGGCGAAGGCGGCGTCTTCTGCCGCCGTGCGGCCGCGCGGGCGGGTGCCCTTCATCGGGCGCACTTCCACTTCGCGTCCGTGAAGCGTGAAGAACAGTTCGGGCGAGAAGCTGAGGTGCCAGCGCGCGCCGTCGTGAATCACCGCGCCATAGCCCGCCGCCGCGCGGGGACGCAGCGCGGCGTACAGCGCCAGCGGATCGCCGCTCCACGGACCGGCAAGCGGCAGGGTGAGGTTGGCCTGATAGATGTCGCCCGCCCGGATCGCACCGTGGATCGCGGCGAAGGCCCGTTGGTAGCCGCCAAGGTCGACCTGCGGTTCCAGCGGGCCGATGGCAGGGCGCTCGGGTTTGGCGTGGGCGGCTAGCCATTGCGGCATTTCCGCGCGCGCGATCCCTTCATAGCCGTCGAACGCGCCGAACCACAGCAGTGGCGCACCGGTGTCTGGCAGGCGCCCGGCAAGGCGCGGTTCAAGGGCAAAGCCGGCTTCGTAGGTCAGGTATCCGGCGACGTGCAGCCCTTCGCGGGTGAGCGCCTGCAGGCGGTCCAGCGCAGGGGCCACGTCCTCGCCACGCCGCGCCGTTACGATTTCGCGAGGGGCCCGGTACAGGCGCGCATCGGCTCCGTTTTTGCGGGCGTCATCAAGGAGGACGAAGGGTTCGGTCATAGGATCGCGGCGGGCTTTAGCGGGTGTTGCCTGCGGCGTACACCTTGCGCCTGAAGACAGCCAGCGGTCCCCGATCGGGTCCGCGACGACGCATGTTGCCATCGAATGCGATGGCGCTACATCTTTCATCCTGCAGGCTTGGAGACGGTGGCATGAGCGAGATTTTCCTCGGACTTGGCGGCGATGGCGAACGGCAGGTGCTGCGGCTGGGGCGGGCGAACCGTCACGGGCTGATCGCGGGCGCGACCGGCACCGGCAAGACCGTGACGCTCCAGACCATCGCGGAACAGTTCTCCGCCGCCGGGGTGCCCGTGTTCCTGGCCGACGTGAAGGGCGACCTTTCGGGCATCTGCATGGCGGGCAGCCCGCAGTTCAGAAACGCAGCGGTGCTGGAATCGCGGGCGAAGGAAATCGGCCTCGCCGACTATGCCTATGCCGACAATCCGGCGGTGTTCTGGGACATCTACGGCGAACAGGGCCACCCGATCCGCACCACCATCTCGGAAATGGGGCCGCTGCTGCTGGCGCGGCTGATGGACCTGAACGAGACGCAGGAAGGCGTGCTCAACATCGTCTTTCGCTATGCCGACGAACAGGGCCTGCTGCTGCTGGACCTTGAAGACCTGCAGGCGATGCTGGCCCATGCCGCGCAGAACGCATCGGACCTCAGCGCGAAGTACGGCAACATCTCCAAGGCCAGCGTCGGCACGATCCAGCGCCAGCTGCTGGCGCTGGACAGCCAGGGCGCGGCGCAGTTCTTCGGTGAACCGGCGCTGGAAATCGCGGACTTCATCAGGTCGGACGATCAGGGCCGGGGCTATATCAACGTGCTCGCCGCCGACCGGCTGATGCGCAGCCCCAAGCTTTACGCCACGTTCCTGCTGTGGCTGCTGTCCGAACTGTTCGAGGTACTGCCCGAGATCGGCGATCCGGAAAAGCCGAAACTGGTATTCTTCTTCGACGAGGCGCACCTGCTGTTCGACGATGCCCCCAAGGCGCTGCAGGACAAGGTGGAGCAGGTGGTGCGGCTGGTCCGTTCCAAGGGCGTGGGCGTTTACTTCGTGACGCAGAACCCCATCGACATTCCCGAGGAGATTGCCGGGCAGTTGGGCAACCGGGTCCAGCATGCCCTGCGCGCCTTCACCCCGCGCGACAAGCGGGCGATCCGGGCGGCGGCGGAGACGTTCCGCATCAACCCCGAACTGGACGTCGAGGCCGCGATCACCGAGCTGAAAGTGGGCGAGGCGCTCGTCTCCACGCTCAACGATGACGGTTCGCCCTCGGTTGTGCAGCGCACGCTGGTGGCGCCGCCCCGGTCGCGGCTGGGGCCGATCACCGACAAGGAGCGGGCCATCGTTCAGTCGATCAGCCCGTTCGACGGCAAGTACGACACCCGCGTGGACCGCGAAAGTGCCGAGGAAGTGCTGGCCGCCAAGGCCGCCGACGCCGCCGCAACCGCGCAGGAAGTGGCAGAAAAAGGGCGCGAGGAAGTAGGCAGGCAGGAGCGGAAGAGTCCCGGCCTGTGGGACGGCATCGGCGGCAAGGTGGCCAAGGCGGCGGCAGGCGCGGCGGCGGCCAGCGCCGGCTCGATCCTGGCCCAGACGGTGCAGGGCAAGAAAAGCCGCGCCGACCCCAAGGCTTCCGCCGCGAGCGCCGCTGCCGGAACCGTGGGCGACGTGCTGGGCAAGGCCATCGGCTTTCCGGGGCTCGGCCGGTTCGCGCGCAATCTGATCGGCGGGTTGATGCGGTAGGGGCCGTCGTCCCGGATCAAGTCCGGGATGACGTCAGACGGGCAGTTCCAGCCGTGCCGTCAGCCCTTCCACCGACCCGTCCGCCGCCAGCCGGTTGGCCAGCACCAGTGCGCCGCCGTGCTGGTCCGCGATGGCGCGGGCCAGCGCAAGGCCGAGGCCTGCACCGCCCGTCGCCTTGTTGCGCGAAGGGTCGCCGCGCACGAAGGGGTTGGTCATCGCCTCGATCTCCTCCTCGGGGATGCCGGGGCCGTCGTCGTCGATGCGGATCACGGCGTGCTCGCCCTCCTTCTCCAGCGTCACCCGCGCGCCGCCGCCATAGCGCAGCGCATTGTCGATGAGGTTGCGCAGCGCGCGCCGCAGCCAGGTGGGGCGCAGTTCCAGCACGACGCGCCGGGTATCGCCAAGCTCCACCGGCTCGCCCATGTCCTCGTACTCTTCCACCACCGAGGCGACGAGGGCGGAGAGTTCGGTCCGCTCGCGCGGGTCGCTGGGCCGACCGACGCGGGCGAGGGAGAGAATGTCGTCCAGCGTGCGCACGATGTCCTCGATGGTGGCGGCCATGCGCCCGCGCTCGGCATCGTCCTCCACCGATTCGATGCGGACGCGCAGCGCGGCCAGCGGCGTCTTAAGGTCGTGGCCGATGGCGCCCAGCATCACGTCCTTTTCATCCAGCATGGCGACGATGCGCGCCTCCATCGCGTTGTGCGCGACGATCAGGCGCTGCATGTCTTCTGGCCCGCTGGGGGCCAGCTGGCCAGCGGAGCCCGGGCTGTACGCGAACTGCTCCACCCGGCGCGTGAGCGCGGCCAGCGGACGGGTGATGCGCCGCAGGATAAGCGCCACCGCGCCAACCAGGACGAGGTAGATGATGACCGTCTGCACGATCAGCGGACGGATCATCAGTGCGAAGGCGCGGGGGCTGCGCACGCGGGCGATCATCCAGTTCGGCTTGCCGGGCTGCTTCAGGCCGATCACCAGCAGATGGTCGTCCATCATCTCGCGGATGTCCGGGCCGTCCAGCCGGCCGCGATCGGCACGGCTTTGCAGATGCGCGCGTGCAAAGGAATCGCGGGCGACGGTGCGGTGAATGGCGACGATCTGCGAAGTGGGGAAATCCTGATCGACCAGCGTGCGTTTCAGCCGGTCCTCGGTATCGCCGTCGCGCCGCTCGCCGGGCTGCTGGGGCGAGGTATTGCTGAACTGCAGCGGAAAGCCGCGCACCGGCGGGCCGCCGAACGGCGAGCGATCATGCTCCCCCTTGCGCAGCAGCCGTCCCAGTGCGCCTCGGCCCCGCGTTTCGGCGATCAGCTTGAAGGCGACGGCGTTGGTCATGCCTGCTTCGTAGCCTTCGCGCTGGGCACGGTAGACCAGGATGGCGCCGATGCCCTGCACCAGCAGCAGCGCGACGGCGACCGCCAGCAGCGTCTGCCCCATCAGGCTGCGAGGGCGCAGCAAGCGAAACGGGCTCATCATTCCTCGATCGGCACGCGGCGCACGTCGGCAGCCAGCATGTAGCCGCCGCCCCACACCGTCTGGATCAGCTGCGCGTTGCGGCTGTCCTGCTCGATCTTGCGGCGCAGGCGGCTGACCTGATTGTCCACCGCACGGTCGAACAGGTGCGCCTCGCGGCCCTGCACCATGTCGAGCAGGCGATCGCGGTTCAGCACCTGCCGCGGGTGTTCGAGGAACGCCATCAGCAGCCGGAATTCGACCGATGAGATCGCCACCACCGCGCCTTCGCTGTCGATCAGGCGGCGCTTGAGCGGATCGAGGCGCCAGCCCTCGAACTCGAACGCCTCGTTTTCCGGGGCGGCGGGCGCGGCGCGCGAGGCACGGCGCAGTACGCTGCGGATGCGGGCGACCAGTTCGCGCGGCTCGAACGGCTTCACGACGTAATCGTCCGCCCCGATCTCAAGCCCGACGATGCGGTCGGTCGCCTCGCCGCGCGCAGTCAGGAAGATCACCGGCAGATCCTGCGCCTCCACCAGATGGCGGCACAGCGACAACCCATCCTCGCCCGGCATCATGATGTCCAGCAGGACGAGGTCAAAGGCCACGTCCTTCAGGCGCGAGCGGGCCTCTGCGGCGCTGGATGCTTGAACGACGGCGAACCCCTGCCGCGACAGGTAGTCGCCCAGGGGTTCGCGAAGGGATGCCTCGTCATCGACGAGGAGCAGTTTGGGAGGCGCAGGGGTAGGCGCGGTGTCGTTCATTTCCGGATCCATGACGTCAATCCGCGCCTTCCTGTCAGTTCGTGGCGTTCTTGTCAGCCGTCTTGCGCGCTTCCCAGCGGGCCTTGCGCTCTTCAGGCGTCACCTTGCCGTCGTGGTTGGCGTCCTGAGCATCGAAGCGCTTGAGCGCCTCGGCGACGAATTCGGCCTGGGTGACCACGCGATTGTCGTCGAAGCGACCGCCCGGTCCGAAGCCGTGCCCGCCGAAATGGCCGCGACCCTTGCCACCGAATTTAGCGGCGAACTTCTCAGGCCCACCGCGCGGGTGGAGCTTGCCGCCTTCACCGGGAGGGGGCGGCGGGCCATCGTGATCCGCGCCGGGACCGCGACCTTCCGGGCCTCTGTCGGCCATGAACTCGGCCTTGGAGATCGAGCCGTCGCCATTGGTGTCGAGCCGGGCGAACATCTTCTCGCGCATCTGCTGGTGGCGCAGTTCGCGGTCGGCCTTGTCCAGCTTGCCGTCCTTGTTGACGTCCAGGCGGACGAACATCTCGGTCGCGCGCGCCTGCGCCTCGGCGCGGGTGACGATACGGTCGGGGGCGGGGCGGGCGGCTTGGGCAGGGGCCTGCGCATTCGCCATGCCGCCGACCGCCAGCGCTGCCGCCGACAGGCTCAGCATCAGGGTCTTCATCGAGGTCATAGGTGGTGTCCCGTTGCGAAGTGGATGAGAGCCGCAGGACAGAGGGAGGGGGAAGAACTGTCCTGCGGCTCTCTGATGTCCCTTCTAAACGCGGCTTGTCGCTAAGGTGTGCCGGATGGCGCGATTATTGTCGTGAATTGTCACAGGTGCGGCGGGGCGTTCATCGCCTTGCAAGGCGCAAGCATCAGCGCGGCCGCCCCTGCGTATCCTGCCCCGCCGTCACGAACAGCGCGCTGGCGGGGCGGATCACGTCGGCGGTGTGCCAGACCCCCGCCGGATTGATCGCATATTGCCCGGCCTGCAGCGTCTCGGAATGCAGGCGTCCGTCCGGGTATTCCTGGATCAGCGTCATCTCGCCGGACAGGCACACCACCAGTTCGTCGCCCCCGGGATGCATTTCCCACGAATCCCAGCTGGCTGAAAAGTCGAACAGGCTGACCAGCCGCCCCTCCGCGCCGTCCGCCGCAGTGCGCGCGGCGTAGGCTTCGTACCAGTCCGCGCCGGTGAAGGCAGGCTGCTCCGCGACCTTTGCTCCAAGGCCAAGGTGGACCGGAAAAGTGCGAAGGTCGCGGGCCGTCATGTCAGGGCATCCTTGATGTTACAGGGGCGCGCACTGCGCTTCGAGCCACGCCAGCGCGTCACCTTCAAGCTGCGGCGCCACGATCTCCAGCACGCGGGCGTGATATGCGTTCCACCACGCGATCTCCTCGGGCGAGAGCAGGGAGGTATCCACCAGACGCCGCTCGATCGGAACGTGGGTCAGCGTCTCGAACCCGTAGTATTCGCCATCCGAACCGGCGAATTCGCGCGGCTCTACAAGGATCAGGTTCTCGATGCGGATGCCGTATTCGCCGGTCTTGTAATAGCCCGGTTCGTTGGACAGGAACATGCCCGGCAGCAGCGGCTGGTCGGTGCCGGCCTGCCCGCCCGCAGGCTTGCCAATGCGCTGCGGCCCTTCGTGGACCGACAAGAATGCGCCGACGCCGTGGCCGGTGCCGTGGGCATAGTCCAGCCCCACCTGCCACAGCGCATGGCGGGCCAGCACGTCCAGCTGGCCGCCGACGGTGCCCTTGGGGAACACCGCCGTGGCCAGCGCGATGTGGCCCTTGAGCACGCGGGTGAAGCGGTCCTTCACTTCGGCGAAGGGGGCATCGGGTCCGACCCAGACGGTGCGGGTGATGTCGGTGGTACCGTCAAGGTACTGGCCGCCGGAGTCCACCAGATAGACCGAATTCGGCGCCAGCGTCAGGTTGGTCTCCTCCGACACGCGATAATGCGGGCTGGCCCCGTTCGGCCCGGCGCCGGAAATCGTGTCGAACGACAGGTCGCGCAAGGCGGGATCGACGGCGCGGAAGTCCTGCAGCTTTGCCGCAGCGGACAGTTCGGTGACTTCGCCCTTGGGGGCTTCCACCGAAAGCCAGTGCAGGAAGCGGGTGACGGCGGCGGCATCGCGGCCCTGCGCGGCGCGGTGACCGGCCTGCTCGACCGGGTTCTTCACCGCCTTGGGCAGCACGGTGGGATCGCGTTCCTCGACCAGCGTGGCCCCGGCGCGGCGCAGTTCCTCGAAGATGGCGCTGACGGCGCGTTCGGGATCTACGGCGACGCGCTGGCCCGCCAGTTCGTGCAAGGCCCCGGCGAATGCGGCACGTTCGCGAATGGTCACGGCATTGCCAAGGTGGCGGCGGACTTCGTCCGTCACCTTCTCGCCGGCGATGAACAAGTCGGCGGTGCCGTCCTTCCGCGCGATGACGTAGGACAGCGCCACCGGCGTGCGATCGACGTCGGCGCCACGGATGTTGAGCAGCCAGGCGATGGAATCGAGCGCGGTGATGACCGTGGCGTCAAGGCCGCGCGCGGTCAGCCATTCGGACACGGCCGCGCGCTTGGCCTCGCTGCCCTCGCCGGTGAAGCGGTCGGGATGGACGATCGCGGGCGCGGCGGAGGGCAGGGGCTGGTCCTGCCACACCGCGTCGATCGGGTTGCCATCCACCGCGACCAGCGCGCCACCCTTTGCCACCAGCGTGGTTTCCACCGCCTGCGCCCACTTCGACCCGTGCAGCCATGCGTCGTAACCGATCTTCGCGCCCTTTGGCGCATGGGTCGCCAGCCATGCCGGGACGCTGGTGGCGGGCACGTTCTCGTAAGCGTAGAGCCTGCCGTCCACCTGATCGCGCACCTGCAGCGTGTAGCGCCCGTCCACGAACATCGCGGCGGCGGGCGACAGCGTGGCATCGGTCAGCACCACGGCAGTCCCGGCAGAGCCGCCAAAGCCGGTCAGCCACTCGAGCCGCTGGGCATAGGCGCCGACATATTCGCTCATATGCTCGTCGGAGATCGGGATCACGAAACCATCGAGCCCGCGCGCCTTCAGTTCCTTGCGCAGCGCATCTAGGCGGGCTTCGTGGGTGTTCATCAGCATGTCATCGGCTTTCGCGTGTTCGGGGGTGTTGCAGCGGAACATAGGCCCTGTGCATGGGGAGCGAAAGGCCGATTAACCTTTGGCAAGCCCCGTCAACAGGGTGACGGTGTAAGGGGGAAGGTGGCGAGAGGCCGAAACGCGATTTTCGTCAAACCACCTTCAACTCCGCCCCCGCAGACTCTAGATGGTGTCCCATGGCAGAAACCACCCCGACCCTGATCGGTCCCCCGCAGGCGGCGCGCAAGCCGCATTCCTTCACGCACCACGGCGTCACCGTCAGCGACGAGTACGCCTGGCTGCGCGACCCCGGTTATCCGGAAGTGAAGGACAAGGACGTTCTCGCCCATCTAGAGGCGGAGAACCGCTGGTTCGAATCGAAGATGGACCGGCACAAGGGCCGCATCGACGACCTGTTCAGGGAAATGCGCGGGCGCATCAAGGAAGCCGACAGTTCGGTCCCGCAGAAGGACGGCGATTTCCTCTACTGGATCGAGTTCGAGGAAGGGGCCGAATACAAGAAGTGGTGGCGCAAGCCCGTCGCCGGCGGCGAGGCCGAACTGATCCTGGACGAAGTGGCGTTGGCAGAGGGCAAGGATTACTTCCGCCTCGGCGCGATTTCCACCACCACGGACGGCAAGCTTCTGGCCTATGCCTATGACGACAACGGTTCGGAACGCTTCACCGCGCGCATCAAGGATCTGACCACCGGCGAACTGCTGCCCGACGAGATCCCCGGCACGCTGTCCTCGCTGGTGTGGGTGGCGGGTGACAGGGGCCTCGTCTACTCGCTGGCGAACGAGCAGTGGCGCACCGACAACGCCCGCCTGCACTGGCTGGGCCAGCCGGTGGAGGACGATGTCGAACTCTACCACGAGGATGACGAGGGCTTTCGCGTCGGCTCCTCGCTCTCGTCGAACGAGAAGTGGCTGCTGATCGGCACCAGCGACCATGAGACCAGCGAATGCCGCATGGTCTTGGCCGACGATCCGCTTGGCCCGCAGATCCTGGTGAAGCCGCGCGAAAAGGGTGTGGAGTACGATGTCGATGAGCGCGACGACGTGCTCTACATCCACACCAACGACGCGCACGAGAACTTCCGCCTTGCCACCGCGCCGCTGGCGACGCCGGGCGAGTGGACGACGCTGATCGAAGGCACGGACGCCTTCTACCTGACCGGCTTCGACCTGTTCCGCGACTTCTACGTGATCGAGGGACGGCGCGCCGGGCTCGACCAGATCGAGGTGCGGTATTACGACGATCCCGCCCGCGTGGAGCCGATCGTCTTCCCCGAAGCCAGCTATTCGGCTGGCCTTGCCAACAACCCCGAATGGCACATGACGACGCTGCGCCTGACCTACGAATCGATGGTCGCGCCGTCCTCGGTGCTGGATTACGACGTTGCCGCGCGCACGCTGGAGACGCTCAAGGTCCAGGAGATCCCCTCAGGCTACGACGCTTCGCTCTATGCGACCGAACGGCTGGAGATCACCGCGCGCGATGGCACCGCGATTCCCGTGTCGATCGTCTACCGCAAGGACCGCGCCGAGACGGTGGGTGGCGACGGGCCGCTGCACCTCTACGGCTACGGCGCATATGGCATCGCCATCGATCCCGGGTTCTCCACCTCGCGCCTCAGCCTGGTCGATCGCGGGTTCGCCTATGCTATCGCCCATATCCGGGGCGGCGACGATCTGGGCCGTGCATGGTACAAGGCCGGCAAGCTGGAGCGGCGCGAGAACACCTTCAACGATTTTGTAGACGTGGCAAAGGGCCTGATCGAGCGCGGCTTTACCCAAGCGGGCCGGATCAGCATTTCCGGCGGCTCGGCAGGCGGCGAACTGATGGGGGCGGTCATCAATTCCGACCCCGACCTGTTCGGCGCGGTGGTGGCGCATGTGCCCTTCGTGGACGTGCTCAACACGATGCTGGACGACACCCTGCCGCTGACACCCGGCGAATGGCCCGAGTGGGGCAACCCGATCGAGGACAAGGCCGCCTTCGAGCAGATCCGCAGCTACAGCCCCTACGATCAGGTCAGGGCGCAAGCCTACCCGCCGCTGATGGTGACGGCGGGCCTCAACGACCCGCGCGTGACGTACTGGGAACCCGCCAAGTGGGTGGCCAGGCTGCGCGAGGTGAAGACCGACGGCAACGAACTGATCCTCAAGATCAACATGGGCGCCGGGCACGGCGGCAAGTCCGGCCGGTTTGAGAGCCTCAAGGAAACGGCGGAGGAATTCGCCTTCATCCTGTGGCAGCTGGGCATCGAAGGCTGATGTTCACCCTCACCTTCACCGCATTGCCTGAGCACATCGACGTGATGGGCCACGTCAACAATGCGGTGTGGGTGCAGTGGATGGAGGCGATGGCGGGCGCGCACTGGGCCGCCGTCGCTCCGCCCGAACATCAGGCCAAGTACGCCTGGCTCGTCACCCGTCACGAGATCGACTACCGCGGCAACATCCGCGAAGGCGAAAGCGTGACGGGCGAGACGTTCATCCCCGAAGGCCCGGCGGGCGCGCGGTTCGACCGCCGGGTGGATTTCCGCAACGGCGCAGGCAAGGTGATCGTCTCGGCCCGCACCACCTGGGCGATGATCGACATCGCCTCGGGCCGGCTGATGCGGGTGCCGCCGGAAGTCGCGGCGCCGTTCGTGGGCACGGAATGACTCCAGCCAATCCGTCACCCTGAACTTGTTTCAGGGTGACGATTATGGAAATGCAGGGCAGCGCCCGAGTAGAGGCACCCTACCGCCGATCCCGTGGCCGCTGGGTGATGATGTGCTCCCGTGCCACGCGCAGGTCGCCGGCTTCGTACTGAAGGGTCAGGCGTTCCTTGTCGCTCTTGCGATAGACCTGTTCGGCGCGGTCGATGTCGGCCAGCGCCACGTCCAGCCCTTTCAGCGCCTTGCGCGCCAGCACCACCGCCGATTCCATCACTTCGCGCGCCATCGAGGTCACGGGCGAATCCTTCAGCCGCAGCAGGGCACGGCGGTCGAACACGCGGGCGTGGATCTGCGCGTCGGGGAAGGCGTTGTGCACCGCCTGCAGGAACACGTCCGTCAGCTGGTCGCCGTCGATGCAGAAGACGATCAGTTCCGCGTCTGCCGCGCCCGCCTGGCGCAGCATGTCGATGCGGGTGCCGTCGCCGAACCAGACCTGCGCGCCGAAACCCCTGGCGATGTCGATCATCTCGATGTCGGTGTCGATCATCGTCACTTCGATGTCGGCGGCGATCAGCATCTGCGCCACGGTCTGCCCGAAGCGGCCATAGCCCACGACGATGGCGTTGGCGCCGTCCTCGTGCGGGCCTTCGCGCACTTCCTTCTTGCCTTCGGGCCGTTCGCGGATGCCGCGCGTCGCCATCATCAGGAACGGCGTGGTGACCATCGACAGGGTGACGATGGCGCTGAACAGGCTGGTCGCCTGCGCATCGACCAGCATCGCGTTGCTGGCCTGCGCAAAGAGCACGAAGGCGAACTCGCCGCCCTGGCTCAGCAGCAGGCCCAGGGCCAGCGCACTGCGCCATTCCATGCGGAACGCCAGACCCAGCAGGAAGATGATCCCGCCCTTCACCGCGATCAGGGCCAGCGCCATGGCCATGACGAAGACGGGTCGTTCCGCGATGGCGGACAGGTCCAGCATCATGCCCACCGACATGAAGAACAGCCCTAGCAGGATGGCGCGGAACGGCTCGACGTCGGCTTCCAGTTCGTGGCGATAGGGCGAATCGGCCAGCATGACACCGGCGATGAAGGCGCCCAGCGCGGTCGACAGGCCCAGTGCCTGCATCAGCGCGCCCGACGCCATCACCGTGAACAGCGCGGCAAAGACGAACATCTCGCGTTCGCCCAGGTTGCCGATCAGGCGGAACAGCGGGCGGATGGCGAAGCGGCCCGCCAGGATCAGCCCGACGATGGCGGCGATCGTCTCAAGCCCCAGCACCCATCCCGGCGGGCCGGAAGGCAGCGCCGGGTTGCGGTTCATCGCCGCGATGATGGTGATCAGCGGGATGATCGAAAGATCCTGGAACAGCAGGATCGCGAAGGACCGCTCGCCGAACGGCGTATGCAGGCGCCCCGCGCTCTGCAGCATCGGCAGCACCTGCGCGGTTGACGACAGCCCCAGCGGCAGGCCCAGCGCCAGCGACGCCTGCAGGCTGAACCCGGTGAAGAAGTAGATCACCGCCGACACCGCTAGCCCGCACAGCACCACCTGCAGCAGCCCCAGCCCGAATATCTCGTGCCGCATCTTCCACAGGCGCGCGGGCGCAAGCTCAAGCCCGACGATGAACAGCAGCAGGGTGATGCCCAGTTCGGCGATCCCCATCTTGCTCTCCGGGTCGCCGACAAGGTCCAGCACATAAGGGCCAAGCACCGCGCCGGTGGTCAGAAACCCGAGCGTTGCACCGATCCCCAGCCGCCGGAATACCAGCACGAAGCCGAGCGCGGTTCCCAGCAAGAGGAAACCGTCGCGCAGCAGGAATGCCTGGGCATGTTCTTCCATGAGATCCTTCAAGGGTTTGGATGGCTCTGGCTTGGTTAGGTGGTTCAGAACTCCAGGCCAAGCTGCACTTCAGTTTGGGGCGACCCCCAAGATGAAAAAGCTGTTACTCGTCATGATTCGATCTTGCCATGGGCGACTTGCTCGTCGATCCGGCAGACAGGAATATACCACCGGGGGGTGTAGATGAAATTCGACCGATCGCCGCTGCCTTTTCTCGTGCTTATGACACTGTCGGCTTGCGGAGGATCGGATGGTTCATCGCCTGCACCTTTGCCTACAGCAAGTCCGGTGCCGACACCCACGTCAACCTCTACGCCGACGGCGCCTGCGACCGGCGAACCCACGTTGCTGTCGCTGACGGCATCGACGCAACTGAGCGGCTACGAAGGTGACAACGGTTATGCCCGCGATCGCAGCGGGCTGGTAACCGCCGTCAACAGCACTGGGTTCGGTCCGGGCACGCCGATCACCTATGACGCGCAACGAGGCGGCTTCACGTACAGCGCTTCCGGCTTCCTGTATTACGGGATGCCAAACATTGAAAATGGAAAGCTCTCGCTCGCGAGCGACAGGTCGGATGCGATTTATGCGGTATATACCGGGTCAAGCAACGGCGTGAGCTTCGATGTGCGGCAACTGCGAATGGGCACCAGCAACCCCGCCCTGCCGCTGCGTTTCTCATCAATAGCCCTTGGGCAGACCAGCTACACGAACACCGCCACCGGCGAGACACTGCATGGCGTCGTACCGTTCGCATTTGGCATTCCGTTCGATGCGTTCCGAACCACGCTAACCGGCGCTGGGGTTTACGAGGGGCTGGTAGTCGGCAATGCCAGAGGCATGGGAAGCTCCAATGTCTACGCGATCAGCGGCACGATACACCTTTCGATCGATTATCAGACGACCGCGTTTACCTGCTATCTTGATCTTTCGGGCACGGACGACCGGACCGGAGAAAAAGTCACCTTTCCGCGTATGACGATCACGCCCTTTCCGCCGCGGGGGGTGCTCGACTGGCTGGGCGGTGACGCAGGACGGAACAGCCGGTTTCAGGCCAACTTTGCGGGTTCCATGGCGCAGGAAGTCATGGGCGCGTTCGAGAACGTGGTCAATGATCCGCGTGCGCCGCAGACCTCGATCAGGATCAGTACGGCGTTCGCCGCTCGCAAGTAAAGCCGCTTACCTCGGCAGCACGCCGCTGCATACGTAGCGCATCACCACGCCGTCTTCCTTGTCCCAGCGCACGCGCTGTACCGCGCCTGCGGTGGTGGAGCCGCCCAGCACCGCTCCATTGCGGGCAAGCAGCCGCCATTCCTCCACCCGCGTGGTCCCGGCCGCGCAGTTCACGCTGCGGCGCATGAACTGCATGGTGCCGCGCGGCAGTGTGCCCTTGTCCTTCACCAGAACGTCAAGCTCGCGGAAGGTGCGCGCGGTGCCCACGGTGCGGATACCGGCGGCGTCCACGCTGACACTGCGGCCCACCAGCATCTCGACTTCGGGCTTGAACAGGCGGACCCATTTGCCGCTGCGCGACGTGAGATCGGACGTTGCAGCCATGGCGACAACCGGCAGGCTCGTGAGCATCAGCGCCGCTGCAAGCCGCCTCACAGGACGTTGCCGTTCTCGTCGCGGTAGATGTCGCGCCGCCCGACGTGGTTGGCAGGGCCGACATAACCGTCGTTCTCCATGCGCTCCACCCACTTGGCGGCGGTGTTGTAGCCGACGCCCATCTGGCGCTGCAACCACGAGACGGAGACCTTCTGGTTTTCAAACACGAGCTGGCAGACCTGCCGGTACTTGCGTTCTTCCGGCTGGTCCGATGCGGTGGCGTCCAGATCGTCGAAGCCGAAGCTGCCTTCTTCAGGCTCGTTGGTAACGGCATCGACGTAGTCGGGCTTGCCCTGGCCGCGCCAGAAGGTGGCGACGTGCTCCACTTCCTCGTCCGAGACGAATGGGCCGTGGACGCGCTTCACCGGGTCGGAGCTGGGCTTGTAGAGCATGTCGCCCTTGCCCAGCAGCTGCTCTGCGCCCTGTTCGCCAAGGATCGTGCGGCTGTCGATGCGACTGGTCACGGCGAACGACACGCGGGTCGGCAGGTTGGCCTTGATGACGCCGGTGATGACGTCCACCGACGGACGCTGCGTCGCCATGATGAGGTGGATGCCCGCCGCGCGGCTCTTTTGCGAGAGGCGCTGGATCAACACTTCGATTTCCTTGCCGACGGTGACCATGAGGTCGGCCAGCTCGTCGACGATGAGGACGATCTGGGGCAGCGTCTCGTAATCGAGCTGCCGGTCTTCATACAATTCCTCGCCGGTTTCGGGGTCGAAGCCGATCTGGATGCGGCGGCCGAGCGGCTTGCCCTTGGCGGCGGCGGTGCGCACCTTCTCGTTGAAGCTGGCGAGGTTGCGGACCGAAATCTCGCTCATCTGGCGATAGCGGCGTTCCATTTCCTCGACCGCCCACTTCAGCGCGCGCACGGCCTTGGGCGGCTCGGTGACGACGGGCGAGAGCAGGTGCGGAATGTCGTCGTAGCTCTTGAGTTCCAGCACCTTGGGATCGACCAGGATCAGGCGGCACTGCGCGGGCGTCAGGCGGTAGAGCAGCGAGAGCAGGATGGTGTTGAGACCCACCGACTTGCCCGAACCTGTGGTGCCCGCGACCAGCAGGTGCGGCATCGTCGCAAGGTCTGCCACCACCGGTTCGCCGGCGATGTCCTTGCCCAGGATGATCGGCAGCATCCCCTTGTGGTGGGCGAAGGCTTCGGACGCGACCATTTCCTTGAACGACACCATCTGGCGGTCTGCGTTGGGCAGTTCGATGCCCATGACGGTACGGCCCGGGATCGAGGACACGCGGGCCGAGATCGCGCTCATGTTGCGGGCGATGTCGTCGGCCAGACCGATGACGCGGCTGGCCTTGATGCCGGGCGCGGGTTCCAGTTCGTACATGGTGACGACCGGGCCGGTGCGCACCGCGGTGATCTCGCCCTTGACGTTGAAGTCGTCCAGCACGGTCTCCAGCAGGCGCGCATTGCGTTCCAGGCTGAGCTTGTCGATCTTGGGCTGCGAATTGGGCGCGGGGTCGGCCAGCAGTTCCAGTCCGGGCAGTTCGTACTTGTCGAACATGTCCTTCTGGCGGCTTTCGGTGCCGAACTGGGCGGGGATGGGGGCCTGCTTCGGGTCGGAGATTTCCGGCGCCTTGCGCGGTTTGTCCTGCACGGCGGGACCATCGGCGATCTGCATGGCCGGGCGCGGGGCAGGCTCTGCGCGGTCGGTGGGTTCGGGCTTTTCGGCGCGCGGCTCCTTGCCTGCCTTGAAGGCCAGTTCCTCTGCGGACGGCAGGCGCACCGGCAGGCGGCCGATGCGGCCCGGCAGCGTCAGCAGTCGCGCCCAGTCGAGCGCGAAGACGCGGCCCGCCAGCATCACGCCCACGCCCAGACAGGCGGCGGCAAGGAAGAACTTGATCCAGTTGCGCGCGACTTCCGGGGCGAGGCCGGCCAGTCCGGCGATGCCCTTGGCGCCCAGCAGGCCGGCGATGCCGCCCATCGAGGCAGGCAGCGTGCCGCCGGGCTTGGTGAACCACAGCGACAGCACCGTGGCGATCAGCAGCATCGACAGGGCCAGCACGCCCACCGGCACCCACCAGCGCTGGTCGCTGTGCTCGACCTCTCCGTCGTCCTCTTCCACCAGCAGCCACAGCTTGCGACCGAACACGTAGAGCAGCGGCACGAACAGGGCCGATACCGGGCCGAAGAAGAACAGCGCGCGCTCTGCCGTCCACGCCCCGGCGCTGCCCATCCAGTTCAGCACTTCGCCGCCCGCCGCCGTGGAGGTGGAGGGGTCGGTCTGGTGGTAGCTCACCAGCGATAGCGCCAGGAACACCATGCCCCCGAACAGCACCAGCGCGCCGGAAAGCTCTCCGGCACGGCGCAGCGATCGTTTCAGGACCGCGCGCCAGTCCGGCTTGGCGATGCGCCGGCCGGGCGCGATGGGGCGGGTGGCCATGGGAAAAATTGTCCTTGGGAGTTCGGCGGCGATTATGCGGCGAGGGGGGACTCGGCGTCAAGAATGAAGCGGGAACAGGGCTGTGGAGGGCGGTCGGATGGCTTGCGGTCAGGACAGCCCGTCGATAGCGGCCCAGCGCGCAAAACCGTGCGCGCGGCGGCGGGTCATGCCGCCCAGCGCGATCACCGGTACCTGCGCCCGCGCGGCAAGCAAGCGGAAACGCACCGGCCCCAGCACCGCGCCGCCGGGATGCGATGCGGTCGGGAACACCGGAGATACCAGCAAGGCGTCCGCCCGCCGCGTCTGCGCCAGTTCGTGCAGCGAATGCACCGTGGTCAGTCGCAGGATGCGCGGCCCCGGCGCGAGAAGGCGCGGCGAACCGTAAGCGCCGTCGGCGCCCCAGCACCGCGCCGTAGCGGCATCGCCGGACAGCACTACCAGATGCCCGAACCGCCGCGCCGCGCGCCGTAGCCGCCGGAACCGGGTGCGTCGCTCAGCCGGAGGCAGGTGGTAATGGCGATAGATCAGCCCCGACCCGCGTGGCAGGCGAGCTAGCGCGCGTTCCAGCGCGGCATCGTTGCGCGCATCGCTGATGAGCCACAGGAGAGGAAGGGACGGCTGGCGGTTCTGCACGCGCACGCTATAGCAGCGCGTCATGGATCAGCTAGAAGACATCCGCAACCGCATCGCCGCGTCTGCCCGCATCGCCGGGCGCCAGCCCGAAGCGGTGGAACTCATCGCCATCTCCAAGACTCACGCCGCCGAAGCGATCGAGCCGCTGCTTGTGGCCGGACAGCGCGTATTCGGCGAAAACCGCGTGCAGGAAGCCGAGGCCAAGTGGCCGGCCCTGCGCGAGGCCTATCCCGACGTGAAGCTGCACCTTGTTGGACAGCTTCAGTCCAACAAGGCCGAGGATGCGGTGGCGCTGTTCGACTGCATCCATTCGCTGGACCGGCCTTCGCTGGTCTCCGCGCTGGGCAAGGCGATGGAGAAGAGCGGGCGCCGGGTGCCCTGCTTCATTCAGGTCGACATCGGCCAGGAAGACCAGAAGGGCGGCTGCCCGATTGCAGACGTGCCCGCGCTGCTGGCTTCCGCGCGCGATGCAGGCATTCCCGTGATCGGCCTGATGTGCGTGCCGCCCTTCGGCATAGAGGCCGCGCCGTTCTTCGCGCTGCTGGCCAGGATCGCCGCGGACAACGGGCTGGACCAGCTGAGCATGGGGATGAGCGACGACTTCGAGACCGCCGTCCTTCTCGGCGCCACGCATGTGCGGGTGGGCAGCGCCCTGTTCGGTAAGCGTCCCGGCTAACATCCGTCCCTTGCTGTTCCGGCCGGGCTCCTGACGCCCTCAGCGCATAAGTGAAAACCCCGACCATCCGCAGGGGAGGGCCGGGGTTTCCCGAAGGCACCGCGAGAGGGGGGGCGCGGCGCCGACTCGGTGGTTACTCGTCAGGGCCCAGGCGTCAGTTCGCGCCGACGCCCATGGGGACGGGCGTGCCCTGCTTCAGGTAGACGCGGTTGTCGGCGACGCGCTCCACATTGTCGAACGCGATGAAGTGATGGGCGCCGTCCGAACTGTCGGAGCGGGTCAGCTTGATCTGATCGTCCTTCACTTCGTCAACGGTGCCGACATGTTCGCCGTTTGCAGTCGTGACTTCCATGTGTTCATGGATGCGCAGCTTCTCGAACATGATGGTTCTCCTTGTCTGCAGCCGCAGGAGCGACCGCGTTGTCGGGGGGATGATCATGAAACGGCGCTATATGGATGGCGTTCCGATGTTCGTCCTGCCCGGAAAACGCTTCGTCAGTTCGGCGATTCATTCCTAAGGCTGCGCGCCGAGGCCGAAGGTGGCGTCACCCCGGTCGGCAAGGATTACGGCATCGTCGCTGATGCCGTCGATCTGGCTGACGGCGACGAAATCATGCGACCCGCCTTCGAGCACCAGTTCATCGCCTTCCAGTGCGCTGACGATGCCGATCACGGCCCCATCCGGGCCGATCACCCTCATGCCCCGTCGGATCGTGCCCTGAAGGGTAGGCCAGCTGCCGCCGCCATGGTCGAAGGTTCCGGAATCGGGCATGGGATGCACTCCTGTTACAGGGCCGTCAGGGCCGGTGCAGGAGGAACAATGCCTTGCCGGGCGGCGCGGTTCCGCATTGGAGCCGCGCCGCGAAAAGGGTTAGGCGTGGGCGGTCTTGCCGCCGAACCGGCCGTTCTTGCAGAAGCGCACCATCCAGCGGTCAAGGAACAGGCCAAGGGGGCGCGCCGTCACGCCCAGATCGTCAAGGCCGGGCAGCGTGCCGCTGGCGGCGCTACCGGCCTTCAGCAGCTTGATCTGGTTGCCGCTGATCGGCGTGCCGGGCAGCGCGGCGATGAGGCCGGCAACGGCGTCTGGCAGCTCGGCGAAGGAGCGCGAACGGCCCTGCGCTGCGGCAATGCGCTGGTTGAGCTGGAGCATCGTCAGCACTTCGGGACCGGCCAGTTCGAACGTCTTGCCCTGCGCTGCGGTGCTGGACAGCGCGTTGCCGATGGCCACGGCCACATCATCGACGAAGACCGGCTGCAGCCGCGCGCTTGGCACGAAGACCGGCAGCACCGGCAGCCGCGCGATCAGGCCGCCGAACATGTTCACGAAAGCATCGTCCGGGCCGAACATGACTGCGGGGCGCACCACCGTAGCGGTCGGAAAGGCGGCCAGCACGGCAGCCTCGCCCTCGGCCTTGGTGCGGGCATAGGCGACGTCGGACCCGGCATCGGCACCGATCGCGGAGACATGGACGAAGGCCTGGGCGCCCGCCGCCTTCGCCGCCGCCGCGATGGAGCCTGCGCCCGAGCCCTGCAGCGCGTCGAGCTTGCCGGCGAAGGCACCGACAAGGTTCACCACCGCGTCGGACCCTGCCAGCACCGCGGCCAGCGATTCCGGCCTGGTCACGTCCACGCCTGCGAACTGGACCTGGCCCAGGTTGCCCAGCGGCTTGATCGCGAAGGCCTTCTTGGGATGACGGCTGGCGATCCGCAGACGTGCGCCGCGCGCCAGCAGTTCCTGCGCAAGGTGGCGGCCCACGAAGCCGCTGCCACCCAGCACGGTGACGATCTTGCCGGAAAGGGATTCGGTGATGCTCATGATCGATACGGTCCTTGAGGTCGCTTTGCGGGCGACGTGTCCCGCCCTGCAGCACATAGGCTTTCGCCCTGCCACAAGGCCTGGGAAGGGGCAACCGGCCAGTTGCCTCTGCGCGCTTTCCGGGCCGGTTGGCGGGGTCGGTGAAAAGAAAATGCACGGAATGAAAAATGTTCCGCCAGATAGTGTTGACAACACTTCGGCAGCCCCTTAGAGGCGCCCTCCTACCCAGCGGGGACGGCGCTTCGCCCCCTCGCTAAAGTGCCCAGATGGCGGAATTGGTAGACGCACCAGCTTCAGGTGCTGGCGCTCGCAAGGGCGTGGAGGTTCGAGTCCTCTTCTGGGCACCATCTACTTCTTCGGAAGTGGTGCAATAGGAAAAGCCCGGCTTCGGCCGGGCTTTTTGCTTTTCCGGCTTCACTTATGCCGTTGCTGCACACGGTGCCCCTGCCGTGGCCGGACAGAAATCGCCCGGCCACCGTGGACAGGGGTCAGATTTCTCGCTTCACCGGATAGACATGCGAGAAAGCATCGCGGTGCGGCAGCTTCGTGGCCAGCCAGGCCATGCGTGCTTCAGGATCGCCAGCGAACTGCGGCTCTGCGGCCAGCTTTCTGTCGAACTCGGCGCGCACATCGGCATTGGTGCTGAGGAGCGCGTCCAGGATCGGGGCCATGATGAAATCCTCGGTCCCGGCGGGAGCGGATAGCACTTCGGGGAACAGGCCCCAGGCAAGGAAGCTGTCCTGGCTCTCGGGTTCGAGGAGCGCGGCGGCCAGCAGGCCCAGCGGCTGGTCGGCGGGAACGCGCACGGTGCCGGCGGGGATGTTTGCGGCGGCCTGACCGTGCTCGAAGCGGGCATCAAGCGGGATGCGGCCGTCGTGAGCCGTGGCCGGTTTGGGGTCGATCAGCCGCACGGTATCCACGTGCAGGGTGCGGGGTGCGTCCAGCGTTTCGAATTCGATGCCGTGCAGGCGCAGTCTGGCGATCGCTTCGGTCTGGGCGGCGGGCACCAGCCAGGCCTTGGGCAGGGCGACCGTTTCGGCAGGATCCTGCCCGATGATCGGCATGCGGAAGGTGACCGGCTTGCCCAGCCAGCGCTGCTCCATCCGGCCTGATGTTGGAGAGCGGTATGTCTCGAACGCAACGCCCTTGAACGCGTTGATCCAGCCGATCGGCTGTTTGGCGGGCGTCCACCGGGTGAGCAGGCGAGCCGGGCGCGAGGCGCGGTCGATGGCCTTCGCCTCGGTGATGCGGCCCGAATCCTGCGCCGCCAGCTTCAGCGCGGCCTCAAGCAGGACGTAAGTGCCCAGAACGCGGCGCCTGTAGGGCTTCAGCATATGGTTTTCGACCAGCACCGTCGGTACGCCGATGAAGTCGCCATAGCCGGTCGAATAACGCGGGCCCTCGGGGCTGTAGCGAATCCCGCGCGACGGTTCGCGGGTGTCGATGGGGCTTGGGTAGATGATCGGTTCGTGCCCGGCCTTCTTCAGCGCAGCCTGCACCGTGGGGCCGAAGCGCTGCTCCAGCCACAGCGCGGTGGCCCGGTGGCGGGCGTACTTGCCCCAACCGGCATACGTGTAGGTCACGTCGTACTGCATGTCGAACCCGCCGCTGACGTGGCAGTCGATGTAGAGCGCCGGGTCGAGCCGCCGCAGCAGCGCGACCATGGCCTGCACTTCCGGCGTGTCGAGCTTCGCGTAATCGCGGTTGAGGTTGATGTTGCGGGCGTTGCCTTCGGTGCCCTTGGCCTCCGGGCCGCGCACGTGCAGGAAGTTCCACGGGCTGGCGCTTTCGTGCCCGTCGATGTTGAGCACGGGCACGAAGACGAGGTCGACCTTGTCCAGCAGGTGCGCCTTGCCGCGCAGCGCGATGTCGCGCAGCAGCATCAGCCCGGCGTCCTTGCCGTCGATCTCGCCCGAATGGATGCCTGCCTGCACCAGCACCACGGGCCGGGCCGCGCCGCCCTTGCTGGCGCGCACGAAGACCATGTCGCGGCCCTCGGCGGTCTTGCCGAACGTGGCGACCGTAATCAGCGGGGATGCGGCCGCCAGCCTGTCCAGCCACGCGCGCGTTTCGGCATAGGAGGGCGTGGTGCGGAAACCCGCCGCCTCTGCCGGCGTGATCCAGGGATCGCCGCCCGGGACGACCAGCTTCTCGCTGGCCCCGGACCACGGCATGACCGGTGGCAGCACGTCCGGCGGCGGCGCGTCTGCGGCGGCGGCAAGGGGTGCCATCAGAGCGAGCGCGCCAAGGGCGGCGGCGGTGGCGGATTTCAGCATCGATCTATCCTGATTAAGTCATAGGCGGGCGCGCAGGCCGACGGTTGCGGTGCGCGGTGCTCCGGGCTGTACCCAGAGCGGTGAATAGCTGTTGGCGTACCAGTGCTTGTCGAACAGGTTGGTGACGGAACCGAACAACTCGATGTTTTTCGTGACGTCCACTTTGCCGAACAGGCGGAACAGGGCGTGGGCGGGCAGCATGAAGTCCGTGCCCGTCGCACCCGATCGCCGCCCCACGTATTGCATGCCGGCGCCAAGCTGCGCCCTGCGATCGCCGAACGTGAAGGTGCGCGCCACCTGCATGTTGAGGTTGTGCCGGGGAATGTTGATGAGCGGGTCGCCGGGGCTGATGCGGAACGAAAAAGCCGGGTCCAGCATAGACGAACGCGCCTCGGCATCGACGTAGGCATAGCTGACCAGCACGTCGAGGTCGCCGGGCAGGCGTCCGCCAAGGTCGAATTCCACGCCGCGGCTGCGAGCCTTGCCGATCGCCAGCGAATAGCCGGGCGCATTGGGGTCCGTGGCCAGCACGTTGGACTTGGTCAGCTGGAATACCGAAAGCGTTCCGTTGAGCTTGCCGCCCAGCAGGGTCAGCTTAAGGCCCGCCTCGATTGATTCGCTGGTTTCGGGATCGAAGATGGTGCCGTTAACGTCCGTGCCGACGTTGGCGCGGAAGCCCTGTCCATAGGACGCGTAGGCGGTCAACGGCTCGCTCAGCTTGTAGACAAGGCCCGCCTGCGGGCTGAACCGGGTGTGATTGCGCCGGGCGGAGACGCCGCTGAGGCGGTTGTCTGTTTCCAGCGTCAGATGGTCGTAGCGGCCGCCGATGCGGACCTGAAGCCTGTCCGTGACCTCGATCTGGTCCTGCACATAAGCGCCGGTCGCGCGCTGGCGATCGACCCGGTCGGTAATGACGGCGGTCTGCGGCAGCGGGAACCGGCCATAGACCGGGTTCACGATGTCGATCACATAGCCCTGCTGCTCGGTCGGGTTTGCGGCAAGTGCCGGCGGGCGATAGCGGCGGAACACCTGGTCGTAAGTGAAGGCATCATGATCCGCGCCGATCAGCACGCGGTGGCGCAGCGCGCCGGTGTCGAACTCTCCGGCGATCTCGGCGCGGATCACCGCGTGGTCGGCGTCATAATAGCGCGAACGGCGCTGGCGCGACAGTGAGCGACCGTCGCGGTAGAGCGCCTGGCGCGATTCCACGGTCTCCGCGTCGGAGGAGAAGCCAGTGAGCAGGGTGTGGCGAATGCTGCCGCCGACCAGCAGGCTCCAGCGGTCGCTGAAGCGGTGATCAAGCCGCAGCTGATGCCCGGTTGCGCGGGCCACCGTGTCGCCGTCCCCCGGTTCGCCCAGGAAGCGCGAACGAGGCACCGTATCGAAATCGCCATTCAGCACGATGATGCCCCGATCAAAGGGCACCGACACGCGCGTCTTCTCGAAGTCGTAGGTCAGCCGCGTATCGTCGCCCAGCGCCACGCCCACGGAGGGCAGGAAGCCCCAGCGCGTCTGATGCACATGGTCGCGGAACGTGTCGCCGTCCTCGGCATAGCCGATCAGGCGGGCGGTGATGCCGCTGGTGATGGCGATGTTGGCATCCGCTTCGCCGCGCACGCGATTGAAACTGCCGTACTGGATGGAAGCGGAGCCGAAAGTTCGGCCCAGTTCGGCCTGCTTGGTCACGAGGTTGATGGTCCCGCCGGGTTCGCCGCGCCCGATCAGCGCCGCGGCCGGGCCTTTCAGCACCTCTACGCGCTCTATCCCGGCAGCATCGCGCTGGCCGCCGAAGCCGCGCCCACCGTTGAAGCCGTTGACAAGATAGCCGCTGGGCATGTTCTCGTCGCCGGTGAAGCCCCGGATCGCGAAAGCGTCCCACAAGCCGCCCAGCGTGTTCTGGCGCACCACTGAAGCGTTGAGATCCAGCGCGTCGGTAAGACGCTGGATTCCGTTCTGCTCCAGCGTCTCGGCGGAGATCTCGGTGATCGCCTGCGGGATTTCCGAAACCGCGAAATCGCCGCGATAAGCCTGCCGCACGCCCGTCACGGTGATCGCGGCGCCACGTTCCTCACCCTCGGCTGCAGCGTCCTCTGCGAAAGCTTCCCCGGCAGCCGGAAACGGCGCGAGGGCCATGGCCATGGGCAAGGCGCCTGACAGAAGGCGGCGATCTTTGGCGAAACGAAGCATTGTGATCCTTACGACAGGCAGAGCCGGAGAGACGGCGTATCCCTCGTGCGGCGGCGCTTCTGTCAGGACCGGCCGTTGCCGTCAATGATATGTTGCATCATCACAAAACTTCCGGCAGGAGACTGGCCAAGCTATGGCCAAGCTATGGCCAAGTTCCGGAACGCAAATGCTTTTCAGCAATATTTGGGAAATATTATGACGCACCCAGCGCCGCCGATCCTGATCGAGAACCTGTCCGTAACTTATGGCGATCACCGGGTTCTTGACGGGCTTTCGCTGTCTGTTCCTGCAGGCAGCGTCACCGCTTTGCTGGGCGGCAACGGCGCCGGCAAATCGACCACGCTCTCGACCCTGCTGGGCTTCGTGAAGGCGGCGTCGGGAACCGTGTCTATCTGCGGCATCGATCCCGGCGCAGCCCCGGACGCAGCGCGGCGCAAGATGGCCTACCTTCCCGAAAACGTCGCGCTCTACGATCACCTGACCGCGACGGAGAACGCGCAATACCTGCTGGCCTTGTCCAACGGACAGCAGGACCGCGCGGCCATAGCCGATGCGTTCACGGCGGCGGGCCTGCAGGACCGCGCCTGGGATCAGCGGCTCGGCGCCTTTTCCAAGGGCATGCGTCAGAAAGTGGCCATCGCCGTGGCGCTGCTGCGCGAAGTGCCGGTGCTTCTGCTGGACGAGCCGACTTCCGGCCTCGACCCGCGCGCCACGGCGGATTTCAACGCGCTCGTCCTGTCGGTACGCGAACGCGGCACCGCAGTGCTGATGGTCACGCACGACCTGCTCGGCGCGGCGGACATCGCCGACCGCATCTGCTTCCTGGACGCAGGCCGGATCGTCGAGGACGTGGCGGCCCAGGGGCCTGAGCGTTTCGACGTGCGCGCGCTGCACGCCCGCTTCGCCGTCGCCACGCAGAGGCTGGCGGCATGAACCCGGTCCGCCTCATAGCGCGGGACGAACTGCGGCTGATGGCACGCAACCGGGTCGCGATGGTGGCGTGTGTCCTGCTGGTCCTGCTGACCGTGGCCGCTATCGCCAGCTCGTGGGCGCATCAGCGCGGCATTGAGGACTTGCGCACCCGCCACCAGCACGCCGCCGAGCAGGCGTTCGACGCGCAGCCCGATCGCCATCCGCATCGCATGGTCCATTACGGCACTTTCATCTTCAGGCCGCTGAGCGCGCTTGCCGCGTTCGATCCGGGCGTGGATGCCTTCACCGGCAACTCGATGTTCCTTGAAGGGCATCGCCAGAACACCGCCAACTTCGGCGACGTGAACCAGAGTTCGCTGCTCGTCCGCTTCGGCCAGTTGACGCCGGCCTTCGTCCTTCAGGCGGTGGCCCCGCTGCTGCTGATCTTCCTAGGCTATGGCGCCGTTGCGCGTGAAACGGAGCGGGGCACCTTGCGCGTGCTCATGATGCAGGGCGCCACGCGCGGGCAGATCGTGCGCGGCAAGCTGCGGGCGCTGGCGATCGTCGCGCTGCTTGTGGCCGTGCCCGCGATGCTGGGTCTGCTGGCGCTGGCGGGGCGGCCCGGCGCCTCTATCCTGCCGATGGCAACCATTGGACTGGGCTATGGCGCGTGGCTGCTGACGTGGGTCACGGTCATCGTGCTGGTATCGGCGCTTGCGGGGCGAAGCCGCGATGCGCTGCTCGCCCTCGTCGCGATCTGGGCGATGAGCGTGGTGCTGCTGCCGCGTGTCGCGCCGGATGTTGCGGGGGCCGCAGTGCCGCTGCAGAACCGCTTCCAGACCGAAGTCGCGATCGCGCGCGACTTGCGCAGGCTGGGCGATGCCCACAACCCCGATGATCCGCATTTCGCGGCGTTCAAGCGATCGGTGCTGCAGCGCTACGGCGTTTCGCGGGTGGAGGATCTGCCGGTCAACTACAAGGGCCTGCTGGCGGTGGAGGGGGAGCGGATCACGTCAGCCCTGTTCGACCGCTACAGCGGGGAAAGCTATGCCGCGCAAGGGCGGCAGAACGCCATCGTGGCGGGTTTGGGCGCCATCAGCCCGGCCATTGCCCTGCGCTCGTTGTCGATGGCGGCGGCGGGAACGGACTTCGCCGCCCATCGCGGGTTCCTCGAACAGGCGGAAGCCTACCGCTTTGCGCTGGTGCAGCGGCTTAACACGTTGCAGGCGGACGGCGTCAGCTATGCCGACGATACCGCGGACGATGCGGATGCGGACCGGCGCAAGCGGGTTTCGGGGCAGAACTGGGAAGCCATGCCCGACTTTGCCTATCGCGCGCCGGACGGTGCCACGCTGGCGGCGCGGGCGCTGCCGGGGCTTGGCGTGGTGCTGGGCTGGCTCGCCGTGGCAGGAGTGCTGCTTGCGTTCGCCACCCGTCGTCTGGGAGAACGCCGATGACCCTGTGGCTTCACGAAGCGCGGCTGTTGCTGCGCCAGCGTCTGGCGGTCATAGCGCTGGCTCTGCTGGCCGTCCTTACGGTGGCATCGCTGGTGGCGGGCATGGCCGAAGTGTCCCGTCAGCGCGCCGCCATCGCAGCGATACCCGCTGCTCAGGCCGAGGACATCGGCGCCATCGCCGCATGGGTGGACAAGGGGAAGGATGCCGGCAGCGCGGCCTACTACAGCTTCCACCCGACCTGGGACGCGCCGTCGCCGCTGGCCTTCGCGGCACTAGGGATGCGGGACGTGTCGCCTTACATCCTGCGGGTGCGCGCGCTGGGGCTTGAAGCGCAGATCTATGATGGCGACACCTTCAATCCCGAACTGGCGCTGCCGGGCCGTTTCGACTTTGCCTTCGTGCTGGTGTTCCTTGCGCCGATCTTCGTCATCGCCCTGTGCCACGATCTGACTTCGGGCGAGCGGGAGGCAGGGCGCTGGCGGATGCTGGTGGCGCTGCCTCAGGGCGGGGCGGCACTGTGGCGCCGCCGAAGCCTGCTGCGCCTTGGCCTGCTTTGGGCAACGATGGCAGTGCCGTTTGCGCTTTGCGCCGTGATCTCAGGCGTGAATGCGGGAGCGATCCTGCTGATACTGGCGCTGATCGCGGCGTACCTGCTGTTCTGGCTGGCGCTGTGCGCGCTGGTGGGACGCCTGCGCTGGAGCAGTGTCGCGAATGCGGCCAGCCTTGCCGCCTTGTGGCTGGTGCTGGTCCTTGTCCTGCCGACGCTGGGCAATGTCGCGATCAATCGCGCGCTGCCGGTGAACCAGGGCGCCGAGATCGCCCTGGCTCAGCGCGAGACGGTGAACCGCGCCTGGGACATCCCGCGCGAAGAGACGATGCGCCGTTTCTATGCCAACCACCCCCAGTGGGCCGATTCGCCGCCGCTGGGCGCAGAGTTCCACTACAAGTGGTACTTCGCCTTCCATCAGGTGGGCGACGAAAGCGTGGCGCCGCAGGTGCGCGCGTATCGGCAGGGTCTGGAAGCACGCGACCGTGCCGCGCGCAGCCTTGGCTGGGTGCTGCCCTCCGTCGGCGTGCAGGCGCTGCTCACCCGGATGGCCCGCACTGACCTGACCGCGCAACTCGCCTACCGCGACAGTATTCGCGCCTACCACCGGCAACTGCGCGAGTTCTACTACGGCTACCTGTTCCGCGATCGCCCATTCGGCAAGGCGGACTTCGACCGTGCACCACGCTTTCCCGGCCAGACCTGAAGGAGCAAGATGATGGTCCCGGGGTGGGGCACCATTTTCTCCACCCCAACCCTAGTGCAACCGCCCTTTGCGCGTTACAGGGGGGCGATGGACCGACCCGCGCCCGTCATCACCCGCTCTCTTTTCGTGTTTTCGCTGCTCTATGGCGGCCTTGTCGTGCTGGCTGGCGTGCTGGGAACCAAGCTGGCATCGCTGGGTCACTGGCCGGTGCTGGGCGATCTGGCGGTGGAATCGGGGATCTTCGCGTTCCTGCTGCTGGTCGTGCTGTCCAGCGCAGTGGCGGAACTGCATGGCACGGCAACCGCGAACCGGCTGGTGCGCTTCGGGTTCATACCGCTGATCGTCTCGATGGTGCTGCTGACTTTCGTGATCCATGTGGTGCCGCCCGCGCCGTTCTGGAAGGATCAGGACGCTTACGCGCACCTTTTGGGACAGGCGGCCCGCATGCAGTTCGCCGGGCTCATCTCCTACGGCGTGTCGCAGACCCTGAACGTCTACGTCTTTTCCCGGATGGCAAGCGGGCAGGGCCGCCGTTTCGTGCTGCGCGCCTGGATCGCCAGCCTGCTGTCGCAGGTGGTCGATACCCTGATCTTCATCACGATTTCGTTCTATGGTGCGATCGATCCGGTCACCGGCGCGTCGATGCCGATCGGCCCGCTGATGGAAGGGCAGATCATTTCCAAGCTGGTGCTTTCGACCATCATGGTCCCTCCGTTCATCTGGTTCTTCGTGAAGCTGGGCCGCAAGCTGGACGCGTGATGCGATTATCGGCACGATTGCGCCGAAAATTCATCTAAAAACGGGTTCAAAATTGCGCGGACCGGCGTATGAGCGCGCTCATGTCGAATCCGCATCATCCCGCATTGCTGGCCAAGGCCGAAACCCTCGTCGACGCGCTGCCCTATATGCAGCGATATGCGGGGCGCACTTTCGTGGTGAAGTATGGCGGCCATGCCATGGGCGATCCTGAAAAGGCCGTCGACTTCGCAGAAGACGTGGTGCTGCTGAAGGCGGTGGGCATCAATGTCGTGGTGGTCCACGGCGGCGGGCCGCAGATTGGCGCCATGCTCAAGAAGGTCGGCGTCGAAAGCCAGTTCGTCGATGGCCTGCGCGTGACGGACAAGGCGACGGCGGAAGTGGCCGAAATGGTCCTGTCGGGCGCTATCAACAAGGAAATCGTCGGCTGGATCGCCAAGGCCGGCGGCAAGGCGATGGGCGTGTCCGGCAAGGATGGCGGCATGGTCACCGCCCGCAAGGTCCAGCGCACCCGCAAGGACCCGGACAGCCTGATCGAACAGGTAGTCGATCTCGGCTTCGTGGGTGAACCCGAAACGATCGACACCCGCGTGATAGAGACGATTTCGGGCGCCGGCATGATCCCGGTGATCGCGCCGATCGCCGCAGGGCCGGACGGCGGCACCTACAACGTCAATGCCGACACCATGGCGGGTGCCATCGCGGCGGCGCTGGGTGCCTCGCGCCTGTTCCTGCTGACCGACGTGCCCGGCGTGCTCGACAAGCAGGGCGAACTGCTGACCGACCTGACGCCCTCTGCCATCGAAGGCCTGAAGCGCGACGGCACGATTTCCGGCGGGATGATCCCCAAGCTGGAAACCTGCATCCATGCGGTCGAAGCCGGCTGTGAGGCGGCGGTCGTCCTTGACGGACGGGTTTCGCATGCCATGTTGCTGGAAATATTCACCCAGGAAGGGGCGGGCACGCTGATCCGGGCCGGCTGAACGAAACCTGGGACAATTTGGCGTGGGGGGATCCACGAAAAGAAAGGTACTGCCGAGCAGATGCGCACCAAAGCTGTCCTCACCACCGTTTTTCTCTCGGCATCGCTGCTGGCGCTGGCCGCTTGCGGCAAGGCGGGAGAGGATCCGAAAGTGCTCGACAGCGCCAGTGCGCAGGCCGATCCCAGCCTGTCCGGCACTGACGCGCTGGTCGATGCGGGGCCGGTTTCGGATGCCACTTCGACGCCTTCATCCACCGTCGCTCTCGACACGGGCGCGCTGACCGAGCGGCGCGATCCGGAGCGCCTTCTGCGCTACTACGTGGCCGCCGTGCGCGCGGGCGACTGGGCCAGCGCCGCAAAGGCCTGGGGCCTCGACGCGCAGATGACCACCGACAAGTTGCAGGGTGAGTTCGGCGGCGCCAGGCCACGCATCGCCGTGGGCAAGGGCGACATGGAAGGCGCGGCAGGATCGCTGTATTACGAAGCGCCCATCGTCGTCGATTTCGGCGACGGCCGCCCGTCCAAGCGCGGCACCATCGTCCTGCGCCGGGTCAATGACGTTCCCGGCGCTAGCGACGAACAGCTGAACTGGCGCATCGAACGGACATCTACGCTCACACAGTAAGGGCAGGCTGGCTGACGGCGGTCAGGTTTCCGCCGCGCCGTCCTCGGCCATTTCGTGAAGCGCGGCGGCTCCTTCGGCGCGGGCCTGACGGGCGCGGCTGCGGTCATACAGGGTCTTGGCCACCAGCGCTCCGCCGACGACGAAAGCGCCCGGCACTGAACCCAGCGCCACTCTTGCCAACGCACCATGCAGCAGCGTTTCGCCCATCGTGCGGCCGCGCAGGATCGACTTGGCTTTCTTGGGCGAATAGCTTGCGCCAAGAACCCCGCGTTCCACGGCGCGGCGTGCAATCGTCGTCGCCGTGCGCAAGGCGATATCCGCGATGACAAGGTTCGTTGCCGGGTTGGGGCTTGGGCCGTGAAGCTCGCCGCCGTTGTTGGCCAATGTCTTCAGGCTTTTGGCCGGCGCGGCGACGACACTGGCCGCCTTCTTCGCGCCGTCCTTGAGGTTGGCCTTGATCACGGTCGCCATGTCGCCCTCTTCTCCGGGCGCGCCCGGTTACTTCTTCTTGCCGAAATCCACCGAGACGACGTTGGAGCCGTCTTCACTGGGGGTAATGCGCGAGGCGACATCGCGTTCCGCGTCGTTCTCCGCCGGGGAAACCTCTTCCGCCTCGTCGTCGGCCATGGCCTGGAACTGCAGGCCGAAGTCCACCGCCGGATCGACAAAGGCGGTGATCGCGGAGAACGGGATGTCCAGCTTGGCCGGCATCGCGTTGAACGAAAGGCTGACCGTGAACCCGTGGTCCGAGACGCCCAGATCCCAGAACTTGTTCTGGAGCACGATCGTCATCTCGTCAGGGAAGCGCGCGCGCAGGTCGGCGGGAATGCTGACCCCGGGCGCCCCGGTTTTGAAGGTGATGTAGAAGTGGTGGCCGCCGGGGAGCACCCCGCCCGCGCTTTCCACCTGGCCGAGTACACGGCCAACGACGGCGCGCAGGGCCTCCTGCACGATCTCGTCGTATGGGATGAGGCTGTCTGTGGTATCGTTCATCGCGCCCTACGTGCTCATGGTTCGTTGGTCGGTCAAGCGTGTTTGGCCGGAAAATAGCATGGCAGGCCAGGTTTTCCCTAACTCACACGGCGCGCGACCGAAGATTGCTTGTAAAACGCACCATGCGCATTCTTGTGCCGCGCTCGATGTGACACCGGAATTGATTCCGGCGCGCACGGGTATATAGGCACGGCCATGCGCACCGCCTCGATCATCCGCAAGACCCATGAAACCGACATTGCCGTGGAGGTGAACCTCGACGGTACCGGCGCTTACGACGTGAAGACCGGCATCGGCTTTCTGGATCACATGATCGAGCAGTTCAGCCGCCACTCGCTGATCGACATCAGGTGCCACATCAAGGGCGACCTTCATGTGGACCAGCATCATACGACCGAAGACAGCGCCATCGCCATCGGCCAGGCGATTACCAAAGCGCTGGGCGACAAGGCGGGGATCGGTCGCTACGGCGACGTGAACTCTCCCATGGACGAGGCGCTTTCGCGCGTCTCGCTCGACATTTCGGGACGTCCCTATCTGGTGTGGAAGGCCGCCTTCACGCAGGACAAGCTGGGCGAGTTCGACACCGAGATGGTCGAGCACTGGTTCCATTCGATCGCGCAGGCCGTGGGTATCACCCTGCACATCGAACTGCTGTACGGCACCAACAACCACCATATCTGCGAAGGCATCTTCAAGGGCTTCGCCCGCGCCATGCGCACGGCGGTGGAACTGGATCCGCGCAAGGGCGGGGCGATCCCGTCGACCAAGGGCATTCTCGGACAGGAATCGCTGTAATGGCTAGCTTCATCGTCTCGCTTACCTATACGGCCCCCATCGAAAAGGTGGATGCGCTGCTTGACGCGCATGTCGCCTGGCTGCGCGAGCAGCACGCTGCCGGGCATCTGCTGGGGTGGGGCCGCAAGGTTCCGCGCGAAGGCGGCGTCCTGCTGGCCCGGGGGGAGAGCAGGGCGGCGGTTGAGGCGCTGGCGTCGCAGGATCCCTTCGTGAAGGGCGGCGTCGCCACCATCGAAGTCATCGAATGGGCGCACGGCTTCCTCGACGACAGTGTAGCAGGGCTGGCGGGATGACGCTGGCGCTGATCGACTACGGCGCGGGCAACCTGCACTCGGTCGCCAATGCCCTGCGCGCGGCGGGGGCGGAAGACGTCGCGATCACCGCTAACCCGGACGTAGTGCGCGCGGCGGATCGGATCGTCCTGCCCGGCGTCGGCTCCTTCAAGGCCTGCGCCGAGGGCCTGTGGGGCATCCACGGCATGGTCGAGGCGATGAACGAGCGTGTCCACGTGGGCGGTGCGCCGTTCCTGGGTATCTGCGTCGGCATGCAGCTTCTCGCCACGCGCGGGCTTGAGCACGGCGTGACGCGCGGTCTGGACTGGATCGAGGGGCAGGTGCAGCGCATCGAGCGGACTGATCCCGAGATCAAGATCCCGCACATGGGCTGGAACGACGTCTCGCTGGGCCGCAAGGATCCGGCGCAGGGCCTGATCGATCCGGGCGAGGCCTATTTCCTGCACTCCTACCACTTCCAGCCCAACGACGGCGCCAACGTGGCCGCGATGACCGACCATGGCGGCGGCCTTGTCGCCGCAGTGGCGAAGGACAATGTCGTGGGCGTGCAGTTCCACCCCGAAAAGAGCCAGGCCTACGGGCTTTCGCTGCTGTCCCGTTTCCTCGAATGGAAGCCCTGAGATCATGATCGTCTTCCCTGCCATCGACCTCAAGCAAGGGCAGGTCGTGCGCCTTGCCGAAGGCGACATGGACCGCGCCACCGTCTATGGCGACAACCCCGCCGCGCAGGCGATGCTGTTTGCCGAAGCGGGTTCGCAGTTCCTGCACGTCGTCGACCTTGACGGCTCGTTCGCCGGACGTGCCGAAAACCGCGAGGCGGTGGAATCCATCCTTGAGGTGTTCCCGGGCCATGTCCAGCTGGGCGGCGGCATCCGCACGCCCGAGGCGGTTGCGGGCTGGTTCGACCTGGGCGTCAGCCGCGTGGTCATGGGCACCGCCGCGCTTAAGGACCCGCAGTTCGTCAAGGACATGGCAAAGGAATTTCCCGGCGGCATCGTCGTCGCGGTGGACGCGCGCGACGGCATGGTCGCGACCGAAGGCTGGGCCGAAGTCTCCGACGTTTCGATCGTCGACATGGCCCGCCGGTTCGAGGATGCGGGCGTTGCCTCGCTGCTGTTCACCGATATCGGGCGCGATGGCCTGCTCAAGGGCGTGAACATCGACGCCACGGTGGACCTTGCCCGCCGCACCGACCTGCCGGTGATTGCGTCGGGCGGGGTCAAGGGCCTCGACGACATTCGCCTGCTGGCGCTCCACGCCAAGGACGGTATCGAAGGGGTCATCACCGGGCGCGCGCTTTACGACGGACGCCTGGACCTGGCCGCCGCGATCCAGTTCGCGGAGCGCGAGGGGTGAACGAAAATCGCCTCATGGCGGTGCTGGCGCTGGCCATCTTCGTGCCGGGCGCGATCTTCGTGTTCAACGACTGGCGCGAGGGCAAGGCCCGCCTGATGCTGTTCAGCCGCGCGCGCACGCCGGTGCGCACCACGCGCGCCGAAAACCCGCGCAAGTTCGCGATCTACACCGCCTTCAACGTGGCCCTGTGCGCGGTGGTGGCGGTGTTCGCGGTGCTGCTGTTCTTCAAGCCGGAGTGACCTGAGTGACCGTCCGCATCCGCGTCATCCCCTGCCTCGACGTCCGTGACGGGCGCGTGGTGAAGGGTGTCAACTTCGTCGACCTCAAGGACGCCGGCGATCCCGTGGAGCAGGCACGTGCCTACGATGCCGCCGGGGCGGACGAACTGTGCTTCCTGGATATATCCGCCAGCCACGAAGGGCGTGGCACCCTGCTGGACGTGGTGCAACGGACGGCGGAAGTATGCTTCATGCCGCTGACCGTCGGCGGCGGCGTCCGCACTGCGGAGGACGCACGCGCGCTGCTGCTGGCAGGGGCGGACAAAGTGGCGGTCAACTCCGCCGCTGTATCGCGCCCTGAAGTTGTGGCCGACATTGCCGAGAAGTTCGGCTCGCAGTGCATCGTCGCCTCCGTCGATGCGCGCCGCACGGCGCCCGGCAAGTGGGAGATCTTCACCCATGGCGGGCGCAAGGCCACCGGCATCGACGCGCTGGAACATGCTGTGAAGCTCGCCGATTACGGCGCGGGCGAGCTGCTGGTAACGTCGATGGACGGCGACGGCACCCAGAACGGCTACGATCTGGCGCTGACGCGGGCTATAGCCGAAGCGGTTTCCGTGCCGGTGGTCGCTAGCGGCGGCGTCGGCAACCTCGACCATCTGGTGGCGGGCGTCACACAGGGCAAGGCCAGCGCCGTGCTGGCGGCGTCGATCTTCCACTTCGGCAAGCACACCGTCGCCGAAGCGCACGCGGCCCTGCGCGCTGCCGGACTTCCTGCACGCGGGTAAACCTACGTAATTGCAGTCACTTCGGATTAGTCATATGCGGCTAACCGAGTGAACCATCGCGGGACAACGCTCGTTATGGGGTTGCTGCAGCGCACCCTCTCGTCGATGGCGGATGCGGCCCATCGGATCAACAGGAGGATTCGCCGTGCCCGTTTTGAAGTATGTACCTATGTTAGCTGGCGCGTTAACCGCCGCAGTGCCGGCTCATGCCGCCGGTGGGGGCATTCCGCTTCCCGAACCCAGCAGCATGCTGCTGCTTGGCCTTGGCGTGGTCGGCGTCGCCGTGGGTCGCAAGCTGTCGTCCAAACGGGGCGACGACTGACCGGCTTCCTGCTCGCCTGCTCTTGACCCTGGGGGCACAAGCCCGCATGGCCTCTTCATGACCAGCCCCGACACCCTCGCGCGCCTTGAAGCCACGATTGCAGAGCGTCGGGCGGCCGATCCGGAATCCAGCTACGTCGCGAAGCTGAACGCCAAGGGCTTGCGCAAGATCGCGCAGAAGCTGGGCGAAGAGGCCACCGAAACGGTGATCGCCGCCCTGACCGAAGACGACAAGGCGCTTGTCGGTGAAGCGGCAGACCTGATCTTCCACCTGATGGTCCTGCTGGGTGCCAAGAACGTGCCATTGGCGGACGTGCTGGCCGAACTGGATCGCCGCGAAGGTGTCTCCGGCATTGCCGAAAAAGCCGCGCGCAATCCTTCCTGACGACGTTTCAAAGCGGAGCCTGTGATGCCGATCGACCCGAAGCTGCCTTACGACGCCGACAACATCTTCGCCCGGATCCTGCGCGGAGAATTGCCGTGCTCCAAAGTGTACGAGGACGAGCACGCGCTGGCCTTCAACGACATACGGCCGCAGGCGCCGGTCCACGTGCTGGTCATCCCCAAGGGCGAATACGTGTCGTGGGACGATTTCACTGCGAAGGCCGATGATGCCGAAATAGCGGGCTTCATGCGCGCCGTCGGCAACGTGACCCGGCAGCTGGAACTGGACGGGCCGGGCTATCGCCTGATGGTGAACATGGGTGGAAACGGTCATCAGGAAGTGCCGCATCTGCACGTCCACATCTTCGGCGGGCGGCAGTTCTTCCAGATGATCGGGGACTGAGCGGCGGGACTTCACCGCAAGCATACAGCTGTCCACCGAAAATTTACCTCACAATGCGGCCACAAAGGCCAGTTCCTGCCGCCTCGGGCTTGCAGTCGACCCGCTGCCCGTTACACAACCGCCCGGCATGACGGACGCACCATCCTCCCCCCTTGCGCCACCGCCTGTTCCGCAGGCTGGCGTGATCGACGGCAAGGTCCACCGCTACCCCCTGCGCGTGTTCTACGAGGACACCGACGCGGGCGGGGTAGTGTATCACGCCAATTACCTGCGCTGGTTCGAGCGTGCACGGTCCGACCTGCTCGATGTGCTGGGCATCGACCAGCGCGGCGCGATGGAGGCCGGTACCGGCCTTTACACCGTGGCAGAAGCGAACCTGCGCTATCTTTCCCCGGCCCGCCTGGGCGACACCGTGATAATAGAGACCTGGGCCGAGAGTACAGGCCGGGTCGCCAGCGTGTTGAAACAGGTTGCCCTTCGCGACGGTGTTCGGCTTTGCGAAGCCGCCGTAAAGGTCGCGTTCATCAGTCCTGAAGGACGACCACGCCGACAGCCCGAAGCCTGGCAACAGGCCTTCGCCACTCTTGAACCCATCGCCAATCCGGCCCCGGAAGGACCAGAATGACGCTCGACCTGCTTGCCTCGACCATCAGCTTCGCCGGCGACAACAACCATCTCAACCCGGTGAAACTGTTCCTCGATGCCGACATCGTGGTGCAGGCGATCATGGCAGGGCTTATCCTCGCCAGCGTCTGGGTGTGGATGATCATCGTCACCTTCATGCTGCGCATGGGTGCCGTGAACCGCCGCTGCGACGAGTATGAGGAAGGGTTCTGGGAAGCGCAGAACTTCGACACCTACCAGAAGGAGCGCAAGCGCGGTGACGTGCCGATGGGCAAGGTCGCAGGCGCGGGCCTGGGCGAATTCAAGCGCAACGTCGGTGCGGGCATCGAAGCCGAAGGCGCCCGCCAGCGCATCGCCGCGATCCTCAACTCGGCGGTGGGTGAGGAAGCGGACAAGCTGTCCGACCGCCTGAACTTCCTGGCGACGGTCGGTTCGGTGGCACCGTTCGTGGGTCTGTTCGGCACGGTCTGGGGTATCATGAAGAGCTTCTTCGATATCGGCCAGCAGCAGAACAGCTCGCTTGCGGTCGTTGCGCCGGGCATCTCTGAAGCACTTTTCGCCACCGCGATCGGCTTGTTCGCGGCGATCCCGGCGGTCATCGCCTACAACCGCTTCTCGCACAAGGTGAACGGCTTCGAGGCGCGACTGCAGCGCTTCGCCGATCACCTTCACGCAGCGCTGACCCGCCAGCTGGAGCAGCGCTGATGGCGATGGGGCTTGCCGGAGGCGGCCGGGGCCGCAGGCGTGGCCGTGGTTCGCGCGGCCCGATGGCAGAGATCAACGTCACCCCGCTGGTCGACGTGATGCTTGTGCTGCTCATCATCTTCATGGTCACCGCGCCGCTGCTGAAGGCCGCCGTGCCGATCGAACTGCCCGAAAGCCGGGCCAAGGCGATGAGCGAGGAGCAGGGCCAGATCACCATCACCCTGCGCCGCGACGGCGCTGTGTTCTACGAGCAGGACGAGCTTGCCTCCGGCGAACTGACCGAGCGGCTGGCCGCAACACCCACGGGTGCCGACGGCAAGCCGCCGCTGGTGACGTTGCGTGCGGACAAGGCGCTGGATTATGGCCGCGTCATGGAAGTCATGGGCGAACTCAACCGCGCCGGCTTCACCTCGATCTCGCTGGTTACCGATGTCAGCGGCGGCTAAGGCGGAAGGGCTAGGTTTCGCCTGATGGCAGTAATGGGTCTGCGCAAGGAAGAACGGATCGGCCTCGTCGTCGCTGTGCTGCTGCACATGGCGGTGCTGGGGGCGATCCTGTTCAGCCCGCGCTCTAACAACGTGGTCAAGCCGCCGGAGCGGATCGAAGTGACGATCAGCGACGAAGTCGGCATGACCTCCACCGCGCCCGATCCCGGTGAGGCGACACCTGACAAGAGCCCGGAACTGGGTGAGCCTGCGCCTGAGGCCGCGCCTGCGGCGCCGCCGGAACCCGCGCCTGCGGCGCCGCCGGAACCCGCGCCCGCTCCGGAGCCGGAACCCGAACCGGCGCCCGCACCGCGTCCCGTGGAAAAGCCCAAGCCGGCCCCCGCGCCGAAGCCGAAGCCTGCACCTAAACCCGTGCCGAAGCCGACGCCGCCCAAGCCGGTGGAAAAGCCTGCGCCCAAGCCGAAGCCCAAGCCCGCGCCGCCCAAACCGGCTCCGGCGAAGCCTGCTCCAAAGCCTGCGGCCAAGCCGCCGCAGAAAGCCCCACCGCGTCAGTCGAGCGCGATCGATGCCATCGTCAGGAAGCCCCCGGCCAGACCCGCTTCCAAGCCCGCGACTGCAGGTAGCGCAGCAGGCTCCAGCAAGGCGACGACGCCGCCGAAGAAGGCCGGCTCCAGCGCGTTCGATGACGCCTTCAAGAGCGGGACGCCGGGCGCCAGTTCTGCGGCCAAGCAGAATACTGGAACCCCCGCGTCCGAGATCGGCCCTTCGGCCCGCTCGGCGCTGGGTGCGGCGATCAACCGACAGTTGAAGCCGCATTGGTCGGCGCCGCAGGGTGCGGATGTGGAACTTCTCGTCACCAAGGTCCGTTTTCGCCTGAACCGCGACGGCAGCCTTGCCGGCGCGCCCGAGGTGATCGGCACCGGCGGTGTCAACGCATCCAACCGGGCGCAGGTCACCCGCCATCAGGAACAGGCCGTGCGCGCGGTAAGGCTTGCCGCGCCTTTCAACTTGCCCGACGATCTCTATGAAGGCTGGAAGGTCGTCACGACCACGTTTGACAGAAGGCTATCGCAATGAAGATAACCCGCATTCTAGCACTGGGATTGATGCTGACGTCGAGTGTGGCGGTGGCGGGTACGGCCTTCGCTCAGAGCGTGCCCCCCGTCATTACGCCACCCGCTCCGCAGGACGGCGGCTTGGAAGTCACCGTTTCCGATGACAGCGCATGGAACGACCTGGGCATCGCCATCACGACTTTCGCCACCGATCAGGACGTGCCCACCCAGACCAACGCCGGCAGCACCGGGCAGCTGGGCCGCGCGCTGGCGCAGGTCGTCGCGGGCGATCTCAAGAACAACGGTCTGTTCAAGCCTTCCGGCCCGGATGGCCTGCCGCAGCCCGTCTATGCGCAGATCCAGGCTCCGGACTACGGCATCTGGTCCGCCCGCAGCGCCGACATGCTGGTGCAGGGCTTCGTGCGCGCCGGCAGCGACGGCAACCTGACGATCGGCTGCTATCTTTACGACGTGCAGCTCAAGCAGCAGCTGGTGAAGGGCGGCTGGCAGGTTCCACCGTCCGATTGGCGCCGCGCGGCGCACAAGTGCGCCGACATGGTCTATTCGCGCCTTTCGGGTGAAAGCCCGTTCTTCGATTCCAAGATCGCCTATATCGCCGAGACCGGTCCCAAGGACCGCCGCATGAAGCGATTGGCGATCATGGATTCCGACGGCGCCAACCACCGCTTCCTCACCAGCGGGCAGTCGATGGCGCTGACGCCGCGCTACTCGCCGGATTACCGCAAGATCATGTACCTGTCCTATCTCAACGGGCAGCCGAGCATCTATTCGTATGACCTTGCCACTGATCGACAGACCCTGATCGCCCGTACCGGCGCGCCGACGCTGGCGCCGCGCTGGTCACCGGACGGCAAGTGGGTGCTCTATTCGATGGCGCGCGGAGGCACGACCGACATCTACCGCATCTCTTCCGCAGGTGGCGGCACGCCGCAGCGGCTGACGAACGGGCCGGGGATCAACATCGGCGGCAGCTATTCGCCCGATGGTTCGCAGATCGTGTTCGAGAGCGACCGGTCCGGCTCGCAGCAGATCTACGTGATGAATGCGGACGGGTCGAACCAGCATCGCGTCAGCTTCTTCGGCGGCCGCGCGGCGACGCCGGAATGGAGCCCGCGCGGGGACCAGATCGCCTTCACGCACATCGCGGGCAACCTGCGCGTCGCGGTGATGAACCCGAACGGCGGCGGTCTGCGCCACCTGACGGATTCGTGGCAGGATGAAGCGCCGACGTGGTCGCCGAACGGCCGTATCGTGCAGTTCTTCCGCACCGCCAGGAGCACAGGCGTTGCGTCGATCTGGCAGGTGGACCTTACCGGCCGCAACGAGCGCAAGCTGCCCACCCCCGTCGGTGCATCCGATCCGGCCTGGGGGCCGATCCGGCAGTAACCGACGACGACCGTTCCGGGAGGGCGGGGGGCGTATCGATGTCCGATAACCCTTCCGGACAGGTTGTCCCACGTTCATCTTGACTGTGTAGAAAAATGCACGGAACCATACTGCAACGCCGCCCATTCTACGGGGTCGAGCGACTTAGGAGATTGCCGATGCCTTCTTCCCTTTCCAACGCGCGCATCACCCGCGTCGGCGCCGTAGCGCTGATCGCTGCGGGCGCGCTTGCCATCTCGGGCTGCAGCAAGAAGGCTCCGGCCCAGTTGCCGCCCGATCCCGGCCCGGTCAGCTCGGCTGACAACGGTTCCACCGGACCCGGCTATGGCGCCGCGCAGCCGGGCAGCCAGGCGGATTTCGTCGCCAAGATGATGGGTGCCGACACCATCCACTTCCAGCTCGACAAGTCGGATGTCGATCCGCAGGACCAGCAGCTGCTGGCAAAGCAGGCCCAGTGGCTGCAGCAGTACCCCAACAAGCGGGCCACCATCGAAGGGCACTGCGACGAACGCGGCACCCGCGAATACAACATCGCGCTGGGTGAACGTCGCGCCAATGCGGCCAAGAACTACCTTGCCAGCCTGGGCATCGATCCCTCGCGCCTGACGACCGTCAGCTACGGCAAGGAACGCCCGATCGCGCTGGGTTCGGACGATGCATCGTGGGCGCAGAACCGCCGTGCGGTGACCGTCACCATCGACTGATCTCCCCATTATCGGGGCATGGCCGGCGCGCAGGTGTTTCCTGCGTGCCGGTTTGCTGTTTTTGCCTGTCGAAAGGGTTGCATCGCCGTCGAGTCGCGGCGTATCGCCGATCAGATGAGCCGCGCACGCCGATCCGCAGACTGGGGTTTTCCGCGCTGGCGCGGCTACGGCAGCGCCCGCGAAGCCGTGGAAGTGCGTTTGTGCGATCGCCATGGCTGCAACGAACGCGGCGAGTGCCCGGCTCCCAAAAGCCCCAACAGTCCCGATCGCTGGATGTTCTGCCAGAAGCACGCGGCGGAATACAACGCGGGCTGGGACTATTTCGCCGGCCTCGACGCCGAGGAAGCCGCCGCCCGCGAAGCGAGCGAGCAGGCGGAAACCTCCGGCTACAAGGAATCCGCGCATTACGGCTGGGGCGGCTCCGGCGATGGCACCCGCAGCCGCGACGAACTGCGCGCGCTGGAGGCTCTCGGCCTTGATCCCGATGCCGATTTCGATGCCGTCCGCAAGGCATGGCGTACCCGCGCCAAGGAAGTCCACCCGGACGTGAAGCCCAACGATCCTGAAGCGGCAAAGGCCTTCCAGACCTACCAGCTGGCTTACGAAGTTTTGCGCGCGGCGGAAGAACGCCGCGAGTGGAAGGGGTAAGGTAGAGGGGGCGGGGCCTCCCGCCACCGGCTCGGCCTTGTTTCCGTCACCCTGAACTTGTTTCAGGGTCCATCGGGCAGCTTTACCACGCGCTTGGTTCCGCCAGCAGCGCTCTCGGTTTACAGGATCAGCCACCGCGCTTGCGGTGTGATGCACTCTGAAACGATTTCAGGATGACGGGATTTGAGGAGCAGGGCTGACTTTGCCCGCCTGCGGTCGGCCACCGCTGGCCCCAAAAGCAAAGGGCGCGGCCATCAGCCACGCCCCTCGTGTTGGTCAGACCTGACGGATGCGCTTACTTGGGCGACAGCACCATCAGCATCTGGCGGCCTTCCATGCGCGGATAGGCCTCGATCTTGGCGATTTCCTCCACGTCCTGCTGGACGCGGCGCAGCAGGTCCATGCCCAGCTGCTGGTGGGAAAGTTCGCGGCCACGGAAACGCAACGTCACCTTGACCTTGTCTCCGTCCTCGATGAAGCGCACGACGTTGCGCATCTTCGTGTCGTAGTCATGGTCGTCGATGTTCGGACGCATCTTGATCTCCTTGATCTCCTGCGTCTTCTGCGTCTTTCGAGCGGCGTTGGCCTTCTTCTGCGCTTCGTAGCGGTACTTGCCCACGTCCAGGAACTTGCACACCGGCGGATCGGCGTTCGGCGAAACCTCAACGAGGTCGAGGCCTACGTCCATGGCCTGCTCGATCGCCTGGCGCGTGTACATGACGCCGAGGTTTTCGCCATCCTGGTCGATGACGCGAACCTTGTCGGTCTGGATCATGTTGTTGTAGCGCGGTCCACTCTTGACCGGTGGCGTCATCATGCGCCGGGGTGGGGGTGCTATATGCGTTCTCCTGAGTCGTTACTGTCGACGTGGCGGGATTCGGCGGTCATTAATGCGATTCGCCGTCCCGCGAAAGCAGGATTTACGGCACAATGCAGATGATCGCCCCGACCGAAACCGGTCTTGAGTGCCATATAGGGTGTCAGGCCGCCTTTCGCCAGAGCGGATAGCGAACCAGTTGCCCGCGCGCCGGGACCAGCGCCTCTATCGCGTCGGCAGGCTGAAGGGCGGAAAGGATGGCGGGATCGCCTGCGCTCATTCCCCCGGTCAGTGCCCCGAACGCGGGCAGGATCAGCCGGTTTCCGCCGCGCACGGCACAAGGGCGCGCGATCCTGCGGCCCCGCGCCTCGATCATCAGGCGGGGGTGGAAATGGCCCGATACTTCCGCCTCGCGCGTGCCCGGCGCGGCCTGGTGGCGCAGCGCCAGGCCGCCCAGCACCAGTTCCTCCAACCGCGTGCCGCCCGCGCCGTCGGCAAGATGCGGGTCGTGGTTACCGGTGATCCAGACCCAGTCCAGCGCACGGGTGAGGGCGCCCAGCATGCCTGCCGCATGCGGTTCGAGCCGGTCAGGGCCGCGGCTGTCGTGGAAATTGTCCCCCAACGCGAAGACCCGCCGCGCACCGGTCTGCCGCACGGCCAGCGCCAGCCGCTCCAGCGTCTCGCGGCTGTCGTAAGGGGGCAGCATCTGTCCGGTGCGCGCGAAGAAGCTGGCTTTCTCAAGATGCAGGTCGGCGACGAGAAGTGCCTGCTCGGCCGGCCAGTAGAGCGCGGCCGCGCCTTTCATGCTGCCATCCAGCAGCACCATTTCCTGACCGTGGAACGAAAAGGGAACCATGGCTTTTCCTTGCCGCAGCCTGTTCGATTTGGCAAGCGCTGCGCGATGCGAAGGGTGCCACAAGGGTGCGCCCTGCCATGAGGACACGATGACGGACTGGACCCCCTACACCGCCCGCGCCAGCGACTGGTTCCGCACCCTGCGCGACAATATCTGCGCAGAGTTCGAGGCGATCGAGCGCGAGGCCGGGTCGGACGCCGCGTTCGGTTACACCCCCTGGCAGCGAGACGCGGTGGAGGGCGAAGGTGCCGAAACCGGGGGCGGAACGCGCGGCCTGATGAAGGGGCGGGTGTTCGAGAAAGTCGGCGTCAACATCTCTACCGTGTCCGGCGGTCTGGCGAAGGATTTCGCCGTGAGCATCAACGGCGCTTCGGCGGAGAACAACGGCTTCACCGCCACCGGGATCAGCCTGGTGGCGCACATGGCCAATCCGCACGTCCCGGCGGTCCACATGAACACCCGCTTCCTGACGACGACCAAAGCGTGGTTCGGCGGCGGCGCAGACCTCAACCCGCCTTTGCCTTACGAAGAGGATACGGCGGACTTCCATGCCGCGTTCAAGTCGGCTTGCGATGCACACGGCGCCGATTACTACGACCGCTTCAAGGCCTGGGCGGACGAGTATTTCTACATTCCCCATCGCAAGGTTCACCGCGGCGTCGGCGGGATCTTCTACGACCATCTGGAATGCGACGAGGAGGCGGCATGGGAAGCCAACTTCGCCTTCACGCGGGCCGTCGGGGAAGCGTTTCTGGCGGTGTTCCCGAAGCTGGTGCGCCGCCGCATGGGCATGGACTTCACGCCTGCGGACAAGGCGCAGCAGCTGGAATGGCGCGGTCGCTATGCCGAGTTCAATCTGGTGTACGACCGGGGGACGCTGTTCGGCCTCAAGACCGGCGGCAACATCGACGCGATCCTGATGAGCCTGCCGCCAGAGGCGACCTGGAGCTGAAATAGACAACCCGGTCGACTGCCGCAGTCGACCGGGCTCGTGATCCTCAGACGTCCAGGTTGGCGACGTTGAGGGCGTTTTCCTGAATGAAGTCGCGGCGTGGCTCGACGATGTCGCCCATCAGGCGGGTGAAGATCTCGTCGGTGACGTCGGCGTCCTCCACCTTGACCTGAAGGAGGATGCGGTTTTCCGGGTCCAGCGTGGTCTCCCACAGCTGTTCCGCGTTCATTTCGCCCAGACCCTTGTAGCGAGCGATCGACAGGCCCTTGCGACCGGCGGCGAGCACCAGCGCCAGAAGCTGGCTGGGGCGGGTGATGACGTCTGCGCCCTGCGCCGGGCGAGCGGCGACGGGTTCGTCCTCGCCCTCCACCTCGACGGTGTTGAGCGTTTCCGGTTCCGGCTCGGCCGAGCCGGCCGTGGCGCGCACGAGGCGGGCGGTTCCGGCGTAGACATCGGCGTTCTCTGCAGCGAGGCGGGCCAGCTTGCGCGCTTCGGCGCTGGACAGGAAGCTGCCTTCGATCTTGTGGTGATCGGTGACGCCGCGCCACACGCGCTCCACCTCTACCGTGCCGTCTTCGGACAAGCGGGCCGACCAGCGGGCTTCGGTGTCGCCGCGGTCGAGCCACTGCGCCGTGCGGGTCAGCGCGGCATTGCGGGCGTTGGTGGACAGGTCCGGCTCGAACACGCCGGCCAGCGCCAGTGCCTCGATGATGACCGGATCGTAGCGCCGGGGCACGAACGCCATCAGGTTGCGCAGGCGGATCGCATGTTCGACGAGCGCTTCGAGATCCGGGCCCGAACGCGCCCCGCTCGACGATTCGAGCATGCGGCCATTGAGACCGGCTTCCACCAGATAACGGTCCAGCGCGGCGCCGTCCTTCAGATAGACCTCTGACCGGCCCTTCGCCACCTTGTAGAGCGGCGGCTGGGCGATGAAGAGGTGCCCGGCGCGGATGATCTCGGGCATCTGGCGGTGGAAGAACGTCAGCAGCAGGGTGCGGATGTGCGCACCGTCGACGTCTGCGTCGGTCATGATGACGATCTTGTGGTAGCGCAGCTTGTCGAGCGTGAAGTCGTCGCGGATGCCGGTGCCCATGGCCTGGATCAGCGTGCCCACTTCCTTCGAGGAAATGATGCGGTCGAACCGCGCGCGTTCCACGTTCAGGATTTTGCCCTTGAGCGGCAGGATCGCCTGCGTCTTGCGGTCGCGTCCCTGCTTGGCCGAACCGCCTGCCGAGTCGCCCTCGACCAGGAAGAGTTCGCACAGCGACGGGTCGCGTTCCTGGCAGTCGGCCAGCTTGCCAGGGAGGGAGGCGATGTCCATCGCGCCCTTGCGGCGGGTGAGTTCGCGGGCGCGCTTGGCGGCTTCGCGGGCGGCGGCGGCGTCGATGATCTTCTGGACGATCGACTTGGCGTGCGCCGGGTTTTCCTCCAGCCACTCGGTCATGCGGTCGGCCATGAGGCTTTCCAGCGGCTGGCGCACTTCGGAACTGACCAGCTTGTCCTTGGTCTGCGAAGAGAACTTGGGATCGGGCAGCTTGACCGAGACGATCGCGGTCAGGCCTTCACGCATGTCATCGCCGGTAAGCGAGACCTTTTCCTTCTTCAGCAGCCCGGACTTTTCGGCATAGCTGTTGAGCGTGCGGGTCAGCGCGGCGCGGAAGGCGGCAAGATGGGTGCCGCCGTCACGCTGCGGGATGTTGTTGGTGAAGCACAGGACGTTTTCGTAGTACGAATCGTTCCATTCCAGCGCGACGTCGATGCCGATGCCGTCACGTTCGGAGGAGATCGCGATCGGTTCGGCCAGCAGCGCGGTCTTATTGCGGTCAAGATACTGCACGAAAGCTGCGATGCCGCCTTCGTAGAACAGGTCGTGTTCCTTGACCTCTTCATGGCGCCTGTCGCGCAGCTTGATGCGCACGCCCGAGTTCAGGAACGCCAGTTCGCGGTAGCGGTGCTCCAGCTTGTCGAAGTCGAACTCGGTGACGTTCTTGAACGTGTCGGTGGAGGCGAGGAAGGTGACGCGGGTGCCCTTCTTGAAGCCGTCCGCATCGGGGTTCTGCTCGGCCCTGGGTGCAGGGCCCTTGACCACCAGCGGCGCAACGGCATCGCCGTGCGCGAACTTCATCCAGTGCTCCTGGCCTTCGCGCCAGATGGTCAGTTCCAGCCATTCCGACAGCGCGTTGACTACCGAAACGCCGACGCCGTGCAGGCCGCCCGACACCTTGTAGGCGTTGTCGTCCGACGTGTTCTCGAACTTGCCACCCGCGTGGAGCTGGGTCATGATCACTTCGGCGGCGGAAACGCCTTCCTCGGCATGGATGCCGGTAGGGATGCCGCGCCCGTTATCTTCGACCGAAACGGAGCCATCGGGGTTAAGTTCGATCAGCACCAGGTCGCAGTGGCCGGCCAGCGCTTCGTCGATGGCGTTGTCCGAAACTTCGAACACCATGTGGTGCAGGCCCGAACCGTCATCGGTGTCGCCGATATACATGCCGGGGCGCTTGCGGACGGCATCAAGGCCCTTCAGGACCTTGATCGAATCGGCGCCATACGAGTTCTGGTTCTTGTTTTCGGGATTGCTGGACATGACCAGCATATAGGGTTTGAGACCGGTAAACCCAAGCGAAACCGCCTCTGCAGCGGGGGTTTTCCACAAGGTGGCGGCCAGATGGCGGCGGCGTTCGGCAACTGGTTGAAAGACCGCGAGCTTAGTTGATGAAATACATGGGGCACGGGCCTTTTGCGAAGGCCGCCTGGACGCAGTGGGATCGACGAATGGAAAGAGCCGTTCCGATTGTAGCAGGGTCGGGCCTTGTAGGAAAATCATGGGCTGCCCGGTGCAGCGTGCGCGGCAACCCGGCAAAATAAAAGGGCGGCCTTGGGGCCGCCCTCGTATCTGGGTAATGGGTAATGGGTAATGGAGGCTTCGCGGCCCGCCTTTGGGTAATCAGGCGAGGGTCAGAGCGAACGCGAGGGCGCTGGCGCCCAGGGCTGCTGCGAAACCGACCGTGCGGTGCACGATGGTCATTGGTAAGCTCCTGCAAACATTATTATCGTTTTATCGCATGCCAGGAGCGTTCCGGCGCTCCGTGCTGCAGTGCGGCAGATAGCGATGCTTACAAATTGCACAAACTCAAAACCGGCAATTTGAGTTGCAATTTGCGCAACAAACGAGGACGGCTTGCTGTTCCGAAGTTATGTAGAGCGCTTGTAAATGCCTAAATTTCGGGAATTTGGCAAAGCCCGCAAGTGCCATCAAACTGTAATAACTTTTCACCTTTCGAACCCGTTTTTTGCACATCAACGGCTCTGCCTAAATTTTAGGCACAAGGCTCTGGCCAGTTTTCATGGTGCAATGCAAAACGACGGTCGAGCGCGCAACCATGCGGGCCTTCGGAGCGGATTCCAAGGCCTTCACGCGCGCGGGGCTGGACAGGAAACCTGCGCGATACTACGGCCCCGCCATGAATATCCACTCGACCGAATCCGTCCTGATCGTCGACTTCGGCAGCCAGGTGACGCAGCTCATTGCGCGGCGCGTGCGCGAAGCCGGCGTCTACTCCGAGATCGCGCCCTTCAATGCCGCCGAGGAAGCGTTCCACCGCATGAACCCGGTGGGCGTGATTCTGTCCGGATCGCCCGCTTCGGTGCTGGACGAGAACGGCCCGCGCATTCCGGACGTGATCCTGGACAGCGGCCTGCCGATCCTTGGCATCTGCTACGGCCAGCAGTCGCTGATGCATCAGATGGGCGGCGAAGTGACCGGTGGCGACGGCGGCGAATTCGGCCGTGCCTTCATCGAGATCGCGGACGAGTGCGCGCTGTTCAACGGCCTGTGGAAGGTCGGCGAAACGCACCAGGTATGGATGAGCCACGGCGACAAGGTGACCAGCCTGGCTCCCGGCTTCCGGCCGGTCGCCTCCAGCCCCGGCGCGCCTTTCGCCGTCATCGCCAACGACGAGAAGCGCATCTACGCGATGCAGTTCCACCCCGAAGTCGTGCACACGCCCGATGGCGGCAAGCTGCTGAAGAACTTCGTGCGCCATGTCTGCGGCCTTGCCGGCGACTGGACGATGGCGGAATTCCGCAAGACCAAGATCGACGAGATCCGCGCCCAGGTGGGTGAGGGCCGGGTGATCTGCGGCCTTTCCGGCGGCGTCGATTCGGCAGTTGCCGCAGTGCTGATCCACGAAGCGATCGGCGACCAGCTGACCTGCGTCTTCGTCGACCATGGCCTGATGCGCATGGGCGAGGCGGATCAGGTCGTCAGCCTGTTCCGCGGCCACTACAACATCCCGCTGGTCCACGTCGACGCCTCGACGCTGTTCCTCAAGGGTCTTGAAGGCGTCACCGACCCCGAGGCCAAGCGCAAGTTCATCGGCAAGACCTTCATCGACGTGTTCGAGGACGAGGCCCGCAAGATCGGCGGCGCCGAGTTCCTCGCGCAGGGCACGCTCTACCCCGACGTGATCGAAAGCGTTTCGTTCACCGGCGGCCCGTCGGTCACGATCAAGAGCCACCACAACGTCGGCGGCCTGCCCGAGCGGATGAACATGAAGCTGGTCGAGCCGCTTCGCGAACTGTTCAAGGACGAAGTGCGCGAACTGGGCCGCGAACTGGGCCTGCCCGATGTGTTCGTGGGCCGCCACCCGTTCCCCGGACCGGGCCTGGCGATCCGCATCCCCGGCGAAGTCAGCCGCGAACGCTGCGACATCCTGCGCAAGGCCGACGCCGTCTATCTTGAGGAAATCCGCAACGCCGGTCTCTACGACGCCATCTGGCAGGCTTTCGCGGTGCTGCTGCCGGTCAAGACCGTGGGCGTGATGGGCGATGGCCGCACGTACGACAGCGTCTGCGGCCTGCGCGCGGTGACGTCGACCGACGGCATGACGGCGGACATCTATCCCTTCGACGCCGCCTTCCTCAGCCGTGTCGCCACCCGCATCATCAACGAGGTGAAGGGCATCAACCGCGTCGTCTACGACTACACCAGCAAGCCGCCCGGCACGATCGAGTGGGAATGATCGCCGGAACACTGCGGCGATAGGATTGCGCGCCCGTCATTCCACTGGAATGGCGGGCGTTTTGCTGTGCGGCATCTGGTGCGATGTTCGTTTCGGCAGGTGGGAGTGGAGCGGGTGAAGGGAATCGAACCCTCGTATTCAGCTTGGGAAGCTGCTGCTCTACCATTGAGCTACACCCGCATCGCAGCGCGGCCCGCGCTGTCGTGGTGACGGGCTACTGCCACGGCAAAGGCGGCGGCGTCAAGCGGCGCGGCCGTCGTTGGATGCTGCGGGCGCTTCCACCGCCCGCAGCAGGGTTGCAGTACGTCGCGAGACGCGGTTGCGGCCGCTGCGCTTGGCTTCGTAGAGGGCAGCGTCGGCGGCGGTGACGAAAGCCGCCATGTCCGTATCCAGCGCCTGCGCGCAGGCCAGGCCGATGCTGACGGTGACGACCCCCGATCCCGCTCCCGAGGTCAGGCACAGCGCTTCCACCGACGTGCGCATCCGTTCGGCGATCGCGATGGCGTCCTGCGGTTCGATGCCGGAAAGGATCGCGGCGAATTCCTCGCCTCCGTAGCGTGCAACCAGATCGGCTTCGCGCCGGGCACAACCGGCCAGCACGGCAGCCACGCAGCGCAGGCGGTCGTCGCCCACGGCATGGCCGAACCGGTCGTTCAGCTGCTTGAAGTGATCGATGTCGATCATCAGCAGCGCCAGCTGGCCCGTGGTCTGGCGGCGGCGGGCCCATTCGCGCACCAGCACTTCATCGAAGCGGCGGCGGTTGGCGATTCCCGTCAGCCCGTCGACATGCGAAAGGCGGGTAAGCTCGTCCTGCTCCTCGAAGTTGCGGATCTGCACAAGCATCGTGCGCAGGCCATAGCCCAGCGATGCGATGACGCAGCCGGTGATCGCCATCACCGGATCGCGCGACACCAGCAGGACCGAGACGGTCAGCAGGCTGGCCGGGATCAGCAGCGGGCCGCCCGCCCGGACGATGCGTGCCCGGGCGGGCGCATTGGGCGCCTCGCCAAGGCCCAGCCGATACCCTGCGCCAAGGGCATGCCACGCCAGCAGCACGAAGGGCAGGTCGATCAGCAGGTCCGGCCAGCGGCCATAAGTGCCCTCGGCCTCGAAATGGTTTATGTACGCGGCGGAGAAAAGGTAGACGACGGCGTAGACGGCGATCGCCCGGAAAAACTCCGCCCGGCCCCGGTTGCGCGCGGAAAACCGGATGATCGCGAACAGTGCGATATAAAGGTTCTCGATATCGAACATGATCTGCAGCGCCTGCAGGGTCTTCTGCGGCGTGGCGGCAGCGGCGATCAGGGCGGTGACGTGGATGTAGTAGAGATAGCCCAGCGCCGCCGCCAGCAGCCCGTCCACCAGCCGAACCGACCATTTCTCATCTTCGGGACTGGCAAGTGCGAAGATCAGCGGCACCCCGTACAGCACGTATAGCAACATGCTAAGCTGGTCTTCCCGAACGATGTCGAAGAACAGCGTGGCCACCATGGTCGATGCCATGCCGCCGGCCCAGAACAGCATTGCGGCACCCAGCGGCAGCCATCCTTCGGGACCGTCCCTGCGGGTGCGCCACAGGCAGGCCAGACCGGCCAGCACGGGCGCGGCGATCAGCCAGGCGAACGAGCCCGCAGTCTGCCCCCTTCCGGCAAGCGCCAGCGATCCGGCGTGCCCCGTCAGGAACACGATCGGCAGCGCTGCAGTGACCATCCTCGAACCGTGCCGCATGTGCTTCCTTTGGGTGAGGGCACTATTGGCCATATTCTTGCCATGCGCGCGTTTAATCGAAGTTAATTCGGATGTTTCTTCCGTGGTGCCGGCCCTCTTCGCGAAGGCTTGCATTGCCGTGCCGCTTTCGCGCAAGTACGGCAGCGTGAGACAGGCATCGACCATCCTGACCATCGACACCCCCGGGCGGGGTTTCACCGAAATCACCCGCGCCATGGCCGAGTGGCTGGCGGGGGAGGGCATTGGCGAAGGTCTGCTGACCCTGCTGTGCCGGCATACTTCCGCTTCGTTGCTGATACAGGAAAATGCCGCGCGCGAAGTGCGGGTGGATCTGGCGCAATGGCTGGACCGGCTGGCGCCGGAAGGCGCGCATTACCTGCATGACGACGAAGGGCCGGACGACATGCCCGCGCACCTCAAGGCCACGCTGACCGGCGTGAACCTGCAGATTCCGGTGATCGGCGGGCGCATGGCGCTGGGCACCTGGCAGGGCCTCTACCTTGCCGAGCATCGCCGCCGTCCCCACCGGCGCGAGATCGCGGTGCACCTGATCGGGGAGTGAAACCGCCGGTTGTCCCCCGCAACGCGATGGAGCGGGGGCGGGCAGGGGCGGTTTGCCTTGCCAAGCCATCGACTTGTCACAATAAGGGCCCATGCAGGAAAATCGTATCGCGCCCCCCGCCCGTATCCAGCGCAATCTCCTCGCCATCGGAGAGCGCCGGCTGCTGAACTGGCTTTGCGCCCGGATGCCTGCCTGGGTGAAGCCCGACCTGCTGACCGCCATCGGCATGACCGGAGCGGTTCTGATCTTCGCGGGATATGCCACCAGCCTGCTTGACGAGGACTGGCTGTGGCTGTGCATTCCGGGATACCTGATCCACTGGTTCGGCGATTCGATGGACGGCAGCCTCGCCCGTTTCCGCCACATAGAGCGGCCGCGCTATGGCTATTTCCTCGATCACAGCTGCGATGGCCTCGCCACGTTCCTGATCCTGCTGGGTATTGGCGTCAGCCCTTACGTGCGGCTGGAAGTGTCGCTGATCGCGCTGGTCGGCTATCTGCTGCTGTGCATCCACGCTTTTCTGGCCGTGCGCGTTCTGGGCGAGATGCGGCTGTCCTACCTCAACGCCGGACCCACCGAACTGCGGCTGATCCTGATTACGCTGACTTTCGCAATGCTGGTTCTGGGCGACAAGCAGCGCGACATGGAGGCGATGACCGGCTTCGACTGGTTCGTCGGCAGCGTGGGCGTGGTGCTGATCGGCCTGTTCGTGGTGCAGACGACACGCTCGGTGCGCAAGCTGGCGCTGATCGAACCCCCGAAATAAGCGCCGGGCTGCGTTTGGAGCGAAGTGCGCTTGAGCGGCAATGCCGCGGCGGCCGGCGGAAGCTTACCGGGAGTTCGTGCTAAAGGTGGCCACCGGAATGGCGAGTAACGCCCCTTTGCAGACCTTGAGAGGAAGATAAAAGGGAATGTATGAGGGTATTGGAATGACTTTGAAAGGTGATAGGTGACGCACGAACGAGCACGTTTTTGGCTGACGGCCATAGGCATATACCCGTTTGCCGCCACCTTCACAGCCTTAGCCATTACAACATTACTGTTCTCAGAATACGCAATCTTTCCTATCGCCCTATTTGTACTTTGCATTGTCCCTATGCTCGTCAGCACTACAGCATTTTCCGTCTTGTCGGTATTCTGGCGATGCGGAGAATGCGGGCAGCAATATTTTTCGTACTTAATGCCGTACTGGCTTTTTGATGAAACCTGTCAAAACTGCCACTTGCCTGATTGACGGGGTGTCCGCGACCCACCCATCTCTACTATCACCCTGAACTTGTTCAGGGCCTGACAAGCCGATGGCTCAGGCTTGTAACCAGCCAACCAAGATGGCGCCGTCTGTCAGAAGCGCAGAATTTGGAAGGGGCGGCTTAGTGTTCGCCTTGGGGCCGTCGCCGCAGCCGTTCAGCCCTGCTTGGGCAGGTCGGCGAAGGCAGCCTGGAAGCTGTCCGAGGGGGCGCTGTCTACGGCGAGGGTGGTGTGGGCGTCCGAACCGGGGGCGTAGATGAAGCCGAAGGTCGGGCTGGCGCGCAGGCCCATCGACTGGGTGGGGGCGTACCATACGCGCACGCTGCTCCAGTCGCCGTTGGCCGATACGTCTTCGGCCATGGCCGAGCGTTCGATCATGCCGGGGCGCGACCAGTTGGCGTGGTTCAGCACCACGTGGCGCTCGTCGACGATCTTGCTGACCACGGCGACATGGCCCACCGGCATAGCCCCGGTTGCCTTGAAGACCAGCACCGAACCGGTCAGCGGGGTCTTGCCGCGGGCGTAAGTTCCTTCGGCCTGACCCCACCACGTTGCGGCGTTGCCGTGGATGTCGATGGCGGAGTGTTCCCGGGCATAAGGCGCGCACTGCAGCGGGCGGGCCGTTGCCGACTGCGACACCGCAGGCTGGGTCAGCAGGGCAAGAGCGGCAAGTGCGAATGCGGGAACGAATTTCATGGAAGGGAGTTATAACGCCCAAGTCTTACCGCGCCAGAAAGGCTGCCGGGAAGCCATCGCCCCTCTCGCACGGTTCATCGCTTCATAGAGGATGTTGCGCTGAGATGAACCGCCTTGTCGCCAGCGACGGACGATGGCCTCGAATCGATGTTGGATTTCAGGGATATGGGTTGGCTCGATCCTCCCTGATCAGGGAAGGATCGGGTTCAGACTGCCAGTGCCAGCTTTGCCGCTTCTTCGCGCACGACGCGGGGCTGGTCGGGCCAGATGCCGCGCGTGTCGTAGACCAGCTTGTCGGCGCGTTCGGCCAGCGGGACCACGCGGAACACGTCGTGGTCTACTAGCACGATCAGGATGTCGCAGCTTTCCAGCGCATCGTCGACGTCGATCTGCCTTGCGCCGGTATCGGTGAATTCGATGGGGAGTTCGGCGGCATAAGGCTCGACGATGTGGACCCGTTCACCGAACTTGCGCGCCAGCCGGCTGGCGACGAAGCGGGCGGGGCTTTCGCGGAAGTCGTCGATGTTGGCCTTGAAGGCAAGGCCGAGGCAGGCGATCTTTGCGTCCGGGTGCGCTTCGATCAAGGCTTCGGCCTTGGCGATGACGTGGTGCATCTTGCCGTCGTTGACGCCGCGCGCGGTGCGGATCAGCGGCGTTTCCTCCGGCGCGCCGTGGACGATGAACCATGGGTCCACCGCGATGCAGTGGCCGCCGACACCGGGGCCGGGGGACAGGATGTTCACACGCGGGTGGCGATTCGCCAGACGGATCACCTCCCACACGTCCAGCCCCATGCGATCCGAGACGATGGACAGTTCGTTGGCGAAGGCGATGTTGACGTCGCGATAGGCGTTCTCGACCAGCTTGGTCATTTCGGCCGAGCGGGCATCGGTGGTCACGCATTCGCCGCGCACGAAACGCTTGTAGAAGGCCAGCGCCTTGCGCGCACAGCGTGGGGTGATGCCGCCGATGGAGCGGTCGTTGTTGGTCAGCTCTTCCAGGATGCGGCCCGGCAGGACGCGCTCGGGACAATAGGCGATGGAGATGTCCGGCGTTTCCCGCGTCAAACCGGGAATTTTCAGGTCGGGGCGCATCTCCGCGATCATGTCGCGCAATTGCTCGGTGGTGCCGACCGGCGAAGTCGATTCGAGGATCACCACGTCGCCCGCCTTCAGCACCGGCGCGATGGTGCGTCCGGCGGCAAGGACATAGGAAATGTCCGGCGCATGATCCTTGTCGAACGGGGTGGGCACGGCGATCACGAAGACGTCGGCAGGCGCCACGTCCAGCGAGGCCGACAGCAGCCCGCGCGCGACCACGCCCTGCACCAGACCGTCGAGGTCCACTTCCTCGATATGGATTTCGCCGCGGTTGATGGTGTCCACCACCTTCTGCGAGACGTCTAGGCCCAGCACCCTGCTGCCCGAGCGCGCGATGACGGCGGCGGTGGGAAGGCCGATATAGCCGAGGCCGACCACGCACACTGCAGGTTTGTTGTCAGATTTCATTCGCAAGCAGCTCCAGGATGCGGCGCGATGTCTGCCCGTCCCCGAACGGATTGTGGGCGCGCGCCATGGCCTCGTAGGCGGTCTTATCGTCGAGCAGGGTTGATAATTCGGTAACGATGTGTGCGGCGTCGGTGCCGACGAGTTTCGCGGTCCCGGCCTCGACGCCTTCGGGCCTTTCGGTGGTTTCGCGCATGACCAGCACCGGCTTGCCCAGCGCGGGGGCTTCTTCCTGCACGCCGCCCGAATCGGTCAGCATGATCTCGCTGATCGCCAGCAGGCGCGCGAAGTGCGGATAGTCCAAGGGCTCGATCAGGGCCACGTTGTCGAGGCCGGACAGACGCTCGTTCATCACCTTGCGCACGTTGGGGTTGAGGTGGACGGGGAAGATCACGGCAGTGTCAGGCCGCTCTGCGATCTGGCGGATGGCAAGGGCGATCTGCTCCATGCCTTCGCCGAAATTCTCGCGCCGGTGGCTGGTGACGCCGATGATGCGCTTGCCGGCAAAGCGCGCTTCGAGATCGGCCAGACCTGCCGCCAGGGCAGGGTTGCGCTCGATCTCCGCCGTCACCCAGTGTAGCGCGTCGATCACCGTGTTGCCGGTGACGTGGACGCGGGTCTGCGCCACGTTCTCGCGCAGCAGCGCAGCTTCGCTGGTGGTGGTCGGCGCGAAGTGCAGCGATGCCATGGCGCCGATGATCTTGCGGTTCACCTCTTCGGGCCAGGGGTGATAGATGCTGTAGCTGCGCAGCCCCGCTTCGACGTGATCGACCGGGATCTTGCGGTAATAGGCCGCCAGCGCGCCCGACATGGCCGTGGCGGTATCGCCCTGCACGATGACGCGGCCCGGCTTCACCGCATCCATCACCCTGCCAAGCCCGGTCAGCAGGTTCGCGGTCAGGCCATCGAGCGTCTGGTCGGGCTGCATGACGTCAAGGTCGTGGTCGGGCACGATGCCGGCGATGTCCAGCACCTGATCCAGCATCTGGCGATGCTGCGCCGACACGCAGACCACGCATTCGAATCGCGGATCGGCCTTCAGCGCATGGATGAGCGGGAACAGCTTGATGGCTTCGGGGCGAGTGCCGAAGACGACGAGGATTCTGGCGGTCATGGCGCGGGGCATAACACCCGTGTGTTAAACGGAGAATAAGGCGCTTCAGCCCGCCAGCCTGTATTTACCGTCGATGCTGGTGCCCTGGGTGCAATAATCGACCTGATACGGCTGGTGGCCGGCTTCTGCATAGGAAAGCGAGAACGTCTTCTCATCGCCGGGCGTCAGGACCATCGTGGGCAGTCCTTCATCCAGCGAAGCGACCGTCCAGGTGTTCGTGCCTTCATCGCGCGTCATCACGCCGTCCATCGTGCAGGACGGGCGGCCCTTGAAGGAAAGGGCGATCACCAGCATGGCCTTGCCGTCGATCAGCGGAACGATCCGCACCGGGCCGCTAAATCCGGCTTCGTCCCGCGCGAACTGGCCGGAAGGGAAGGGCAGGCCGGGAATGCGGGCGGGCTTTCCTTCCGCGAAGTTCAGCCGGGTTTCCCGGCGCCTCAGGCCCGTTTCGATGCAGCGTTGGGTCGGGCAATGCGCTGCACGACCGCGGGACTGGCCCACGGCAGCCTCGTAGACCTGCGCATGGGCGGGAACGTCCAGCGTCTTCTTCAGCCAGGCCAGCTGTGCCTGTTCGCGCTGCGCCAACGCCTCTGACCGTGCCAGCGCCGCGGCGTCGGGCGTGGCCTTGGCCGAAGCGGATGCCGACGCCTCGGCTCGGGCGTCGGGCTGCGCGTTACAGGCGACGAGCCCGACTGCAAGGACGGGGGCAGCCAGAAAGGCGGGGGCGAAGCGGAGAGCGTGCGGTGTCACGAGCACCAGACTAGCGTATTATTTCAAGGTAGAACAACCTCGAACGCGCCCGGACGATGGCTCTGCAGGTCAGGCGTGGTGCCATGATGGTGCACGGCATTCCCGCGTCCCAGCACCGGCCCTTCAAGCGCATTGATCCAACCCAGATTGCGCGCGTCCGAGAAGTGCGGATTGGCGTAGTTCAGGTTGTCGCCAACGCTGGAAGGGGTGCCTGCCGCGCGCTCCGCCAGATACGTGTCGACCAGCGTGTCCACGCGCGAAGAAATCCGCGATTCGGGGAGCTGGTCCACCGAGGTGCGCCCGTCGCGCCGCGAAATCGGGCCGTTGATGTCGGAGAACTGGTTGCGGGCATTGACCACGTCGGCCACGCTGTCGCCCCAGTGCCCCGATGCCTGCCGGTTCAGGATCGTATCGACGATGCCGCGCGCCTGCGCATCCCCGGCGGACTGCACCCATTCGGTCTGCAGCGTCTTCTTGATGTTCGTCACGTCCTGCGCGGACAAGTGCAGCGCGCCTTCGCTGACGCCCGAAGTGGTGGCGACGGCTGTGGTGGCCTGAGTGGCGGAAGGCTGATTGGTGGAGGGCCGCGTGTCGTTCACCGTTGCAGAAGTGTTCACCGGTTCGCCGCGCGCTGCGACCGAGGTGGGCGGAACCGAGGGCAGGGCGATCCGGTCCCCCGGAAAGATGCGGTCGATGTCCAGCACCTGCGGATTGGCGGCTTTTAGCAGCCCCACGCTGAGGCCGGCTTCGCGGGCGATGGCGCCGAACGTGTCGCCATGCTCGACCACGCGCATGCCTGCCGTTGCCGGGATGGCCAGTCGGTCGCCGGGGAAGATCAGGCTGGGGTTGTCGATCTGCGGATTGGCAGCGATCAGCGCCTCTACCGTGACGCCGGACTTCGCCGCGATGGCCGATACGGTATCGCCGCTGACGACGACATGATCGCGTGACGGGGGCGGAGCGCTGCTCGCTGCGCCGGCATCGAGCCCGGCGGAAGTGCGCGTGGCGGTGGCTGCTTCGATCATCGGCGTGGCTCCCGTCCCTGGTTGGCCAGATTGAGCGGGCAGGGTATGGCGGGCGGCAGGGTGCGTCTCTAAGCATTACGATTATGCGGGCGGCGGCCTGCGGCGTGGACAAAACCGCTCATCGCTCTTGCCCGCCCGCGCGGCTTGGGCAATCACCCTCGCCATGTCTATTCTCAGCGACAAATGGATCCGCACCCAGGCCACCGAACACGGCATGATCGAGCCGTTCGTGGAGGCGCAGCGCCGTGACGGGTGCATTTCCTATGGCCTGTCGTCCTACGGCTACGACGCCCGCGTGGCGCCGGAATTCAAGATCTTCACCAATGTCGATTCGGCCGTGGTCGATCCCAAGGACTTTGCGGCGAACTCGTTCGTGGACCGCACGACCGACGTCTGCGTCATCCCGCCCAACTCCTTCGCGCTGGCGCGGACGGTGGAATATTTCCGCGTGCCGCGCGACGTTCTGGTGATCTGCCTGGGCAAGAGCACATATGCGCGCTGCGGCATCATCGTGAACGTCACCCCGCTGGAACCGGGCTGGGAAGGGCACGTCACGCTGGAATTCTCCAACACCACCCCGCTGCCCGCCAAGATCTACGCGAACGAGGGCGCCTGCCAGTTCCTGTTCCTCAAGGGCAACGAACCGTGCGAAACCAGCTATGCCGATCGCGCGGGCAAGTACATGGGGCAGCGCGGGGTCACGCTCCCCCGCCTCTGAGCGGAAGAAACCGGCGGCGGGAACAAACCCGCGCGATCCTCGCTTCTCCCGGCATAACGAACTGGCCGGGAGACATGCCGTGTCGAAGATCGCCGCCATCATCGGGCGCATCCTTATCGCCCTCATCTTCATCTTCTCCGGGGCCGGCAAGCTGGCCGACATTTCCGCGACCGAGACGATGATCGTCGCTGCCGGCCTTCCGGGGGGCCTTGCCATTCCCACCGGCCTGTTCGAACTCCTCGGCGGGCTGTGCCTTGCCGCCGGGTTCATGGTGCGTCTGGTGGCGCTGCTGCTGGCGGGCTTCACCGCGCTGACCGTGCTGTTCTTCCACCACCAGATCGGCGATCCGATGCAGCGGATCATGGCGCTCAAGAACCTGGCGATCATCGGCGGCCTCGCGCTGGCCTTCGCGCACAGCCAGATGTGGAGCCATTACTACGCCATCGCCCGTGAACGTCGCGGCGAACTGGCGGCCCGCGACGCCGACGTCCGAATCCGCGACGCCGAACTGCGCGCCGCCCGTGCCGAGGCCCGCGCCGACGCGCTGGCCCAGGGCCACCCCGCGCCCGTCTACGAACCCCATGCCGTCGTCACTGACGCGGGCGAAGGCAGGCCGCTGGTCAGCCGCCGCCGCCGCTGGTTCGACTGGTAAGCGTCAGGACGGTTTTCCACCGAAGGATGGCGCGGATCGCCATTGACGTCGCGCATCCAAGACGGCAATAGCCCCGCAACGCGCAAGCGGGCGGTTAGCTCAGTTGGTAGAGCATCTCGTTTACACCGAGAGGGTCGGGGGTTCGAGCCCCTCACCGCCCACCATTCGTGAAACTTCCCAAGGGAGGTCGAACGATGGCAAAAATGCGCAAAAGGCAATTGCATCCGCCGCACAGCGCATGTAAACGCCGCCCCTGCCCGCAAGGGACGCCGCTTTAGCTCAGTTGGTAGAGCACATCATTCGTAATGATGGGGTCACGTGTTCGAGTCACGTAAGCGGCACCACGGCACCCTTTTGTCAAGCGTTTTTTCGCTCCAAAAACCCCCGGAAATCAGGCATAATACGGCATCGGCTTTCCGGTGGTGTCCCCCTTTATCCATCTCCGTCCAGGTGATTTGGGGGCCCCGAATCGGGGGCCTTTTCGATCCTCAAGAATCGAGGCCCCCAGATGCTGACAACGATCCAGATCAATGCGCTTAAACCTCGCGAAAAGGACTATAAAGTCGCCGATGGAAAGGGGCTTTACCTCCTTGTGAAGCCGAATGGTTCGCTACTTTGGCGGGTCAAATTCCGCTTTCACGGGATCGAGAAGAAGATGGCGCTAGGCCGCTATCCGGATGTGGGCCTCAAGGAGGCGCGAGACAAAAGAGACGAAGCGCGCGAGCAGCTTGAAAGCGGCATTGATCCTGACCTGCCCCCCGGCAGTCCCTCGATCATAACGAGAGTCCAGCGGTTAAATACGATGGCCCGGACGCCTGCACAAGCGCGTCGGGCATGATGCT
>NZ_JBNPXM010000011.1:0-135078 GCF_050433305.1 Novosphingobium gossypii | reverse complement strand
GAAGATGATCGTGGCGATGAGAGGCTGAACCCAAGGAGCCTACGTGCGCCTGCTAATCAAAAACAAACAACGCGTTCTCACACAGCCTCGGTGGATAGCTGCCGTTCGTGATCGGTGATACAATCGTTCGGTGACAGATCGCTACGAGCCCACTTCTGACTTCTTGAAGGCAGTCATTGCTGAGGAGGTGCCGCTTTCAGGCTCCACCTTTGCTGAGGCCAACATGCGACAGCTAATCGCGATGACGCGGGACGACGACCTCTCAAACCGAGACTGGGCTACGATGCTTTTGGCATCAGAGGAGGCCGACACGCCCGAAATCCGGGAGGCGCTGCTGACAGCCGCCGACGATGAACACGACGTCGTAAGGGCAGAGGCGCTCGTCGGCATAGCTCGGCGCGATCGTAGTCTTGCCCTGCCTCTTGTTCTACAGGCACTGGCTGGTGACCGGGTGAGCATGCCTGTCTTCGAGGCTGCCGAGTTGGTTGCTGATCCTGTTTTAGTGGAAGTTCTCCGACCTTGGACCGAGCCCTCAGAAGACACGTGGCTAGACCAGCTTGCTCGCAATGCTTTGGCCGCGTGCGAACAAGCTGTGCGCGTCATTTGATTGCTGAACGTCCGCAAGGGCGCGCGTTCAGAAGGTCGGCTTGCAGCGTAAGGGAAGCGTGAACGGTCGCCAAGTTTCGGCCTGCTTGCCCTTGGTCAGAACATCCCGCCTGCCAGCGCGTCGATGGCGCCTTGCAGGATCACTGCTGCCGCTGCCGAATCGATGCGGTCCTTGCGCTTGGCGCGGCTCATGTCCTGTTCGATGAGGCCGCGTTCGGCGCCGGAGGTGGACCAGCGTTCGTCCCACAGCAGGATCGGCAGGCCAAGCACCGAGAGGTTGCGGGCATAGGCGCGGCTGGACTGCGCGCGGGGGCCTTCGCTGCCGTCCATGTTGAGCGGCAACCCGATGACGATGCCCCGGATCGAGCGTTCGCGGATCAGGTCTTCGAGCAGCGCCTTGTCCGCGCCGAACTTGCCGCGTCTGATCGTCTTGCCGGGGGAGGCGAAGCGCCAGCCCGCGTCGCAGAACGCGGTGCCGATGGTCTGCGTGCCAAGATCCAGCCCCAGCAGCGCGCCCGCGTCGGGCAGGGCGTCTCTGAACTCCAGCGAGCTGGTCGTGGGGATCACTTTTGCTGCTTCGCCAGCCACGCTTGGGTGCGCCTTTCGAAATCGGCCCTGAGGTTGGCCCAGAACAGGGTCATGTCATAGAGGTGGTAGTTGTTTCCGGGAAGCACATAGGCGCCAAGGTCCAGCTTTGGCGGCGGGCCGATGTGGAGGAAATGATCCGGACCGCAGGCGGCGGGCACCACCTGCACCGCCATCGATCCGGTGCGCGCCTTGAAGTCGGGCACCAGCGTGCCGAGGTTCGCCTCGGCCCCGGCGGCGGTGTCGGGCACGCCGGTGAGCGGGTTGGAGCACAGGAACGGGCTGCCCGCGACCGATTGCGCGTCCAGCCCGATGCGGCGGGCATAGGCCTTTTGCAGCATTTCCGTATCCGCCGGGTCGGCGACGGAAAGCCAGCTTTGCACGCAGCCGGTTTCATCTGCGCGGGCGCAGGCCGGGACGCCCATCTTCGGCAGGTCGTGCGCCAGCGATACCGGCCAGCCAATCACCCATGCGCCGACCAGCCGCCCGGTCAGCGGCGTGCCGGCGATCCGGTCGCGCATCAGGCGGCGCAGCAGGAACGCGCCCTGGCTGTGTCCGACTAGCGCGATGGGCTGGCTGGGCTGCAGGTGCCGCCGGAATATCTCGAAAGCGGCAAGGACGTCGCGATAGGCAAGGTCGATTGCCTGCGCCGCTTCGGGTTTGGCGGTCAGAAACGCGCCGACAGCGGCCTGACGATAGCGCGGCGCCCAGATCTCGCCCGCGTTGAACGGGCTGGCCATGCCCTGCACGAACAGGTTGGCGCGGTCGCGGCTGACAGCGTCGTCCAGCGCTGCATTCCATGCATCACGCGCGATGTAGCTGGTGGGATGGACGAAGAACACTGCCACCGGCAGGCGCTCTTTCGCGGGATCAATGGTGGGCGGAAGCCATGCCGACGGATCGTCCTTCATGCCGGGGCGCCCCACCCACATCGCCGGGTTCTCCCACGATTCGGGCGGCAGCGCGTTCTGCTGGGCAAAGGACACGCCGGGCACGAAGGCCATCTCGGTCAGTTCTTCCGACCAGTACCACAGCGCCAGCATCGCCGTGAGGACCGCCACCGTCAGCCCTGCGACGACATAGAGGAACTTGCGCGCCATCGCGGCTCAGTAGGCTTTGGCAGGGTCGATGCGCGGGCGCAGGCTGGTGAAGGCCCGCCCATCGCGCAGGGCGGGCCACCAGGTCAGCGGGTTCCACGTCTGCGACCCGTCGAGCGAGAACGTAATGAACTCTGCCCGCCCGCCGATGTCGGAGAGCGGCACGGGACCGTTCAGGCCGCCGTCGGGCTGACCCTGCCAGTTGGTGATAAACGGCGCGCGGCTGTCGGCGGAACGGTCGCGGTCGTCGCCCATCAGGAAGACGTGGCCTTCGGGCACCTGCACTTCGGGGTAGTCGTCCAGCGGCTGGCTGACGTAGTCGATGATCTGGTAGCTGGCCCCGTTGGGCAGCGTTTCGCGGTAAGTCGGAAGTTCGTAGACCTCCTTGCCCGAAGGCAGGCGGGTGCGGAACTGCTCGAACCCGTCGTAGCAATGGCCCGGCTCCTGCCCTTCGCAGGTCAGCTTGTCATCCGCGGGGATCTGCACCGGCGGCTCGATCTCACGCGGGATGAACCTGCCGTTGAGGCGGATGCGTCCGTCGATCACGGCGATACGATCACCGGGGCGGGCGACCACGCGCTTGATCAGGTCGGCCTTGCGATTACCGGGCACGACGATGACGATGTCGCCATAGGCCGGTACGCCGCCCATTACCCGCGTCTTCGAACGGGGTAGCAGGTGGAAGCTGAGCGAAGACCAGTTCCAGCCATAGGGATACTTCGATACCACCAGCCGGTCGCCCACCAGCAGCCCCGGCATCATCGAGATCGACGGAATGTAGAACGGCTTGGCGACGAAGGAATGGAACGCCAGCACCCCCAGCAGCATGACCATGAGCCCGCGCAACTCGTGCCACCAGTTCGTGGCCGGGCGCGAAGTCTCGGACGGCTTTGCCTCGGTGCCAGAGGGTCCGGGCGCGGCGTCGGCAGAGTTCGGCCGGGCGGTCTGTTCGGTCATGCGGGGGGAACTCGGCGCTATCGGGGGAAGGGTCAGGCGATCGGGCGCGCTTCGATGATCACGAAGGCCTGCGCCCATGGGTGGTCGTCAGTGAGCGTCAGGTGAATGAAAGCTTCGTGGGCGGCGGGGATCAGCGAATCGAGCCGGGCCTTCGCTCCACCCGTCAGCGCCAGGGTAGGCGCGCCGGACGGGGCGTTGACGACGCCGATGTCCTTCATGAACACGCCTGCCTTGAACCCGGTTCCGACCGCCTTGGAAAAGGCTTCCTTGGCAGCGAAACGCTTGGCCAGCGTGCCCGCGACCGTATGCGGGCGGCGGGCCGCCTTGGCGCGTTCCACTTCGGTGAAGACGCGGTTGAGGAAGCGGTCACCGTAGCGGTCGAGCGAACTGGCGATCCGCTCGATGTTGCACAGGTCCGAGCCGAGGCCGACGATCATGCCCGTCCTTCCGGGCATGGAAAGACATGTGTCTGGAACATCACCGCACCTCGTCCATCAGCGCGCGCATCTTTTTCACACTGGCTTCCAGTCCGATGAAGATCGCCTCGCCGATGAGGTAGTGCCCGATGTTGAGTTCCGCCAGTTGCGGAATGGCGGCGATGGGCTGAACGTTCTCGTAAGTCAGGCCATGGCCGGCGTGCGGCTCGATGCCATTCTTGGCGGCCAGCGCCGCCATGTCGACGATGCGGCGCAGCTCATGGGCCACGGCCTCGCCTTCGGCATGGGCATATTCGCCGGTGTGGAATTCTACCACCGGTGCACCCAGCTTCATCGCCGCCTCGATCTGGCGCGGGTCCGGGGCGATGAACAGGCTGACGCGGATTCCTGCGTCGGAGAGGCGCGAGACGATGGGCGCCAGACGGTTGTGCTGGCCCGCCGCGTCCAGCCCACCCTCGGTCGTGCGCTCCTCGCGCCGCTCCGGTACGATGCAGGCGGCGTGGGGACGGTGGCGCAGGGCGATCTCCAGCATCTCGTCCGTTGCCGCCATTTCCAGATTGATCGGCAGGCCCGTGGCGTCGGCGACACGCAACAGGTCGTCGTCGCGGATGTGGCGCCGATCCTCGCGCAGATGCACGGTGATGCCGTCGCCCCCGGCGCGTGCGACGATCTGCGCGGCGCGTGCCGGGTCCGGGTGCTCGCCGCCGCGCGCGTTCCGGATCGTCGCCACATGGTCGATGTTGACGCCGAGACGCAGGCGGGCAGGCTTGAGCACGTTCATTCGCTTATCCGATCAAAGGCTGGTTACTGGCCAGGGATTACTGGGCGCGGCTGCCGGGCTTCACGGCCTGCGTGCCGGCCAGTTCGGGTGGCAGTTCGTCCGGCGCATAGGTGGGGAAGTTGAGTGCCACCAGCGGGAAGAACGGCACGCCCAGATCCACCGACCCGGCAGAGCGGTCCACCAGCGAAGCCGCTGCGATTACGGTGCCGCCGGCTTCCTCGATGGCCTTGATCGCCTCGCGGCTGGAAAGGCCGGTGGTGACGACGTCCTCCACCATCAGCACCTTGTCGCCCGGCTCCAGCGCGAAGCCGCGGCGCAGTTCGAACGTGCCGGTGGGACGTTCGACGAACATCGCGTCAACCTGAAGGGCGCGGCCCATTTCCTGGCCGATGATGACGCCGCCCATCGCGGGCGAGACGACCTTGGTGATCTGCTTGCGGATGTCGTGCGGCAGCTTGGCGGCGATCGCCACGGCAAGCCGGGCGGCGCGGTCCGGGTTCATAAGGACGCGGGCGCACTGCAGGTAATACGCGCTGTGGCGGCCGGACGAGAGCAGGAAGTGTCCTTCCAGCAGCGCTTTGCAGGCGCGGAATTCGGCGAGGACCTCTTCTTCGAGCATTTGCGACTTATTCCTTGGTCAGTAATTCGGACGAGTTCGCGCGGCAGTTCCGCACGTTACGGCAAAAATTCCCCTAGAGGCGCTTGAGACGGGCGGCAAGGCCGCGTATAGCCCACCCCAAAGGGGGGCGAAAACGCCGCCATGATAGGGGTGCGCCTGAAGTCGTTGAAACGGCACGGGCGTTCGAAGGAAGTGGAAGCGCAAAAAACCATGACATTGGGCAAGATTTCCATGAGTGCTGGAAGGGTCGGCAAGGCCCTTGGACTTTCCGCGATCGGCCTTCTGGCCGCAGCGGTGCCGAGTTTTGCACAGGATGCGCCCGCCGCACCTTCCGCGCTGGCAACCGGCGCAGCGAACGGTGCCGCCATGGCTTCGAGCGCCGGCAGCTACACTCCCATGGCACCGACACCGGGCATCGGCATGCCGGTAGACGGCGGCCTGAACCTGCAGGCGCAGTTCTCGCCCACGGGCGTTTACGGCGAATGGCTGCATCATGGCCTGCTGTGGGTCTGCGCGATCATCTCGCTGTTCGTGCTGATCCTGCTGGCGATCATCATCGTGCGCTTCAACCGCCGCGCGAATCCGGTCGCCTCCAAGACCAGCCACAACACCGTTCTCGAAGTCGTCTGGACGCTGCTGCCGGTGCTGATCCTGGTGGGCATCGCGATCCCCTCGATCGACCTCATCGCCAAGCAGTACAAGCCCGCGCCCAAGACCGCGCTGACCGTCAAGATCACCGGCAACCAATGGTTCTGGACTTACGGCTACCCCGACAACGGCGACTTCGAGGTGATCTCGAACATGCTGAACATTCCGGGCGAGCCGACCATCAACAACGGCGTGCGCGAAGTCGGCTCCAAGCCCTGGGACGGCCCCTCGCATCTCGAAGTGGACAACCGCATGGTCGTGCCTGCGGGCGAACCGATCCGCCTGCAGATTACCGCCGCTGACGTGATCCACTCGTTTGCGGTGCCGTCACTGTGGTTCAAGCTGGACGCCGTGCCGGGCCGCATCAACGAAAAGGTGCTCTTCATCGAGAAGCCGGGCGTCTATTACGGCCAGTGTTCCGAGCTGTGCGGTGCCAAGCACGGCTACATGCCGATCGCGGTGGAAGCCCTGCCGCGTGACAAATACAACGCCTGGGTCCTGACCCATGCCGGTGGCGCGATCGACGGGCAGAAGCCCGCAACCACCGCTGCCGAACCCGCTGCGGCTCCTGCCGCCGCTCCCGCCGGCGATGCTTCCGAAGCACCTGCTGGTGAAGCGACCGCCGAAGCCGAATAAGCGATACGAGAGGACAGGGTTCCACCATGGCAACCACCGCTGACCACTTCCAGGCTCACCCGGAAGACCACGGCCATCATCACGAACACAAGCCCGCGTTCTTCGCGCGCTGGTTCATGTCCACCAACCACAAGGACATCGGCACGATGTACCTGATCTTCGCGATCATCGCGGGGATCATCGGGGGCGCGTTCTCGGGCATGATGCGCGTCGAGCTGAACGAGCCGGGCATCCAGTATCTCGATACGTTCGCGCGCTGGTTCGGTGCCGTGAACCCGGACTTCAACACCACGCTGCATACCTGGAACGTGCTGATCACCGCCCACGGCCTGATCATGGTGTTCTTCATGGTGATGCCGGCGATCATCGGTGGGTTCGGCAACTGGTTCGTGCCCATCATGATCGGCGCGCCGGACATGGCGTTCCCGCGCATGAACAATATCTCGTTCTGGCTGACGGTGGCGGGCTTCTGTTCGTTGCTGTGTTCCGCCTTCGTGCCGGGCGGCACGGGCAACGGCGCGGGCACGGGCTGGACGGTCTACGCCCCGCTATCGACCAGCGGTTCGCCCGGACCTGCGGTGGACTTCGGCATCTTCTCGCTCCACCTTGCCGGTGCCGGCTCGATCATGGGCGCGATCAACTTCATCACCACGATCTTCAACATGCGCGCACCGGGGATGACCATCCACAAGATGCCGCTGTTCGTGTGGTCGGTGCTGGTCACCGCGTTCCTGCTGCTGCTCTCGCTGCCGGTCCTCGCCGCCGCGATCACCATGCTGCTGACGGATCGCAACTTCGGCACCACCTTCTTCGACGCGTCGGGCGGCGGCGATCCGGTGCTCTACCAGCACCTGTTCTGGTTCTTCGGCCACCCCGAAGTCTACATCATGATCCTGCCGGGCTTCGGTATCATCTCGCAGATCGTCTCGACCTTCTCGAAGAAGCCCGTGTTCGGCTATCTCGGCATGGCCTACGCGATGGTTGCGATCGGGGTGGTGGGCTTCATCGTGTGGGCGCACCACATGTATGCCACCGGCCTGTCGGTGAACACCAAGATGTACTTCACCGCTGCCACCATGGTCATCGCGGTGCCCACCGGCGTGAAGATCTTCTCGTGGATCGCCACGATGTGGGGCGGCTCGGTTGAGTTCAAGTCGCCGATGGTCTGGGCCTTCGGCTTCATCTTCCTGTTCACCGTAGGCGGCGTCACCGGCGTCTATCTCGCCAACGGCGGCGTGGACGACGTGGTGCACGACACTTACTTCGTCGTGGCGCACTTCCACTACGTGCTTTCCCTGGGTGCAGTGACGGCGCTCTTCGCGGGGTTCTACTACTGGTTCCCGAAGATGAGCGGCAAGATGCATTCGGAACTGCTGGCCCACGTCCACTTCTGGATCTTCTTCGTGGGCGTGAACATGATCTTCTTCCCCATGCATTTCCTGGGGCTGCAGGGCATGCCGCGCCGCTATCCGGACTATGCGGAGGCCTACACCCACTGGAACCACGTTGCGACGGTGGGCTACATGGTGATGGCCGCCAGCCTCGTGGTATGGTTCATCAACATCGCCTACGCCTATGCCGCGGGCAAGAAGGCCTCGGACAACTACTGGGGTGAAGGCGCGACCACGCTGGAATGGACGCTGACCAGCCCGCCGCCTTTCCACCAGTTCGAAACCCTGCCGGTCATCGGCGAAACGGCACACCATTGATCGCTTGCAGCCGTTCCGAAAGCGATCCGGAACGGCTGCAACCAAGCCTGTAACCTAAGCCTGGGACGTTCTGGCACTCGCCTGAATCGTTCCCTGGGTGTATGGGCGGCCCATCATGACCCCCTCGAATTCGATTCCTCCTTCGCGGATGGCGGCCACTCCGGCGCCCGCAGACTGGCGCGACCTGATCGCGTTGACCAAGCCGCGCGTGATGAGCCTGGTGATCTTCACCGGCCTGTGCGGGCTGCTTGCCGCGCCCGTCGGCATTCATCCGGTGCTGGGCTTCACCGCCATCCTGTGCATCGCCATGGGGGCGGGGGGGGCTGCCGCGCTGAACCAGTGGTGGGAGGCCGATCTCGACGCCGGGATGAAGCGCACCGCCAAACGGCCGTTGCCGCAGGGCCGACTGGACCGCACCACCGCGCGGGACTTCGCGGGCATCCTGTGCGGTGCTTCGGTGTTCCTGATGGGCTTTGCGATAAGCTGGCTGGCAGCGGCGATCCTGGCGATCTCCATCGTCTACTACGCCGTCGTCTACACGATCTGGCTCAAGCCACGCACCCCGCAGAACATCGTCATCGGCGGCGGCGCGGGCGCGTTTCCGCCGCTGATCGGCTGGATCGCCGCCACCGGGCACATCTCGCCGATGCCGGTGGTGCTTTTCGCGATCATCTTCTTCTGGACCCCGCCGCACTTCTGGGCACTGGCGCTGTTCGTGAAGACCGAATACGCCAAGGTCGGCATCCCGATGATGCCCGTCGTCGCCGGGGAACGCGCCACCCGCCGCCAGATCCTGGCCTATGCCGTCCTGCTCCTGCCGCTGAGCGCCCTGCCGTGGTGGCTGCCGGGCAGGGAGCACGCGGGCGCGATTTACGGCATTTCGGCTCTGGTGCTGTCCAGCGTGTTCCTGGCCCTGTCGATCCGCGTGGGCCTGCGTACCCGCAGCGGGGACGACGACACCATGAAGCCCGAGAAGCAGCTGTTCGCCTATTCGGTGCTCTATCTGTTCGTGCTGTTTGCCGCCCTCGTCGTCGATCGCTACATTCCGCTGTAAGGAGAGCAGGATGACCGACCCGCAACACACCACGCCCCCGGAGCAGAAGAGCTTCGAGGAGATCCGCCGCAACCGCAACCGCGTGCTTGGCCTCAGCCTTGCCGGGTTCGTGATCCTGGTGTTCTTCATCTCGATCGCGAAGATGGGCTGATGGAGGGCGCGCGCTCCAATCGCAAGGTCGCGCTGACTGCCGCTGCGGCGGCGCTGGCGATGCTGGGGCTGGGGTTCGCATCGGTGCCGCTTTATCGCATCTTCTGCCAGGTCACCGGCTACGGCGGCACCACCCAGCGCGCTGACGAGGCGCAGGCGGCGACAGTAAAGGACAGCGGCCGCACGATGTCGATCCGGTTCGATGCCAACGTAGAGCGCAACATGCCGTGGCAGTTCAAGCCGCTGCAGCGCACGGACACGGTCTCGGTCGGTGCGCGCGACATGGCGCTGTTCTGGGCGAAGAACGACAGCGACAAGACCGTCACCGGCACCGCCAGCTTCAACGTCGAGCCGGAGCAGGCCGCGCGCTACTTCAACAAGATCCAGTGCTTCTGCTTCACCGAACAGACGCTGAAACCCGGCGAGGAAGTGCGGATGCCCGTGCTGTACTACGTCGATCCCGCGATCCTGAAAGATCCGGACAACAAGGACGTAGAGCAGATCACGCTCAGTTACACCTTCCACGTCACGCGTGTGGAGGATGCAAAGGCACTGGACCATCCGCGAACGGGCAGTTAAGTCCTTCGCGAAGAACCGTCTGCCATGAATAATAATGGGCGGCAGTCGGCACATGAGATTGGATGAACGGGGACGAAGGCACCATGGCAGGTACGAAGAACCACGATTACCACATTCTTCCGCCCGACATCGCGCCCCTGGCGACGACGATCGGCGCCTTCACGTTCACCACCGGCATGGTGCTGTTCATGCACAAGATGCCCGGTGGCGCCTTCGTGCCCTGGGCGGGCCTGGCGATCCTGCTCGCCGCGATGTTCATGTGGTTCTCCAAGATCGTCAACGAAGCGCACGCCGGCGATCACACGCCGGTCGTCCAGTTGCATCAGCGCTACGGCATGATCCTGTTCATCGCTTCGGAAGTGATGTTCTTCGTAGGCTGGTTCTGGGCGTTCTTCGACTTTTCGCTGTTCCCGTCGGAACTGGCCGAGGTCATCGGCGGTCAATGGCCGCCTAAGGCGATCGAGGCGGTCATGGACCCCTTCGCGCTGCCGCTGCTCAACACGCTGATCCTGTTGTGCTCGGGCACCACGGTCACCTGGGCGCACCATTCGCTGATCCACGGCGATCGCGAAGGTCTGAAGAAGGGCCTTTGGGCAACGATCCTGCTGGGCGCGCTGTTCTCGTGCATCCAGGCTTACGAATACCTGCACGCCCCGTTCGGCTTCGGTGGCAACACGTACAGCTCGGCCTTCTACATGGCGACCGGGTTCCACGGGTTCCACGTGATCGTCGGCACGATCATGCTGATCGTCTGTCTCAAGCGGACCTACAACGGAGACTTCACGCCGCGCCAGCACTTCGGCTTCGAAGCGGCGGCATGGTACTGGCACTTCGTCGATGTCGTGTGGCTGTTCCTGTTCGTCGCGGTCTACATCTGGGGCGGCTGGGGCTATCCCACGCACTGATCGGACAGATCGCAACCACTCTGAAAAGGCAGCCGGAGACCGCTTCGGCTGCCTTTTTCGCACCGGACCCGACATGCGCCGCATCCCCATCCTTCCCACGCTGATCGTCCTTGCCGCCGTGGGCGTGATGATCGCGATGGGCTTCTGGCAGCTTGGCAGGCTTCGCCAGAAGGAAGCGCTGCTGGCCCGCTACGCTGCCGCCCGGAATGACCCCGCCCCGGTGGAGTGGACTTCGGCAGGTGTCGGCAAAGGCCTGTTCTATCGCCGCGCCCACCTGACCTGCGGCGCCGTCGGCGCCCGGAGCAGCATCGCCGGTCGCAATGCCGCCGGACAACCCGGCGTGGCGCAGACGGCAGAGTGCACGCTTCCCGGCGGAGGGCGGGCGCTGGTGGTGATGGGCTGGTCGCTCCAGCCCAATGCCGGCGCATGGCAAGGCGGCGAAGTCTCCGGCGTGATCGCACCGGGGCCGCGCCTAGTCGCCGTACCTGCCGTGGGTGGGTTGGGCGAGAATGCCATTCCCGATCCGGCGGAACTGCCGAACAATCACCTGTCCTATGCGGGGCAGTGGTTCTTCTTCGCAGGGACGGCTTTGGTGATCTACTTTCTGGCTTTGCGGAAGAGGAAGTAAGGCATCCTGGGGCCATCGCCCCAGACCCCTTTACCACCATCGTCGCGCGTGCAGCGGTCTCGGGTACGCATTGCGCCGCAGGCTATTTGTCTTCCGGCTCACCGTAGGCACCAACGGGAGCGGCGCGCGTGGCTTCTACGGTGATGGGGTCTGGGGCAATGGCACCAGATTCATTTCTTTCCTTCTTCCACCCCTTCACGCTCTTTTCATTTCGCCGCTTCACCGCTAACCGCGCCGCATGGACTACATCAGCACCCGTGGCAGCGCTCCCGCGCTCGATTTCGAAGGCGCGACGCTTGCCGGCCTCGCATCGGATGGTGGCCTTTACGTGCCGCGTGAGTGGCCGCGTTTCTCGGCAGAGGAAATCGCCAGCTGGGCGGGCCTGCCCTATGCGCAGCTTGCCGCGAAAGTCATGGCGCCCTTCGTCAAGGGCAGCCTGACCGAAGAGCGCCTGCTGGAGTTGACGACGCAGGCCTACGGCCGTTTCGCGCATGATGCGGTGACGCCGCTGAAGCAGCTCGATTCGCAGCAGTGGCTGCTGGAGCTGTTCCACGGCCCGACGCTGGCGTTCAAGGACGTGGCGCTGCAACTGCTCGGCCTGTTGTTCGAGGAGTTCCTGAGCCGTTCGGACCGCAACCTGACGATTGTGGGCGCGACTTCGGGCGATACCGGGTCCGCTGCGATCGATGCCGTGGCGGGACGGGCCAAGGTGGACATCTTCATGCTCCACCCCAAGGGCCGCGTTTCGGATGTGCAGCGTCGGCAGATGACGACGGTGCTGGCACCCAACGTGCATAACCTTGCACTGGAACACGCCAATTTCGACGACGCGCAGGCGATCGTGAAGCGCGTTTTCAACGATTCCGGCATGACCGATCGCTTTGCCATCGGCGCGGTGAACTCGATCAACTGGGCGCGGCTGATGGCGCAGGTGGTCTATTACTTCGCGGCGGGGCTGCAACTGGGCGCGCCGCACCGGAAGGTGGCGTTCTCCGTGCCGACGGGCAACTTCGGCGACGTCTTCGCCGGGTATGTCGCGGCGCAGATGGGCTTGCCGGTGGAGAAGCTGATCGTCGCCACCAACGTCAACGACATTCTCCACCGTGCGCTGGCCGATGGCGATTATTCGCAAGGGTCGGTGACGCCCACCGCCGCGCCGTCGATGGACATTCAGGTATCCTCGAATTTCGAGCGCCTGCTGTTCGACCTTGGCGGTCGTGACGGCAAGGCTCTGGCGGAGCAGATGGCAGGCTTCGAATCGACGAAGGCGATGCAACTGACGAACGCGCAGCGCGAAGGCGCATCGGCGCTGTTCGCCTCTGCCCGCGCCGACGCGGACGAAATGGCCTCCACCATCCGCTGGGCGCATGAAGCGACTGGCGAACTGATCGATCCGCACACCGCCTGCGGACTGTTCGCCGCGCGCACCGCAGGGATCGACGCCGGAATTCCGGTCGTTACCCTGGCGACTGCGCATCCGGCCAAGTTCCCCGAAGCGGTGGAGCGTGCCACCGGCCAGCGTCCCAGCCTGCCCACGCGTGTCGGCGACCTGTTCGACCGTGAGGAAAAGTACGAGACGCTGCCCGGCACGTTCGAGGCGGTGACTGCATTCGTGGCGGCGCACGCTGCGCCGAAGGTCTGATGGCTGAACTGATCTCTCAACCGCTGATCCTCGCCGGAGAGGGCTGGGCGGATTACGGACTGGTCGACTCGGGCCACGGTCGCAAGCTGGAGCGCTACGGCGACTACCGCTTCGTGCGCCCCGAACCGCAGGCGATGTGGACCCCGCGTTCCGAACACTGGGACGCGCACGGCGAGTTCGTGCCGGGGTCCGACGAAGACGGCGGCGGCAGGTGGCAATTCGACAAGCCCGTCCCGCGCGAAGGCTGGCCACTGGCGTGGAACGAGGTATCCTTCACCGCGCAGTGCACACCGTTCCGCCACCTCGGCTTCTTCCCGGACATGGCGCCGGTGTGGGACTGGATGCGCGAATTGCTGGCCGGGCGGACCGATGCCAGCACGATGAACCTGTTCGGCTACACCGGCGTCGGTACGCTGGCGCTCTCGGCGCATGGCCCGGTGACGCACGTCGATGCGTCTAAGAAGTCGGTTGCCCAGGCGCGCGAGAACGCGGCGCTGGCCGGGCTTCAGGATCGCCCGGTGCGCTGGATGATTGACGATGCCGCCAAGTTCGCCGCGCGCGAAGTGCGCCGCGAAAAGCGCTATGACGGCATCATCCTCGATCCGCCCAAGTTCGGGCGCGGCCCTACTGGTGAAACCTGGCGTCTGGAGGAGCATCTTCCGGGCCTGCTGGCCGACTGCCGGCGCCTGCTGGATGCGGACAGCCGGTTCCTGTTCCTGACCGTCTATGCGGTGCGCATGTCCTCGCTGGCGCTCGCCGGATTGATGGAGGAACTTTTCGCAGGGTTGCCGGGCAAAATCGAACACGGTGACCTGTCGGTGCGCGAGGATCAGGCTGAGGGTGGGCGGGAAGGGCGGCTGCTGCCGACCGCGATCTTTGCGCGCTGGTCCAATCCCGCCTAAGGACGCCGACATCATGGCCGATTCGCTGATCCTTGAAGTCGCCGATTTCGAGCAGGATGTCCTTACCGGCATCTACTCGGAGGAAACCGGCAAACCGCAGCCGCTGCGTTTCACCATCTCGGTGAAGCTCAAGCCCGCTGACCATTTCGCGCCGGACACGCCGCTGACGGCCAGCAAGAACTACATGGACCTCAAGTTCGCGGCGTCCGAAGCGCTGCCGCAGGGTGTCCACTTCAAGCTGATCGAAGCGGTCGCCGACCACGTTTGCGAAACCCTGTTCCTGCAGGACGAGCGGGTGGAGGCGGTAACGGTGAAGATCGTCAAGCTGGCGCTCACCGAAGTGAACGAGCAGATCGGCATGACCCTCACCCGGCATCGTCGCTGAGCGGGCATTGCGCGAAGTCCTCCACCTCGGGCCGTTGTCTGTCGATGCGCTGGAGGCTGCGGCCGACTTTCACGCCCGCCTGCTGCCGTCGATAGAGGCCACGTTGCTGGGCGGGGCCGACCCGCTGACGCTGGTGTTCCTACCCGCCGGTTCGAACCAAGAAACCCACGCTCACCGCGCCTGGCGTCTTGCTGCAGTTCAGGGGCTGGCGCGCCGCTACGCCCCGTCGCGCGTGAATGCAATCGAGAGCGACGATCCTGTCGCCATCGCAGCCGCGCAGGAATGGCTTGATGATGCAGGTGGGGTGACGGGACAATTACTGCCGCTCAATGGAACTGGTGCCGACTGAGTGCTATATCGATCCGGATGAGCACATCGCAGCCTCTTGTGGACCAGTTCCAGCGCCGGATTACGTATCTGCGCCTGTCGGTAACCGACCGCTGCGACCTGCGCTGTTCCTACTGCATGCCCGAACGCATGGCCTTCCTGCCGAGGAAGGATGTGCTGACGCTGGACGAGATGCACGACCTTGCGCTTGGCTTCATCGCGCGCGGCATCACCAAGCTGCGGCTTACCGGCGGCGAGCCGCTGGTCCGGCGCGACATGATAGACCTTGTCCGTGCCCTGGGTCGCCGGATCGGCGCCAACGACGGGCGCGGCCATCTCGATGAACTGACCCTCACCACCAACGGTACTCGCCTGGCCGAGTTTGCGGACGATCTGCGCGCCGCCGGGGTGCGGCGGATCAACGTCTCGCTCGACACGCTGGACCGGGAGGCTTTCGCTCGGTTGACCCGCCGCGATTCGCTGCCGCAGGTGCTGGAAGGGCTGGCCGCAGCGAAGGCGGCGGGGCTGCAGGTGAAGCTCAACACCGTCGCGCTCAAGGGCGTGAACGAGCAAGAGATCGCCGACATCATCGCCTGGGCACATGGGCAGGGCTTCGATGCCACGCTGATCGAGGTCATGCCGCTCGGCGAGGTGGAGGAAGACCGGTTCGACCATTACCTGCCGCTGGTTGCGGTGCAGGAGGATCTGGCCCGGCGCTGGACGCTTACCCCCAGCGGGCATCGCACCGGCGGGCCTGCGCGCTACTGGCAGGTGGAGGAGACCGGTGGCAGGCTGGGCCTCATCACGCCGCTTACCAACAATTTCTGCGAAGGCTGCAACCGCATTCGCGTGACGGCGACCGGGCAGCTCTACGCGTGCCTCGGCGGCAACGAGCAGGTGGATCTGCGCGCCGCGTTGCGTTCCGAAGACCCACAGGCAGCCCTTGGGCAGGCGCTCGACACCGCGATGCGGATCAAGCCAGCGCGCCACAATTTCGCCATCGATGCACGCGGCGCGGCGCCCGCACTAGCGCGCCACATGTCGATGACTGGGGGATGACGGTGAAAGCCAAGATCGTGTTCCTGGGCCGTCTGGAAGAACTGGCCGGGCGGCCTTTTCAGGACATCGCGACCAGCGCTCCGATGGACTGGGCCGACGTGATCGGATGGCTGGAGGACGGCTATTCCGGCGAACTGGTCGACGCCGTGTGCGCCGACCGGGTGCGGGTTGCCGTCAATGGCGCGCTGCTGGCCGACAAGCAGGCGCTGGTGCTTACCGATGGCGACGAACTGGCTTTCCTGCCGCCGGTTTCCGGCGGCTGAGGTGCCTTTTTCGAACGATGTCCGCCTGCTCACCGCCGGATTCGACCCGGCAAAGGAAATGCGCGCCTTCACCGCCACGCATCCGCAGGCGGGCGGCATCGTCAGCTTCCTGGGCCAGGTCCGCACTGAAGATGGCGGCTGCGAAGCGCTGGAACTACGCCATTACGATCCGCTCACGCTGCCCGCCATGCGCGACCTTGCCGTACAGGTGGCTGCGCGATGGGCGCTGGACGGGCTGCTCATCATCCACCGCAGCGGGCAGATGCTGCCGACCGAGCCGATCGTGCTTGTGGCGGCAGCGGCCCGGCACCGGCGCGATGCCTTTGCGGCGGCGGACTTCGCGATGGACCACCTCAAGAGCGAATCCTGGTTCTGGAAGCGCGAGAAGGTCGACGGCACATGGCGCTGGATCGAACCGCGCGCGCAGGACTTCGAGGATATCGCCCGCTGGGGCTGACGCCGCGTCAGGTCCGCAGGCGAGAGGAGAGGGCGTTGATCGCCTGGTCCTGTGCATTGACCAGTGCGGCCACCTTGCTGCGGGCATCGCCGATGGCCTGGGACGTAGGCGATTCTCCTAAGGGCGCCTTGTCACGTGCGTCGGCATAAAGCGTGTCGAGTTCGGCGAGCGCGGTCATCGCGGCGGAACGACTGGATTCCAGTCTGGCCAGAGCGACGGTGGCCGAACTCCACGAATCGCTGCCAGCAGATCCGGCTGCCGCTACGGCGCGTTCTGCCGCCGTTCGGTTGGATTGAAAGCGCGTGTCGGCGTCCTGCGCCACCTTCACCAGTCCGGCAAGCCGGGTGACGAGGTCGGCGCTGGCCGGCGGCAGCACCGGCGCGGCGTCGGCCTGCGTACCACTGGCGGCGGTGGCCGTTCCGCTGGGACGCTCCACGTCGCGGATCGCCAGCGAGGGGTAGCTTCCGCCGGTAGAACAGGCAGCCATGCCGAAGGGAAGGATAAGGGTGAGCAAACGGGCTTTCGCGCGGGTCATGCCGGTGCCATAGCACGCGATGGCCGGAGCGGGAGGGGCTTTCGTGTCGGCGGCGCAGACTGTCATCCAAACGCCTTCTGCGGTTGACACGAATCGGCCCATCCACTAACGGCACGCTTCTTTCCGGCACCTCGCACCACGCGGGGAGGTCGGCACGTCGCCCGAAAAGTTCCATGGCCCTTCGGGGCCTGAGCGGCCGGGGCAGGTTTGTTTCGGCTCGTTTCGGGCATTTTTGAGATTAGGTAAGGGCACCATGTTCGCAGTTGTGCGCACGGGCGGCAAGCAGTACCGGGTTGCCGCCGGAGACAAGATCGCGGTCGAGAAGCTGGCTGGTGAAGCCGGTGACAAGATCACCCTGGGCGACATCCTGCTCGCCGGCAAGGACGGCGAAGTCGCCGACGTCGCTAACGTGACCGTCGCGGCAGAGATCATCGCCCAGGCGAAGAGCGAAAAGGTCGTGGTGTTCAAGAAGCGCCGCCGCCACAACTATCGTCGCAAGAACGGCCACCGCCAGCAGCTTACGCTGCTGCGCATCGTGTCCGTCGGCTGAACCCAGAATTCGGAGTAACCAGCAATGGCACATAAGAAAGCAGGCGGTTCGTCGCGTAACGGTCGCGACTCCGCGGGCCGCCGTCTCGGCGTGAAGAAGTTCGGCGGTCAGGAAGTGATCGGCGGCAACATCATCATCCGCCAGCGCGGCACCCGCGTGTACCCCGGCGTCAACGTCGGTCTTGGCAAGGATCACACCCTGTTCGCGCTCACGGAAGGCCGCGTGCGCTTCCATGACGGCAAGCAGGGCCGCAAGTACGTCTCGGTAGACGTAATGGCGGAAGCCGCCGAGTAATCGGATGGTCTTGCAAAGGGCCATCCTGACGGGATGGCCCCGCCGACTCTCCTTGTAGAATCGGCAGAATGAGGGAGAGGGCCCCGTCCGTCTCCCTCTTTTCGCATCTCCCTCCCGCGGCCCTGGAACCGAAGTGCCCACAATGGGTTACGCCTTTCGCGGCGTGACCGTGATGGCGCGCATCGACCGGGGTTCCTTGCGATTACAACCTTGCAATCGAGGACGTAATCGCAATGTCACGCCGGTTTGCTAAGCGCGCGCCGGGGGATGGAGTAACGAAGATGTTCATTCGCAGCGAACGGCTGTTCCTGCGGCCTGCCTGGCCGGAGGACAGCGAGGAACTGCTCGTCCGCATCGGGGACGAGGCGGTCGTGCGCAACCTCGCGCGCGTGCCCTGGCCCTATACGGCCCAAGATGCCCTGGCCTTCGTGCAGAAGCCGCAGGACCATCGCCTTCCCAGCTTTCTGATGACGGTCCCCGGCGCCGAAGGATCGCGTATCGTCGGCGGCTGCGGGCTGTCGCTCCTCGATGACGAGGTGAACTTGGGCTACTGGGTCGCCTCGGGCGATCATGGGCAGGGCTATGCCACCGAAGCCGCGCGCGCAGTCCTTACCCTTGCCTGCGCGCTGGGGCACCGGCGCGTCGTGGCCCATCACTTCATCGACAACGCGGCTTCGGGTCGGGTGCTGGAGAAGGTAGGCTTTCGCCGCACAGGCCGCGTGGCCGAACGCTTCAGCCAATCGCGCGGTTACGCCAGCCCTTCGCGTGAGTACGAGGTCGTGTTCGAGGCGCCCGCCGATTGCGGCGGTGATGGCGAAGGCTCGATCGCACGCCGACGGGCGGCGTAAACCATTCCGTTGCAGGCATGATGCGGCGCTAGGGGAAAACCTCTGGCGCCGTTGTCATGTCGGGTTAACCGGCGCCTGTGAGCATGTCATCGTTTGATGCGAATGGTTCACATCAAACTGCGTGCATCGGCGCCGACTTGCGTGCATGATCCGATTCGCGGGACAAATAACGACGGAGAACCGTGGCCATGTTCGTCCGCACGGAGAGGCTGTTTCTGAGACCGGCTTGGCCGGAAGACTTCGACGAGATCGTCGAGGCACTGGAAGGCGATGGCCTGCAGTGTTCCACCGATATCTTGCCGGTAGCGCGCAAGGCAGATGACTTGCGCGTATACCTCGACCGCCCGCGCGATCCGCGGCTGCCGTTGTTCTTCATGTATCTGCGCGCGCCCGGCGGCGCACAACTGGTCGGAAGCATAGGTCTGGCCCGGCACGAAGGCGACGTTGAAGTCGATTACTGGATCGCCTCAAGGCACCGGGGATACGGTTTCGCTGCAGAAGCCCTGCGTGCCGTCATGCGCCATGCACGGGCGCTGGGGCATGTTCGCGTGGTCGCCAGCGACTTCGCTGACGACGCGAACACGCACCTGACGCTTGAAAGCGCGGGCTTTCGCGATACCGGGCAGGTGCGATCGCGCTATGTCGCCACTCGGGCGATGGAATATGCAGCGCGAATCTACGTGGCAGACCTGAAGCGCCGCGTAGCGCCAGCAACGCCGGGCATGATGCAGGTTGTGGGAGTGGCCTGACGCCGGGCCCAGGCTGCAGCTATTCTGCCGCAGCCAGCCACCGTGGCATGAGTTCCGGCGCGATGTCTTCCACGCGCAGGTGGTCCACCGCCAGCCCCAGTTCGGGGTAGGCAGTGCGACGGCGTTTTTCGTCCGAGCGATCCAGTGGCACCACGACGAGACGGCGATTGACCTTCTGGCGCCAGTTCATGCGGGCGGTGTTCTCCTGCCCGACGTAGCAGCCCTTGGTGAAGCTGACGCCGTTCAGTTCGGCGGCATTGCACTCAAGCCAGAGGGTTTCCCCATCGCCAAGATCGCGGCGGCCTTCGGGAACGCCCATGGCAAGGCGGTGCGCCGTCCAGGCGGCGTCGGCGCCATGTTCGGCATCCTGCGGGTCAGTGGCGTCGATGGCCGCGATCCAGCGCTCGCCCAGCGCGTGAAGCCGGGGGTCGGGGGCGGCGCCGTCACCCGCGTGTGGGCGCCAGTGGACAGCGAGATGGTCGTCGCGGACGATGTCGATGGCCTTGCGCAGGCGGTACATCGACAACCGCCTGACCAGCGCGTCGGCAACTTCGGCCTCGCAATCCAGCAACAGTCCGTGTGCGGCGGGCCAGACGACGAAGTCGAACAGCGCCTTGCCCTGCGGCGTCAGCAGCGCGGTCCACACTGGCAACGCCCCCGCCACGTCCGAGGTGACGAGGCCCTGCAGGAAGGCGACGACGTCCTCCTGCGAATCGGCACGGGGGGTCAGCCGGATCAGGGCGCGGTCGAACAGGCGGGTCGCGGTCATGCGCGATAAGTGGGGCACCGTGCGCGCCGCGGCAAGGGCTTCACGCGACCGTCGGGCATTTGGCCAGCCGTTCGCGAAGTTCGTCGAGCACCCAGACGGCGGCGGGGCCGGGGGGGCTGTCCTTGCGCCACATGGCGACGAGCCCGTATTCCAGCGTCGGTCGTTCGGGCAGTTTCAGCTGCACCAGTGAGCCTGCAGCCAGATCGTCGCATACCATGTGGCGTGGCATCGATCCCCAGCCGATCCCTTCCTTGAGCAGCGCGTGCTTGGCGCCAAGGTCGCCCAGGCGCCAGGAGCGGGGGCTGAACACCGAAAAGTCGCTGCCGTCGGTCAGGGTGGAACGGTCTGTCAGCACCAGTTGCAGGTGCTTGCGCGTTTCGCCCGGCGCGATGCGGTCCAGCTGGCCGAGGGCGTGGGAAGGGGCAGCCACTGGCACCATCTCGACCGAGCCGATCGTCTCGCGTTCCAGTTCGGGCAAGTCCTTGATGTCGGGACCGGCGATGCCCAGCGTGGCCCGTCCGTCCAGCAGCAGCGCAGCCACCGCGCCGAGCGCTTCGATATGCAGTCGCAGCGGCACCGTGGGAAAGCGGGTCTGGAAGTCGCGCAGCAGGCGGGCGAGCACATGGCCCGGCACCATGACGTCCACCGCCAGCGACAGTTCCGCTTCCAGCCCCTGTCGCAGGCTGCGCACTTTCGCCAGCAGGGCATCGACGTCGTCGGAGATCGCGTGCACCTCGGACAGCAGCGCGCGGCCCGCCTCCGTCAACTGCGGCTTGCGGGAGCCTTCACGGTCGAACAGGCGCACGTCCAGTTGGCTCTCCAACTGGGCGATGGCATAGCTGACAACGGAGATCGCCCGACCAAGACGGCGCGCGGCGGCATTGAAGCTACCCTCTTCGACCACGGCCAGAAAGCAGCGCAAGTGGTCCAGACTGGGCGGAATTACATCGACCATTCAAGATTCCTGAATAACTCGGATCATTTTATCACAATTTCGCGATAGGCACGCAAGGCCTACCTGGGTCTTCGACACGGTCAAACCCCGACCGGCAAGACATACCAAGGAGTACCCTGCCATGATCGAACTGCGCCCCTTTGACAGCATCGGTTCCGCCAACCACGGCTGGCTCGACGCTCACCATCACTTCTCGTTCGCCGACTACCACGATCCGGCTCGCACCAACTGGGGTCGCCTGCGCGTGTGGAACGACGATACGATCGCTTCGAAGGCGGGCTTCCCGCCGCACCCGCACCACGACATGGAGATCATCACCTATGTCCGTAAGGGCGCGATCACGCACAAGGACAACCTTGGCAACGTGGGCCGCACCGAAGCGGGCGACGTTCAGGTGATGAGCGCCGGCACCGGCATCACCCACTCGGAATACAACCTTGAGGACGAGGAAACCAAGATCTTCCAGATCTGGATCATCCCCGACCGCCGCGGCGAGGAACCGCGCTGGGGCGCACGTCCCTTCCCCAAGGAAGACCGGGCAGGCAACTTCGTGACGCTGGCCAGCGGTATCGCCAACGATGACGATGCGCTGCACATCAATGCAGAGGCACGCGTGCTGGGCGCCACCGTAAAGGCGGGCGATACGGTGACTTACACCACCGACCCCAGGCGGCACAGCTACCTTGTCCCGGCGACCGGCCGGATCAAGGTGGGTGACGTCGAAGCCAATGCCCGCGACGGCGTGGCGATCACCGGGCTGGACACCATCACGGTGACTGCGCTTGAAGACGCCGAACTGGTGCTCGTCGACGCAGCCTGACATATCGCGAAAGGGCGACTCGCACGGGTCGCCCTTTCAATGCCCATTCTCCCAACACCCGAGCATGCAAGGACAGTTTCGATGACCGGACGTATCGCCAATCCCAAGATCGAGAAGCTCATCATCGACCGCTGGAGCCCCCGCGCCTTCGACGGCAGCGAAATCCCGCAGGGCGACCTCGACGCGATTCTCGAAGCGGGCGGCTGGGCGCCTTCGGCCTACAACGTGCAGCCCTGGACGTTCCTGTACGCCAGGAAGGGCGATGCGAACTGGGGACTGCTGCTTTCGCAACTGATCGAATTCAACCAGGGCTGGGCAAAGGAAGCCTCGGCGCTCGTCTTCATCGTTTCGGACAAGTACATGCGTTCGGACAAGGGCAACTCCGACAACCACAGCCACAGCTTCGATGCGGGCGCCGCATGGGCGCTGGCCGCGCTGCAGGCGCAGGCGCTGGGCTATCACACCCATGGCATGACCGGCCTGAAGTTCGGTGAAGCCGAAGCCGCGCTGGGCATTCCCGCCGATCACCGCCTCGAAGCCGCCTTCGCCATCGGTCGGCAGGGCGACAAGTCGGTCCTGCCCGACTTCCTGCAGGAGCGCGAAGTCGCCAGCAGCCGCAAGCCGCTGGCCGAAATCGCCCGCGCGGGCAAGTTCGCCTGAGTCTGCGGCGCCCGCGCGCCATCCCCCAACTGTGGGCGCGATCGGCCCGGTCCTCCAGCGAGAGGGCCGGGCCATTTCGTTGGGCCGCCACGAAAACGCCTTGATCCCATGGCTTTCTGGCCGCGATGCCAGCCGATGCGCTCCCTCCGCAACCTCACGGGATCGAGGTTTCCGCCTTCGATCTGGCGCGTGTTCCCAGCGGCGGGGGGATGGACCTGCGCGCGGTGAAGCCCCGGTGCCCGCAGGTCCGACCCGGAGAGATCGTGGTCTGCGCCCCCGACCCGGACAAGGAGCGCGTCCGTCCGCTGCCGGACACGTACGTCACGCAGGAGGGGCTGCCGCCCGCGCAACTCGGGCTGGGTGAAAACTCCTCGGTCGGCGTCGAGCTGGAATCCGCAGGGCTGGGCGGCGGGCAGGTGAGCAACCGGGCCATGGTGCGCTACAAGCTGAAGTTCTGACGCAGGTCGGCACATCACCCCGAATCCAACGTGCGGCATGACAAGCGTGTCTCGCCAAGCGGGCCGTAGTGCGGCTAAGGGCGTCCCGTCCGAAGAACAACGGGAAAAAGGCAGTGTCGCAAGCGGTACGGGAAAATTGGCGGGTGCGCGCGCTGGGGCATCTGGGCTGGGCGCGTGGCGCGCTTGGCGCCGGGCTGGGCATCGCGCTGGCGGGCATCGTCATGTGGTATGCGCTGCAGCTGTTTCCGGGCGACCATGCGAAGGCGCTGCCGTTCCTCGTCGCGCCATTGGGAGCCTCTGCGGTCCTCGTTTTCTGCGTGCCTGCCAGTCCGCTGGCGCAGCCCTGGGCAGTGATCGGGGGGGATGTCCTTTCGGCGGCGACCGGGCTCGTGGTCGGGCATCTGCTGGGCGACCCGTGGATTTCGGCGTTCGTAGCCGTAGGGCTGGCGATCGCGGTGATGGCCTTGACGCGCAGCCTGCACCCCCCCGGCGGCGCCAGCGCGCTGTTGTTCGCGCTGGGCGCGACCGGGCCAGCGGCGTGGGACTGGACCTACATGCTGCCGATCTCCGCCAACGTGCTGGTCCTGTGCGCGGTCGGCTGGATCTACAACAACGCGACGGGACATTCCTGGCCGCATCGTGCACCGGGTGGCGCGCCCGGCGTCGCGCCGGTTCCGATCCCCTCCTATACGCGCGATGACATCGTCGCGGTGCTGGAGGACTGGGACGAAGTGCTGGACGTCGATGTGGACGATCTCGACGCCTTCGTCCGGGCGCTGCTTGAGCGGGCCGGGTCGGTGAGGGGACCGATCGGGCGGCCTTGAAAGCCCCGCGTCATCGGCCTAGGTCGGCTGCATTGTACAGCTACCCCGTAGAAAGGCCGTCCCGATGAGCGCACCTGCACCCGAACTCGTCCTTTCCGGTGGTACCGTCCACACGCCCAGCGGCCCGGTGGTCGCCGACGTGGCAGTGCGCGACGGCAGGATCGTGGGCGTCGGCTCCTATCCGGATGCCGCTCGCCGGATCGACTGCACCGGGCTGGACGTGCTGCCCGGCGTGATCGACAGCCAGGTTCATTTCCGCGAGCCGGGGCTGGAGCACAAGGAAGACCTCGAAACCGGCAGCCGCGCGGCGGTGATGGGCGGCATAACCGCCGTGTTCGAGATGCCCAACACCAACCCCAACACCGACACCGAGGAGCGCGTGCGCGACAAGCTGAGCCGCGCGCATCACCGCATGTTCTGCGATCATGCGTTCTACGTCGGCGCCACCGCGGACAATGCCGTCGCCCTGGCCGATCTGGAGCGGATCCCCGGAACGGCGGGCGTGAAGATCTTCATGGGCGCCTCCACCGGCAGCCTGCTGGTGGCCGAGGACGAACAGCTTGCCCGTGTGCTGGCGCATGGCCGCCGCCGCGTGGCTATCCATGCCGAGGACGAGGCGCGGATGAACGCGCGCAAGGATCTTCGCGTCGAGGGCGATCCGTCCAGCCACCCGGTGTGGCGTGACGATGAAAGCGCGATGCTGGCAACGAAGCGCATCCTGCGGCTGGCCCACGAAGCGCGGCGCCCGATCCACATCCTGCACATCACCACCCCGGCGGAACTGGAACTGATCGCCCAGCACCGCGACGTGGCGACCTGCGAAGTCACGCCGCAGCACCTGACGCTGGCCGCCGAGGAAGCCTATCCCAAGATCGGCACCTTCGCGCAGATGAACCCGCCGATCCGCTCAGCCGCGCACCGCGATGGTCTGTGGCACTGGCTGCGTGCCGGTGTCCCCGACGTCATCGGTTCGGACCACGCGCCCCATACGCGGGAGGAAAAGGCCAAGACTTATCCGAACAGCCCCTCGGGCATGCCCGGCGTGCAGACGCTGCTGCCGCTGATGCTGGACCATGTCGCCAAGGGCCGCCTGACGCTGGAGCGGCTGATCGACATGACGTCCAGCGGCGTGCAGCGCGTGTTCGGCCTTGTCGGCAAGGGCCGCATAGCGGTGGGTTACGACGCCGATTTCACCGTGGTCGACCGCAAGGGCACTTTCACGGTGACCGAGGAATGGGGCGAAAGCCGCTGCGGCTGGACGCCGTTCGCAGGCATGGAACTGGAAGGCCGCGTCGTCGGCACCATCGTGCGCGGCCATGCGGCGATGTGGGAAGGCGAGCTTGCCAACCAGGCGCAGGGCGAAGCCCTGCGGTTCGCGGGCGCGCTCTAAGCGTTGTCATCGCCGCGGGTGAGGCTTTGCTTCGCCTGCGGCGATGGTTGCCCTACCGCGCTTCCCGACGCGACAGGATGTCCCAGCAGAACACCGCAATCGCGCTCCAGATGAACGCGAAGCACACCAACTGGATGGGCTTCAGCGGTTCGTCGAACAGGAACACGCTCATCAGGAACAGCCCGGTCGGCGTCACGAACTGGATGAAGCCCAGCACCGCGAAAGGCAGCCGGCGGGCTGCGGTGGCGAACAGCATCAGCGGCACGGCGGTCAGCGGCCCGGCGCAGAACAGCAGCGCGCTGATGGTCGGGGAGGTGCCCATTGCCAGTCCCGCCGGTTGCTGCATCTGCCACGCCATGATCCCCAGCGCGGGGATCGCCAGCACCATCGTCTCCACCGTCAGTCCGGTCAGCGCCTCCACGGGCGCCACCTTGCGGATCAGGCCATAGCCCGCGAACGTCAGCGCGATCGCCAGCGAAATCCACAAGGTGTCTAGCGCGCCGCGCGCCAGCAGCGCCACGCCGATCGCCGCCAGCGCCACCGCGATCCACTGGCGGGCGGACAGCTTTTCCTTGAGGAAGATCGTGGCTGTCAGCACATTGACCAGCGGGTTGATGTAATATCCCAGGCTGGCGGCCAGCACGTGCCCGTCCATCACCGCCAGCACGTAGCTTAGCCAGTTGCCGCCGATCAGCAGCCCGCTCAGGGTCAGTGCACCGAACAGACGCGGCGTGGTCAGCGCCGTGCGCAGCGCCGGGCCCTTGCCCAGCAGCAAGACCGCTACAAGGCAGATCGGCAACGTGCACAGCAGCCGCCAGCCGACGACCTCGAACGGCGAAACGGCATGCAGTAGCGCGAAATACAGCGGGAAGAGGCACCAGATCCCGTAAGCGCCGAGCGCGGGCAGCAGGCCGGACAACGTGACGGACTGGGGCGGCGCGATCTTGGGCATTGCTGAATGGACCTCCCGGCAACCCGGGGGCGGTTGCCTGAGGCCGGCCCATAAAGCCGCGATGAAAAGAGGGCAATCGCTCGTCCGGTCGCAGCAAGGATCTCACTTCATCGCATATCCGAATTCTGACGAGCACGTTGCGCATTGTTCATACTAACCGTCGTAAAGATGAATGCGTAACGCGGATCGACTCGGATGGCCGGTTCGCTGAAGAAGAGGAGATTTTGAGATGAACGCATTCTTCAAGGCCTCGGCCATCGCCGCCGCAGCTGCCAGCCTGATGACCGCGCTGCCTGCGTCGGCTGCGATCGCTTCTTATGGCGCCGCCTTCACCGCGCCGGGCGAACAGACTTACGATCATGGCCGCGACCGCTATCGCTACTCGCGCGAGGATTATCGCCGCGGCTACGGCTATCGCGACCGTTATGACGACCGCCGCGATTATCGCCGCAGTTCCTGGCGTGGTAACGACGGCCGTTACTACTGCCGCCGCAGCAACGGTACGACCGGACTCCTCCTCGGCGGCGCTGCCGGTGCCCTGCTTGGCCGCGAAGTCGATGGTGGCCGCGACCGTACCGCCGGAACCGTGATCGGTGCCGCGGCTGGTGCCCTGCTGGGCCGCGAGGTCGATCGTGGCGGTTCGCGCTGCCGCTAACCGATACTGAACACAGTTTTCCCGCATGTACGGCGACTTGCGGGGGAACCGTCCGGAAACGGGCGGGGAGGGCGCCTGCTTCATGCAGGCGCCCTCGATCGTGTGCGTAACGGGCGCGGGTTCGATCATCCCGAAATGGGACGTGGCGATTCTCGGCTCTGGCACCTTTCGCATTTTTGGCGTTTTCCTAACGCATTGGCCCTAGTCGAACGGGCGAACCTGCGCTGAAGGAACCCGCGACGATGAAGATTGCCATCCGACTTGCCACTGCCTCCATCGTCGGCACGCTGATGCTGGCGGGCTGCGGCTCGGGAAACAAGGCCCAGCCTGATCCTGCCGACACCGATCCGGCGATCAACGGCGCGCTCGGCGAACAGATCATGGTCGATCCCGAAATGGCGGGCGAACAGGGCGCGGCGGTATCGGCAGAAGGCCGTCAGATCACCATCCCGCCGCAGGACCGCACGCCCGAAGCCATCGCTGCCGCCAAGAAGCAGGCGACGGAGCTTGCGGGCGGTGCGATCAAGCCCGCGCCCAGCCCGGCACAGGGCGGCGTCAACGCGCTTGCCCAAGGTGCCGCCACTGCAGCGCAGGTCGCTTCGCAGGCCAAAGTCGCCAAGGCGGACTGCTCGGCCAAGGTGCAGTATTCCAACACCTGGGCGGCAAAGCTGCCCGCCGAACTGCCGGTCTATCCGCGCGGCGCGGTGCAGGAAGCGGCGGGGATCGACGGCCAGGGTTGTGCGCTGCGCGTGGTGAACTTCGCCACGCCGGTCAGCGTCAGCGACGTGATCGGCTTTTACTATACCAAAGCCGTCGCAGCGGGCTACGGCGCGGAATACAAGGTCGAAGGCGGCGACAACGTGCTTGGCGGCCAGAAGGGTGGCAAGGCTTACGTGGTCTACGCCCGAAAGTTGAAGAATGGCCTGACCGAAGTCGATCTGGTCGCCAGCGGCAAGTAACTCGGCATGCTATCCTATCGCAGCCCCACGCCGATCACCGCGCGGGGCTGTTCCATTTCGCCCGAAGCCACAGGATAGGCGCAGTAATCCGCCGCGTAGAACCCGGTGGGGCGGTGGTTGCCCGAAAGCCCCACGCCCCCCATCGGCGCGGAATGGCTAGGGCCGATCGTGGGGCGGTTCCAGTTGACGATCCCGGCGCGCACGTTGGCCCAGAACCGGTTGTACTCCTGCGGCGTCCCCCCCACCAGCGAGGCGGCAAGGCCGTAGCGCGATGCATTGGCCTCGGCGATGGCCTGATCGAAGTCCGAGACGCGGATCACCTGCAGGATCGGGCCGAACAGTTCGACGTCGGGCCGATCCTTGACCCCGGTAACGTCGATGATCGCAGGGCAAAGGAACGGCAGGGAATCGTGCGCGCGGACAAGGTGCTTGATCGCCCGACCGCCGTGGCTGAGCAGGTACAGGAAGCTCTCGGTCAGTCCGTCCGCCGCCGCACCATCGATCACGGGGCCCATGAACGGGGCCGGTTCGTCGAACGGGGCGCCCACGATCACGCGGTCGGCCAGGGCTTTCACCTCTGCCATCAGCGCGTCGTACATCGTGTCCTTCACGATCAGGCGGCGCGCGGCGGTGCAGCGCTGGCCGCTGGTGGCGAATGCAGACTGGATGACGAGGGCAGCGGCGTCGGTCAGCTTGGGCGTATCCCATACGACCATCGCGTTGTTGCCGCCCATCTCCAGCGCCACCATGCGGTCGGGCCGGCCCGCCAGACGGCGGTTGATGGCGATGCCGTTGGCGGCAGAGCCGGTGAACAGCACACCGTCGATCCCCTCGTGCGCGACCAGCGCGGCGCCTTCCGCAGGGCCGCCGGGCGCGAACTGCAGCGCGGCGGCGGGCACGCCCGCACGGTGGAACAGCCGGGTCAGCATCTCTCCGGTGGCGGGCGCGCGTTCGCTCGGCTTGAAGATCACGGCATTGCCGGCGATCAGCGCGGGCACGATATGCGCGTTGGCAAGGTGCGCGGGGTAGTTGAACGGGCTGAGCACCACCAGCACGCCGTGCGGCTTGTGACGCACCGCCATCGCGCCCTGCAGCGCCGAATCGAGGCGGCGCTGGGCCGTGCGCTCGGCATAGGCGCGAATCGCGACTTCAACCTTAGCGATCACCGAATCGACTTCGGCCCGCGCTTCCCACAAGGGCTTGCCCACTTCGCGCGCGATGCAGGTGGCCAGCTTGTCCGCGTCCTTGCGCACTTCGTTGGCGACCCGGCGCATCAGTTCCATGCGCGTGGATAGTGGTTGCGCGGCCCAGGATGGCCACGCGCGGCGTGCGCGGGAAACCACGTCATCGACATCGGCCACATCGCCGCGCCACACTTCCGCCCCGGTGGAAGGGTCGTGGGAGACGATCTGCGCCTTGCTGTCGGGCGGGCTGTCCGCCCGCTTGAGTTGTCCGCTCACGAAATCACTGGTCCCAGGGCAATACGGCTAACCGCCTGTTAGCTGATAGGGTTCGACATTTCACCTCAATCGCACAGGTAATCCTACCGAGGGGTGAATCGATGGCCCGTTCCGGTCATGCCTGCGCCGGGTCGGGCGCATCGCCCAGCCTGCTTCCCAGCTCACGGATCGCCGAAACCTTGGCGTGCAATTCGCTCCAGTCGTCGTGCTGGTCGATGGCGGCCCAGATGCGCTCAACCTCCTCGATGAGAACACCGGGCGGGGCATCCTGCTGCCAGAACGGATCGTCGGTCCCGGCAGTGGGCGCCCGGGCCGACAGCAGCACCCCGAAAGCGTCGTCCCCGGCATTGCGGCCGCCGCGATGGAGGAAGAAGAACTGCTCGGGCGAAAGGCCGGTTTCCACCATCGCCTTTTCGGCTGCCTGGATCAGCGCAGTGTCGCTCTCCACCCCGCGCGATGCAACGCCAAGGCGCCAGGTGAAGCGGCTGCCCATGGCCTGCTGGTACAGCGGCCCGAACCGCTCCAGCGCGGCCACCAGCGGCGCCGTTTCCGCCAGCGGACGCAGGGCGATCGCCAGTTGCTGGCAGTTCCACAGCAGCGCCTCGGGCTGGCGTCCGAATGCGTAGAGGCCGGTATGGTCGAAGTAGGCGGCAGTGAACCGTGCGTCCCATCGCGGTGCCCAGCGCCACGGTCCGTAATCAAAACTCTCGCCCGAGATGTTCATGTTGTCGGTGTTGAGCACGCCATGGACGAACCCCGCCACCATCCATGCGGCGGCCAGATCGGCCAGCCTTTCGACCACCTGATGCAGCAGGATCACTGCCGGTTCGTCGCGCCCCGGCGCATCGCCGGGCGGCAGGTTGCCGGGATAGTTTTCGAGGCAGTAGGCGACCAGCGCTTCGAGGTGGTCCTTTTCCTCCAGCGCGAAAAGCCGCTGGAAGGTGCCGATGCGGATATGCCCGTGAGACAGGCGGACCAGCACGGCGGAGCGAGTGGGAGACGGCTCGTCCCCGCGCCACAGATCCTCGCCGGTCTCGACCACGGAGAAGGTCTTGCTGGTATCGACGCCCAGCGCCTCCAGCATCTCGGTGGCAAGGATCTCGCGCACCGCGCCCTTCAGCGTCAGCCTGCCATCGCCATCGCGGCTCCACGGGGTTTGGCCCGATCCCTTGGTGCCAAGGTCGAGCAGGCGCCCTTTGCCATCCCGCATCTGCGCGAACAGGAAGCCGCGCCCGTCGCCAAGGTTCGGGTTGTAGGTGCGGAACTGGTGGCCGTGATACCGCAGCGCCAGCGGCTGTGGCAGGTTGCCGGGCAGCGGCGCGAAACCTGCGAAGTGATCGGTCCAGCGCGTTTCGTCGAACCCGTCCAGCCCAACGGCGGCGGCCCAGCGATCGTTCCGCCAGCGCAGCTGCCGCCGGGGGAAGTCCGCTGCCGGCACGGGGTCGCCGATCCATCCGGCTAGGGATTCGATTCGCGGATCGGGAAGGTAGGGCGCGGGTTGCGGATCGCTGGGCATCCGGCGATAGTGGGGGGCGCCCGGCTTGCGATCAAGTCGCGCATTGCTTTGAATTAAAGAGAGGTCGCGCCGCGGCATGAAGGTTTTCGACGATCGCTTCTGGTCCAGCCGCGACGGTCTCAAGCTCCATTTCCGCGATTATCCCGCACCTGAGGGAGTGCAAGCGCGGCTGCCGGTGCTGTGCCTGCACGGGTTGACCCGCAATGCGCGCGACTTCGACGTGTTGGCGCCGCGCCTTGCCAGCGCCGGGCACCGGGTGATCTGCCCTGACCTGCGTGGCCGCGGCGACAGCGAATATGCCAAGGATTCGGCCACTTACACGCCGCTGCAATATGGGGAGGACGTGCTGGCCCTGATCGAGCAGGAGGGGTTGGAGCGCTTCGTCGTTGTCGGCACGTCGCTGGGCGGGCTGCTGGCGATGGGGCTAGCGGCGCTGCTGCCGGGCCGGATCGCCGCCGCCGTGCTCAACGATGTCGGGCCGCAGCTGGAAGTCGCCGGACTGGCGCGGATCAAGGAATACGTGGGGCAGGGGCGCACCTGGCCGACATGGGTCCATGCCGCGCGCGGGCTGGAGGAAGTGCAGGGCGCGGCGCACCCAGCACGACCGCTGGATTTCTGGATCGGCATGGCCAAGCGGCTGATGACGGTGGGCGGCAACGGCCGCATCGTCTTCGACTACGATATGAAGATCGCTGAGCCTTTCCTCGAATTCGACGTCAATGCGCAGGACGCAGCCGGCCCCGATCTTTGGGGCGCGTGGGACGCGCTGGCGCAGGCTCCGGTGCTGGTGGTGCGCGGCGAATTGTCGGACCTGCTGTCGGCGCAGACGCTGGACCGGATGCTCGCGCGGTCCACGTCGGCGGAAGGACTGACGCTGCCGGGCATCGGCCACGCGCCCACCCTGGACGAGCCCGAATCGGTGACCGCGATAGAGCGGCTGATCGCCCGTGTCGACCAGCCCGTGGCGGCCTGAGCGCTTGCGGCTGCTCCACCTTCATTCCAGCTTTGCAGCGGGCGGCAAGGAACTGCGCGCAGCACGGCTGATGAACGTCTTCGGGACCGGGGTGGAGCATGCCGTCGTCTCCGCCCAGCCGGGTGCGTTCGGCGCGCGGGTGGCGCTGGATCAGGGGCTGTCGGTGGACTTTCCGGACGACTTTCCCAGCCTTCAGGGTCGTCCCACGCCCGCCCGGCTGCTGCGTATCGCGCGGGCGATGAGGCCCCATGACCTCGTGCTCACCTACAACTGGGGGGCGATGGACGCGGTGCTGGCGCATCGCCTGTTCGGCGCCGCGCTGCGCCTGCCGCCGCTGGTCCATCATGAAGACGGCTTCAACGAGGACGAGGCGAACGGCCTGAAACCTGCGCGCAACTGGTTCCGTCGGCTGGCGCTGGCGCGGGCATCGGCGCTGGTGGTGCCTTCGCAGCGGCTGGAAGGAATCGCCCTGTCGCAATGGGCGCAGCCGCGTAGCCGGGTGCGGCTGATCGGCAACGGCATCCGCACCGAAGCCTACCTTGCCCCGCCGCCCGCCGATGCGATTCCCGGCCTGCACAAGCCTGCGGGGGCGAAGTGGCTTGGCACGCTGGCGGGCCTGCGCGCGGTCAAGAACCTGCCCCGGCTGGTCCGCGCATTCACCGCCATGCCGCAGGACTGGCATCTGGTGATCCTGGGCGAAGGCCCCGAGCGCCCGGCGATCGAGGCACAGGCCCGCGACAGCCGCGTTGCCGACCGGGTGCACCTGCCAGGCTTCGTGCCGGACCCGTCGCGCGCGGTGGGCCTGTTCGACCTGTTCGCGCTGTCATCCGATTCCGAGCAGTTTCCGATCTCGCTGGTCGAAGCCATGGCGGCAGGGCTGGCGGCAGCGTCACCGGCGGTGGGAGACGTCGCCAAGATGGTATCGGTGGAAAACCGCAGCTACGTCACACCCCCCGGAGACGACGCCGCGCTGGCCCGCGCGCTGGCCGAACTGGCGGGCGACGAAGCCCTGCGCGCCCGCATCGGCCGTGCCAACCGCGCCGCCGCACAGGCGCAATACGATGAAAAGGCGATGGTGCGCGCTTATGCCGCCACATACGGCCAAGCCATGGGGCTGGCGCGATTTCCCTGACGCGCACGTCATTCAGCCGTGCTTCACGGCGGGACGTTCAAGCACATCCCCGTTGAAAACCCCCACCCATTCGCTACACAGCCGGGCAACATTCCCGTTTTTCGCCAGAAAGCGCTCGATCTTGGCTCTGCCCCCTAATCCCAACTCTCCTGCAGCCGCGCGCAATGCCGCTCAACAGGACGTGTTCCTGCGTGAAGTCGACGATGCCGTGCGGCAGGACCAGCTCGAAGGCTTCATGAGCCGCTACGGCAAGCCGTTGCTGGCCGTCATCGTCATCGCTCTGCTGGCCTTCGCAGGCTGGATCTACTGGCAGCATCGCCAGACGCAGGAGCGCGAAGCCCGCTCGGAAGCCTACGTGCAGGCGCTCGATGCGCTGCAGTCGGAAAACCTCGACGGCGCCAAGACGAAGCTGGCTCCGATCGCGGCTGCCAAGGGGTCCGATGCCACTTCGGTATCGGCGCGCCTGATGCTGGCCGGCATCGCCCTGCGCCAGGAAAAGAAGGCGGACGCCATCCGCATCTACGGCGAAGTTGCCGCCGACGCCAAGGCGCCGCAGGCGCTGCGCGACTTGGCCACCGTGCGCCAGATCGGCGCCAATTTCGACGCGATGAAGCCCGAAGACGTGATCGCCAGGCTCAAGCCGATGGCCGCGCCGGGCAATCCGTGGTTTGGCCCTGCCGCCGAACTGGTGGGTATGGCCTACCTCAAGCAGAACAAGCAGGATCAGGCCGGTCCGCTCTTTGCCGCCATCGCCAAGGACAAGGGCGTGGAAGACGGCCTGCGCAGCCGCGCGCGTCAGCTGGCCGCCGTTCTGGGCGTCGATGCCGTTGACGATATCGTCAACGATCAGGGCGAACCGCTGAACCAGCCCACCGCCAAGCTCATCGAGCCTGCGGCGTCGGGGAACTGAACAAGACATGGTACGTGAGGACATTCGCATGAACGCAGCCCGCAACACGACTTCGGCGCGCGCGAAGAAGGTCGTGCCGTTGATCGCCCTCGCGCTGGTGATGGGCCTTTCCGGCTGCAAGGTCTTCGGCGGCGGCAAGGGCCCGGCCAAGACCCCGACGGTAGGCAACCGCGTGCCGATCCTGTCGCGCATCGAAAGCGGCGCCAAGGTAGACGCCACACTGGGCGCAGTGTCGGTCATCCTGCCTCCGGCTGCAGTGAACGATAGCTGGGCGCAGGGCGGCAACACCGCCAACAAGGCGTATGGCCACCTCGCGCTGGCGGACAACCCGACCAAGGTGTGGACTGCGCAGATCGCCGGTTCCAGCAACCGCGCCCGCCTGGCCGCAGCGCCGGTGATCGGCGGCGGCAAGCTGTTCGTCATGGACACCGAAGGCGTCGTCCATGCCTTCAACGCGCAGAGCGGTGCTTCGCTGTGGACCAAGAGCTTCACGGTCAATGGCAGCGCGGCGAACTCCGTCTTCGGCGGCGGCGTCAGCATTGACGGCGACAAGCTCTATATCACCACCGGCCTTGGCGAAGTTGCCCAGCTGAACGCGGCGGACGGCAGTCAGGTGTGGACCAAGAAGCCGGCAGGCCCGCTGCGCGGCGCGCCGACGGTCGGGTTCAATCAGGTCTTCGTGATGACGCAGGACAACCAGATCGTCGCGCTGAACGCGGCGGACGGGACTGTCGTGTGGCAGGAATCGGCATCGCTGACGCAGTCGGGCGTGTTCGGTGTAGCGTCCCCGGCGCTGGGACAGGGCACCGTGATCGCCGGGTTCTCCTCCGGCGAACTGGTGGCCTACCGTTACGAGAACGGTCGTCAGGTCTGGTCGGATGCGCTGTCGCGCACCTCGATCTCGACCGAAGTGGGCAGCCTGACCGACGTCGACGCCGACCCAATCATCGACAATGGCCGTGTCTATGCGCTGGGTCAGGGTGGCCGCATGGCGGCTTACGAACTGGTTACCGGCCAGCGCATCTGGGAACTCAACCTCGCCGGGATCTCGACCCCGGCAGTGGTGGGCGACTGGGTCTTCACGCTGGACGACCATGCAGAAATCCTCGCCATCCAGCGCGCCACCGGCAAGGTCCGCTGGCTGACCGAGCTGGGCCGTTACCGCAACGAGAAGAAGCGCAAGAACCCCATCTTCTGGGTCGGCCCGGTGCTGGCCGGCAGCAAGCTGTGGGTCGGCAACTCGCGCGGACAGTTGAGCACGATCGACCCTTCTACCGGCACGCTGACGCCGTTCACGGAGTTGAGCGATGCAATCTCGCTGGCGCCGGTGGTGGCGAATCAGACGCTTTACGTACTGGACGATTCGGGCCGCATCACCGCGTTCCGTTGATGGAACCGACGCAGCCCTCCCCGCCGGGGAGGGGAACCGCCCAAAGGGTGGTGAAGGGGCACGCGAGCGATCGCGTGCCCTCACTGCATTCTCGGTCCGAAGAGATCGGGCTATTCCCGATGGTGTTGCGTTACCAAACCTTGCGTCGGCTCGTCCCCGGTCCCGGCAAGATTCGCGCGCCGTTAACCAATTGCCACTAACCCCGCAGCCATGAACACCACTCCCACCCGCCGGCCCGACAGCGACGTTTCTGCTGGCGTAGGCCTTTCCGGCCTCGTCGCGCTCATCGCGTGGCTGTTGATCTGTCGGAATTGGGCGGGCGTAGCCGAGGCGCTGTCCTTGCCGGGGCCGCGTGAGCCGATGAGCGGGGCCTATGCCTCCGTCGCGACGCTGCTGTTCACCGGCGCGGCGATGACCGCATGGTCGGTGCTGGTCGACAAGGTTCACCGCCGCCCATCCACCGGCATCGACTGGTCCAGTCGGCGCCCGCTGGCGGACACGCTGGACATCTCGATCACCAAGCTGACCGGGTTGTGGATGACCTGGGCGGGGATCGCCTGCTTCTATTTCATCTGCCGCTGGTACTGGGACGGACAGTACCTGTTCGCCATGGAAGTGCTGAGCGCCGCTGCCGGACCTCTGTTCGTCCTTTCGATCCCTTATGTCCTGTGGCTGGACCGCGTGTTGATAGAGCCGCGCGATGCATCGTGGCACTTCGGCGCGATGCTGATCGGGCGTGAGCCATGGAACGCCGCCGAAGTGAAGAAGCACTGGCGCGCCTGGGCGATCAAGGGTTTCTTCGGGGCCTTCATGATCTCGATCCTGCCGGGTGGCTTCGCCGGCTTCGTCACCGCGGACTTCGACGCCATCGCCCGCAAGCCGGTCGAACTCGGCTCCGTGCTGATCGAAGGACTGTTCCTGATCGACGTGCAGATCGGCACAGTGGGCTACCTGTTCACCTTCCGCCCGCTCGACGCGCATATCCGCAGTGGTAACCCGCTGCTGGCAGGCTGGGTGGCGGCGCTGATCTGTTATCCGCCGTTCGTGTGGGGCACGATGGGCAATGCCAACGTCCTCGGCTACGAAGTGAACACGGGCGGCTGGGCACACTGGATGGCGGCTTACGATGTGCTGCTGTGGGGCTGGGCGGCGATGATGGTGGTCTTGACCGCAATCTATGCCTGGGCGACTTTCGCGTTCGGCCTGCGCTTTTCCAACCTGACCTATCGCGGGGTGCTGACGAACGGGCCCTACCGCTTCACCCGCCACCCGGCGTACCTGTCAAAGAACCTGTTCTGGTGGACCTCCACGCTGCCGTTTCTGGTAACCAACGGATCATGGACCGACGCCGTGCGCAACACCGTGCTGCTGGGCGTGGTGAGCGGCATTTACTACTGGCGCGCCCGCACCGAGGAGGCGCACTTGCTGGCGGAAGATCCCCGGTATCGGGAATACTACGACTGGATGGGCGAGAACGCCTTCATCACCCGCACTTTGGCGAAAGTCGGGCAGAAGTTGAAGTTCAAGTAAAGTCCTGGGGCTATTGCCCCAGACCCCCGAACTGTCGTCGCTGCGGGCGCAGACCTGTCAGCCCCTTGTGGCGCCGTAGGCTATTTGTCTGCCGGCTCACCATCCTGCGTGACGATGCCGCGCGCGTGAGTTCGACATTATACGGGGTGCAGGGGTGGTAAACCCCTGCGTTCCCACCCTTAAAACGTCTTGAGCGCGTAAATCTTTGAAAGATCGCCACCCCATTCGCCGTTGTAGAGGTCGAGCAGGCGCTGTGCCGGAACCTTGCCGGTCTTCACGATTTCGGCCAGCGGTTCGAGGTAGCCGGTCTCGTTGTCGCCCGCCGCGTTCAGGCGGCCGCGCGCAGCAAGGCCGGAGCGGGCGATCTCGACCACTTCACCGGCGATGTCGCGCAGCGTGCCGCCACCCGGGACGGGCGCGTCGAGGCCCAGCTTGGGTGCGGCGGAGCGCAGGGCCTCGCGCCCTTCCATGTCCCAGTTCTTGACCAGATCCCACGCCGCATCGAGCGCGCCCTGATCATAGAGCAGACCCACCCACAGCGCGGGGAGGGCACAGATGCGGCCCCACGGTCCGCCGTCGGCGCCGCGCATTTCCAGGAAGGATTTCAGGCGCACTTCGGGGAAGGCGGTGGACAGATGGTCCTGCCAGTCTGACATGCGCGGGCGTTCGCCCGGCAGCACGGACAGTTCGCCCTTCAGGAAATCCCGGAAGGACAGGCCTGCCGCGTCGATGTAGCGGCCTTCGCGGAACACGAAGTACATCGGCACGTCCAGCATGTATTCGACGTAGCGTTCGTAGCCGAACCCGTCCTCGAACACGAAGGGCAGCATGCCGGTGCGGTGCGGATCGGTGTCCGACCAGATGTGGCTGCGATAGGAGAGGTAGCCGTTGGGCTTGCCCTCGGTGAAGGGCGAGTTCGCGAACAAGGCAGTGGCCAGCGGTTGCAGCGCCAGCGAGGTGCGGAACTTCTGCACCATGTCGGCCTCGCTCGAATAGTCGAGGTTGACCTGGATGGTGCAGGTGCGCAGCATCATGTCCAGGCCCATGCTGCCTACGCGCGGCATGTGGTTCAGCATGATCGCATAGCGACCCTTGGGCATGATGGGCAGCTCTTCGCGGGTCTTGTCCGGCCACATGCCAAGGCCGAGGTAGGCCTTGCCCAGCGTTTCGCCGACCTGCTTCACCTCGTTCAGGTGGCGACCGGTTTCGGCGCAGGTCTGGTGCAGGTTTTCCAGCGGCGCACCGGAAAGTTCCAGCTGGCCTGCCGGTTCAAGGCTGACATTGCCGTCCGCGCCCTTGAGCGCGATGACGTTGGTCACGCCGTCCGGCCCGGTTTCCTCGATGGGCTTCCATCCGAACTGGGTCAGGCCATCCAGCAGGTCGCGGATGCCGCCTTTTTCGGCATAGGCCGGGGCGTGATGATCGGTAGTGTCGTAGACGAATTTCTCGTGCTCGGTGCCGATCCGCCACGCATCGCGCGGCTTTTCGCCCGCGGCCATCGGCTCGGCGAGTTGGGACAGGCTTTCGATGACCGGATCTTCGCGATCCGAAACCTCACGAGTGCTCATGGGCGCGGAATTAGTGCGCCGTGCGAAACCGCGCCACAACTTTTTATACCGATCAGTTTATTGTTCGCCCAAAGACCAGTCGCCCGCCACCGCCATCCACAGCGCGGTGGCCGCGATGCAGGCGGTTTCGGCCCTGAGGATGCGCGGGCCGAGGGTGATCGGGCGGGCCTGAGGATGGGCACGGACCAGCGCGCGCTCGTCCTCGTCGAAGCCGCCTTCGGGACCGATCAGCAGCGCGGCGGGACCATCATGCCCGGCGAAGGCGGCAGCGGCGGGGGCGCCGCCCTGTTCGTCGGCGAAGAACAGCGCGCGGTCCTCGGGCCAGTCACGCAGCAAGGCGTCCAGCTTGGCAGGTGTCTCCACTTGGGGCAGGGCGGTGCGGGCGCACTGTTCCGCCGCTTCGGTCACGATGGTGAGGGCGCGTTCCGGGTTCAGCTTGTCCGCCACGCAGCGCCGGGTCACCACCGGCCGCACCGCCGCCACGCCCAGTTCGGTGGCTTTTTCCAGTACCAGATCGAAGTTGGGCTTCTTGAGCAGTGCGGCACACAGCACGAAGTCGGGCACGTCCTCGCGCGGGCGAAGGCGCATGCGGACGGAAAGGACGACGTCGCGTTTTCCGGCAGAGACCACTTCGCAGGCCCATTCGCCGGTCGCGTCGTCGCAGGCGATCACCGCATCGCCCGGCGCGATTCGCATCACTTTGCTCAGGTAATGCGCCTGTTGCCCGTCCAGCGTGATCTGCCCGCCTTCGGCAAGCGGACCGGGTACGAACAGGCGCGGCGCGGAACGGGGCGGCCAGGCGGGAGTGGCGGGCATCGGCGGCAGGGTCCTCAATGTTCGAGCCGCCTTGTCGCCGCTTGGCCCGCCAGACGCAATGTTGCCCCAACATATGTTCACAAGACACCATGAAGACATGACAGAACGCACGCGATGCACTATTCACCGCGCGATGATCGAACCCTCGCTCGTCCCTGACAGCCAGCACCGTGGCCTGGTGTCGATGCTGCCGCAGCCGTTTCGCGACTTCGCGATGCTGGCGCGGTTTGATCGGCCGATCGGCTGGTGGCTGCTGTTCTGGCCCTGCACCTGGGGCGTACTGCTGGCAGGCGGCGAGGATCAGTGGCGGCTTATCATATGGCTGCTGATCGGCTCCATCGCCATGCGCGGCGCGGGCTGCGTGCTCAACGATATCGTCGACGCCGACCTTGACCGCCGGGTCGCGCGCACCGCGCAGCGCCCCGTCGCAAGCGGTCGCGTCAGCAAGAGCGCCGCGTGGACGTGGCTGTTCATGCTTTGCGCGATCGGCTTGGTGGTGCTGTTCCAGCTGCGCCCGCAGGCCCAGCTGGTGGCGCTCGGCAGCGTGGGGCTCGTCGCGGCCTACCCCTTCATGAAGCGGATCACCTGGTGGCCACAGGCGTGGCTGGGCATGGTGTTCACCTGGGGCGCGCTGGTCGGCTGGATCGAGATTCGTAGCGACCATCTCGAAGCGCTGGCATTGCTTTACCTCGGTTCCATCGTGTGGTGCATCGGTTACGACACGATCTATGCGATTCAGGACATAGAAGACGACGCGATCGTCGGCATCCGCTCCTCCGCCCGGCGGCTGGGCGCGCGGGTGAAGGGCGGTGTGGGCGCGTTCTATGCGCTGGCGCTGGCTCTGTGGGCCATGGCGTTCTGGACGATGCGACCGGACTGGGTGGCGTTGGTGGCGCTGGTGCCGATGGCGCTGCATTTGGGTTTCCAGGTGACCACGCTGGACCCTGCCGACGGTGAGAACGCGCTGGCCCGCTTCCGCTCCAACCGCGACGCCGGGCTGGTCATGGCGCTGGCGTGCTGGGTTGTCGGCAACGCGGGCGTGATCTGACCGTCAGTCGTAGCTGACCAGCTCGAACTCGATCCCGTCCCAGTCGAAGAAGTAGAAGCGCCGCCCCGGATCGTAGTCGTCGTGGTTGAACGGCTGCAACCCGGCGTCGACGACCACGCGTTCCGCCGCGTCCAGATCGTCCACAACCAGTCCGACGTGGTTGAGCGGTGCGCCCTTGCCGAAGCGGGGGCGCTCCCTGCGGTCGGTGTAGACCGCGATATAGCTGAAATCTCCGCCCACATGGATCGTCTCGCCGCCGTTGATGGCCGGGCCGCGCCAGCGTTCGTGCCAGCCGAGCAGATCCTGCAGCAGGGCGGACGAGCGCTCGATGTCGCTGACGGTGATGTTGGCATGTTCGAGGCGGCCCTGGGCCATTCTTTGTCTCCTGCGTCACCGGCGAATCAGCCGGCTTGGCATAAGTGCAACCTCAACCTAACTTGAGATCAAGCGCTTTCAGCAAGGGGTCGAACTTGGTCGCGGACCGTTTCATCACCATCGGCGAACTGGCGCGGCGCACCGGCGTCGCGGTGTCGGCGTTGCGCTTTTACGAGGAAAAGGGCCTGTTGCAGGCGTTGCGCACGGCCGGCAACCAGCGGCGGTTCCTGCGCTCGGACATCCGCCGCGTCAGCTTCATCCTGATCGCCCAGAAGCTTGGGCTGGTCTTGGCCGAGATCGAGCGCGAACTGGCCGACCTGCCGCAGGGCCGCACCCCGACACTGGCCGACTGGGAGCGCATCAGCCGGTCCATGCGTCAGTCCATTGACGAGAAGATCGCGCTGCTGGAACTCACCCGCCGCAAGCTGGACGAATGCATCGGCTGCGGCTGCCTCAGCCTGACGAAATGCCGTCTCTACAACGCCGACGATGCCGCAGGCGCGCAGGGGCCGGGGCCGCGTTTCGTGCTGGGGTGATCGGCTAGACCGCCGCCGCCAGCAGTTCCTCCGCGCCGCCAAGGTCCACGCTGACGAGGCGGGATATGCCCTTTTCCACCATCGTCACGCCGAACAGGCGGTGCATGCGGCTCATCGTCACGGCGTTGTGCGTGACCACCAGATAGCGCGTGTCGGTTTCTCGGGTCATCGCCTCCAGCAGATCGCAGAAACGCTCGATGTTGGCGTCGTCCAGCGGGGCATCGACTTCGTCCAGCACGCAGATGGGGGCCGGGTTGGTCAGGAACAGGCCGAAGATCAGCGCCACGGCTGTCAGCGCCTGTTCACCGCCTGACAGCAGGGTGAGCGACTGCAGGCGCTTGCCGGGGGGCTGGGCATAGATTTCCAGCCCGGCCTCCAGCGGATCGTCCGAATCGACGAGGGCGAGGTGGGCCTGTCCCCCCTGGAACAGCTGCTGGAATAGGCGGCGGAAATGCCCGTCGACCGCTTCGAACGCGGCGCGCAGGCGTTCGCGGCCCTCGCGGTTGAGGTTGCCGATGGAGCCGCGCAGGCGGTTTACCGCTTCGGTCAGCTCGGCCTTTTCCGTCACCGACAGACCCAACTGTGCCTCCGCTTCGGCCAGTTCGTCGGCGGCGACAAGGTTGACCGGGCCGATGCGTTCGCGGTCGGCGGTCAGGCGGTCCATGCCGGAGCCTTCCGCCTCGGCGCTGCCAACGTCTGCGGGCACGAAGGCGAAGCGTTCGGGCAGGACCGGGGGCGGACACTGGAAGCGCTCGCCCGAGAGGCGATTGGTCTCTATCCGGCGCTGGTCCTCGTGCTCGGCACGGGCAGCGGCGCCAGCGCGGGCCTCGCGGGCGGCGGCAAGAGTTTCCTGCGCCGCGGCAAGCGTGGTGTCGGCCTGTCGGGCGCCCTCTGCAGCGGCGCCGACGGCAGCTTCTGCCCGCTTCAGTTCCTCGCCAAGGCGCAGGCGGATCGCCTCTCCCTGCTCGATCTGCGTCATCAGCGAGGCCGGCTTCGCAGCGACGATCGCACGTTCAGTCTCGATCTCCTCCAGCCGTCCCGCCATCTGCGCAAGGCGGCTGGCGGCATCGCCCGAGCGGGCCTGCCAGCCCCGAATATCCGCGCGCTGGGCGGTCGTACGTTCCCGCGCGACAGCCAGCGCCTGATCGTGCCCTGCCAGCGCCGCCATCGCATGCTGCAGCGCCGAGCGGGCATCGACGTTGCGAGCCTGCGCCGCCTGCAGTTCGGCGCGGCCGGCCGCCGGATCGGGCAGGGTGGCGCGCTTGGCCTCTGCGGTGGCGACTTCGGCATCCAGCCCCGCGCGCCGGTCGGCGGTTTCGGCCAGCGTGGCGTCGAGTTCGGTGCGCCGCGCCTGCTGCCGTGCCCGTGCATCCTCGGCCTGATCGACGACGCGCAGGGCGGTGCGTTCGCCCTCGGCGGCAGCGGCGATAGCGCGTTCGGCGGCGATTACGCGCGATGACAGGTCGGCCAGTTCCTGCTGCACCGTGCCTTGCCGGGCCTCGGCGGAGCGGACCGCATCGCGCAGCGGCGGCAGTTCTGCGTCCAACTGGGCAAAGCGGTTCTCCGCTTCCAGCCGCGCCGCTTCCGCTGCGCCTTCGCCCCGCGCCACGAAGCCGTCCCAGCGGCGCAGCACGCCCGCGCGGGTCACCAGCCATTCGCCGGGCCGCAACGCGCGCCCGTCGTCCTCATCCACGACATGTACCAGCGCAAGCCGCGCGGAGAGTTCCGGCGGGCACTGCAGCACATGGGCGGCAAGGCTGTCCGGCACCGGGTCCGGCGCGGTGGCACCGGTCCAGAAACGCCCGTCGGCGCCCGGCACCGCGCCCAGCGGCGCCTTGGCATCGCGGCCCAGCACGGCGGCGACCGCGCGTTCATAGCCGGGTGCGGCGCGCACGGCATCGATGGCCACGGGCAGGCCATGCGCGGCCCTGGCGCCCTTGGCCCGCGCTTCCCGGTCGCGCAGGAGGGCGGCGTGTTCGCGTTCGATGCCGGTAAGATCGGCCCGCGCGCCTGCCAGCGCCGAGGCGGCTGCATCGCGGTCAGCCTGAAGTGCAGCCTTGCGCGCCTGCATGTCCTCCAGCCCATCACGCGAACGGGCAAGGGCGACGGCGGCATCGGCGGCATTGCCACGCGCGGCGGCGATGGCGCTTTCCAGATCGGCAAGGTCGGGCAGGGCGGCGATCTGGCCCTCGATCCGCGCGACCTCCTGCGCCAGCCGAGCCTGACGGCTTTTGGCCTGGGCCAGTTCGGCGTCGGCGATGCGCCATTCCGCCTCGACGCCCGCCTGTTTTGCGGTGGCCTGTGCCAGATCGAGTTCGGCGGCGCGGCTGGCCTGCTCCGCGCCGTCCACTGCATTGGCGAAGCGGGGGCGCAGCGCCTCATCGGCAGCCAGCTGCTTTTCCCCCTCGGCCAGTTCGCGCTCAAGCCGGGCCAGCGCTTCGGCGGCGTCACGGGTCAGGCGGTCGGCGTCGCGGCGGTCTTCCTCAAGCCGGGTGCGCTGGCGGTCGAGGTCGGCGAGCCGCTGCTCTGCTGCTTCGAGCTGGCTGGTGAGGGTGGCCAGACGATGCCCCTGCGCATTGGCGTCATCGCGCCGGTCGGCCAGTTCGTCCCGTGCCTCGGCCAGCGCCTGCGCGGCGGCGGCCTGCTGGGCCTGTGCTTCAGCGGTCAGCGCCTGCGCCGTGGCGACGCGGGTTTCGGCGGCCTGCGCGTCCTTTCGCGCGGCATCGGCAGCGGCGGCAGCCTCGCGCCAGCGGGCGAAGACCACGCGGGCTTCGGCAAGGCGGATCTGCTCGGTGAGCGCGCGATAGCGTTCCGCCGCTTTTGCCTGCCGTCGCAGCGTGCCGACCTGCTTGTCGAGGCTGGCCATGATGTCGTCGAGCCGGGCCAGGTTCGTTTCGGTCGCGCGCAGGCGCTGCTCGGCGTCCTTGCGGCGGACGTGGAGGCCAGCGATGCCCGCTGCCTCTTCCAGCATGGCGCGGCGTTCTGCGGGCTTGGCGGCGATGACGGCGGCGATCCGGCCCTGCGACACCAGCGCCGGGCTGTGCGCGCCGGTGGCGGCATCGGCAAAGATCAGCGCCACGTCCTTGGCGCGCACGTCCCGCCCGTTGATGCGGTAGGCGCTGCCCGCGCCGCGCTCTATCCGGCGCACGACTTCGAGTTCGTCGCGCAGGCCGTCGGCGTTGGGCGCAGTGTCGGCCTTTAGCACGACTTCGGCGAAGGAGCGGGGCGGGCGCTTGTCGGTCCCCGCGAAGATGACGTCCTCCATCCCGCCGCCGCGCATCGACTTGGGAGAGCTTTCGCCCATGACCCAGCGGATCGCTTCGAGCAGGTTGGACTTGCCGCAGCCGTTGGGGCCGACGACGCCCGTCAGCCCCGGATCGATGCGCAGTTCCGCCGGCTCTACAAAGCTTTTGAAGCCGCTGAGCTTGAGCCGGTGGATGCGCATCGAGTTTCGGTCAGTTCACGTCGATCAAACGACCGGTATCAGCGCGCGCCGGCGTCCTTGAGCTTTTCTTCCAGCTTGTCCCACTCCATCGAACCGACGTTGTTGCCGTTGATGATGAAGGTGGGCGTACCGGTGACGTTGTACGCCTCGGTCGCCTTCTGCGTCTGGTCGGCCAGAGCGCGGGCCTTGGCGGTGTCCGCAAGGCAGGCGGCGGCCTGATCGCGGGCGATCCCGCGCGAGGCGAAGAATTCGGTCATGCCGGCAACGTCGGAGATGGCGGCCAGCTGCTTGTCCTTGGGCAGCGCGTCGATCGCGGCGAGGCGATCCTTGCTGGCGGCCTGCATGTTCTCGAACATCTTGGGCTGCCAGGCCCAGAACTGCTCGGACAGCGGAATGACGGCTTCGGTGGTGCTGCAGGTGGCGAGCAGCGAGGCCGGAATATCCAGCGCGTTCAGCATGAAATAGCGCATTTCATAGCTGACGCGGCCGCTGGCGACGTACTTGTCGCGGATCGTTTCGAAGCCCTGCTGCGCGAACACGGCGCAGTGCGAGCACGACAGCGCGCCGTATTCCACCAGCTTGATCGGTGCGTTGGGGTTGCCCAGTCGATAGCCGCCTTCTGCCGTCTTGTTGACGGTGTCGACCCACGACTTGCCTGCAGGCGCGGCGACATTGGCCACCGGAGCGCCGGTCGTGGGGGCTGCGGTCGCGTCTTCGTCCTTCTTGCCGCATGCGGCGAGGCCAAGCGCGAGCGGAGCGACCACGAGGCCGAGTGCGAGCGAACGAAAGCGGGTACGGGTCATCGGCAGGCGAATCCTTCGTATGGATCGGGGTGCACGGGCGTATGGCCCATGCATGCGGGCAAAGTGCTAGCCCAAGGCGGGGGGAAAACGAAGTATCAAAGCCCGGATTTGTAGCCGGTCTTCCACAATCTCTCGTGCAATCAGATGTTGCCGGCGCGCTGCTGGGCCTGCTTTTCGGTGATCGCCCTGGATACCGTCGCCCAGTCGTGCCCGTCCAGAAGCTGGCCGTTCAGGGTAAAGCTCGGGGTGCCCTGCAGACCGAGCGACTGCACGTCACTCTGCTGCACCTTCAACTGGTCCATCGTCGCCTTGCTGGCAAAGCACTGGTCGGTCTGCGCCCGGCTGAGACCCCAGGCGGCGGTCTGGTCGTAGAAGCCCAGGTCGCTGGAAATGGCGCGCATGCGGGTGGGATAATCGCCCTCGTACCACCGCTTCTGCTGTTCGCGGTTGGTCGCTTCGGCCTTGGCGAGCCACTTTTCCTGCGAGGCGAAGAAGGCGTTGTGGCGTGCGAAGAAGCGCTTGGGATCGCCGCAGTTGGTCAGCATCGCCACGGTCAGGTCGATCGGGTTGCGCAGGAAGTTGGTCACCGTGACCGAGATCTGCCCCTTGGGCACCATCGTCAGCCGCAGGACCGGGTCGGATTCCTTCTGGAAATGCGCGCAGTGCGGGCAGGTGTAGCTGACGTACTCCACCAGCTTGAGCGGCGCTTCCGGATTGCCCAGCCGATGGCTGCCGTTGGTGGTGACCGCTGCGGCCGCGTTCCAGTTGGTGCGCGCTGAGGCTGCGGGCTTCTTCGGGGGCGCGGCGGCAATGCTCAGCGCGGCGCAGGCGGCCAGGGTTCCGGCCACGGCAACGGAGCGCAGGACAGTCTTGGTCATCACTTGGGTTCCTGGTTGTCTTTCGCGCCCATGCTGCGGGCCAGCGATTCAAGCACCGCGCGAAGTTCCGGGTCGCCGATGTCGCGCAGCGATTCCCCCAGTTCGAACGGCACCGGTTTCAGCGAAGGCGGTGCGGAAGGGCGCTGCTGCGTGGAAGGGGGCGCCTTAACCTCGCCTTGCCGAAGTTTCACCCTGGCTACCGCGTTGTAGCCGAAGAAGCGGTTCACCCTGTCCATGATCTCGGGCACGACGTGCTGGATCATCGGTGCGTGAGCGGGGACGACCACCAGTTGCAGGATGCCGTCGCTCTTTTCACCGGGGGGGAAGCGGATCGATTCGGGCGAGCATATCCGGGCGTGGCGCGGGCCCACGATCTCGGGCCAGCGGGACACCACGCTGGACTGCACGAAGCCGAACCGGCGAAACGCGGTGCGCCCCACTTCGGGCATGAGGTCGGAGATCTGCCGTGCCTGTCCGCCGCGTGGCCGCTCGTACTGGCGCAGGGCCGGGGCCTTGCCGGTCCTGCGCGTCTTCGTTTCGTCGGGGGTTTTGCCGCTATTCCGTTCCATTGCCCGCGATCCAATGCCATAGCGAAGGCATGGACGCCAGTTCGGATACTGCAATCGCATCGCTGCTGCTCGACTGGTACGACGCCCATGCCCGCGTCCTGCCGTGGCGGGCGCTGCCCGGTACTGCGGCGCCCGATCCGTACCGCGTGTGGCTGTCCGAAGTGATGCTGCAGCAGACCACGGTGGCGGCGGTGAAGGACTACTTCGCTGCGTTCACCGCGCGCTGGCCCACGGTTCAGGCGCTGGCGTCGGCGGACGATGCGCAGGTCATGGCCGCGTGGGCGGGCCTTGGCTATTACGCCCGCGCCCGCAACTTGCTGGCCTGCGCCCGCGAAGTGGCGGCGCTGGGCGCTTTCCCCGATACCGAGGAGGGGCTGCGCGCGCTGCCGGGGCTGGGCGCTTACACCGCCGCTGCAGTCGCTGCGATTGCGTTCGGGCGCCGCGCGGTCGTAGTGGACGCCAACGTGGAGCGCGTCGTCTCGCGCCTGTTCGCGATTGAGGAACCGCTGCCCGGATCGCGCCCGACGATCCGCGCGCGGGCCGATGCAATCACTCCGGACGCCCGCGCCGGCGATTTCGCGCAGGCGATGATGGACCTTGGCGCTACCGTGTGCACCGCGCGCAATCCGCGGTGCCTGCTGTGCCCGCTCGCTTCGGCCTGCATCGCGCGGTTGGGCGGCGATCCTGCTCGCCTGCCGGTGAAGGCCGCGAAGAAGGCCAAGGCGGTGCGACAGGGCCGGGCCTATTGGATAGAGCGCAACGATAGCGAAGTCTGGCTGGTGCGCCGCCCCGGCAGCGGCATGCTGGGCGGGATGCGCGCGTTGCCGGACGACGGCTGGGCCGCCCGCGCCGACGGCAGCGGTCTTCCTCCGCTTGCCGGGCCGTGGGAAAGCGCGGGCAGGGTATCCCATGTCTTTACCCACTTCGCGCTGGAGCTGAACCTTTCAGTCTACTGCGGCGTACGCTTCGACGGGCTGGAGGGAGGCGAATGGTGGCCGCTCGACCGGCTTGACGAAGCCGGCCTGCCCACACTGTTTGCAAAGGCCGCGCGCCTGGCGCTCGCGGAAAAGGAGGACGCATGATCGACTCGATGAATGCTGCAATCGACCGGCGCATGATCCTGCGCATGAGCGCCCTTGCCGGCCTTGGCGCGCTGATGCCGAAGCTGGCCTTTGCGCTCGACCGGCCCGAACTGATTCCCCATGTCCGCGCCGTGGTGGAGAAGTGGGTGGGGCCGGGCAAGTTCCCCGGCATGGTCGCCTCCATCGGCCTGCCGGGACAGGAGCCGGAGTTCGTCGTGCGCGGCTCCGAAGGCTTCACCGATGCCGATCCGGTGACGGCAGACAGCCTGTTCCGCATCTATTCCATGACCAAGCCGGTCACCGCGATGGCCGCGATGCAGCTGATCGCGCAGGGCAGGCTGGGCCTGGATCAGCCGGTCGCGGACGTTTTGCCCCGCTATGCCCATATGATAGTGCAGGACAACTACGACGGTTCGATCACGCAACTGCACAAGGCACCGCGCCCGATCACCATGCGCCATCTGGTGACGCACACGTCCGGGCTGGGCTATACCATCGTCCAGAAGGGGCCGATCGCCAAGCTGATGCGCGACAAGGGGCTGGTGCCCGGCCAGATCACGCGCATCAATGCGCCGGGGCTGGACTGGGGCAAGCCGGTGCAGGGGCTTGAGCAGTTCGCCGACCGTCTGGCCGAAGTGCCGCTGGTCGCCGATCCCGGCACGGCGTGGCACTATTCGATGGGGCTGGACCTGATGGGGCGCGTGATCGAAGTGGTCACCGGCAAGCCGTTCGACGAATACCTTCACGAAACGATCTTTGCGCCCGCCGGGATGACCAGCACCTGGTTCCGCGTGCCCGCGTCCCAGGCGCACCGGCTGACCACCAACTATGCCGCAGTCGGCGGGGTGCTGGCCCCCATCGACGAAGGCGCGACCTCCATCTACCTCGACAAGCCCGCCTTCCCGTTCGGCGGCGCGGGGCTGGCCAGCACGCCGCGCGATTACGACCGCTTCCTGCGCATGCTGGCCCAGAAGGGGGAGATCGGCGGCGTGCGCGTGCTGGCCGAGAGCGCGGTGACAATGGGCACATCCAACCTGCTGCCCGCGGGCGTGACGGTGGCTGCGGACATCGGCGGCTTCGGCGCGGGCGGCCGGGTCGGGCAGGGTGCGGAGGCGGGCATTTACGGCTGGGGCGGCGCTGCCGGGACGGTGGCGATGGTGGACATGATCCACGGCTTGCGATCCCAGCTGTTCGTCCAGTTCATGCCGCCCGAATCGCTGCCCCTGCTTCCCGAATTCCAGACCGCTCTGAAGGCCGACGTCGTGGCCCTGCTGGCGAAACATTGAGGTGCTCGATACCGTGACATCGCCCGCCATCGCGTTCGGCGGCTCCTCCATCGACCGGGCCGACCATGTTCGCGGCAACCCGGACGCCATCGCTGCCCTGATGGGGCCGGGTGCCCGCCTGCTGAAGCTGGACGGGCTGGACCCGGTGATGGGGCCGGAAGGCGGCCTTGTCTGGGGCTCGCTGGCAGAAGCGGACCCGGCGGCGGAACTGCTGTTCCTGGGATTGCAGGACGGAGAAGGACGTTTCGCGCAAGTCCTGCCCGGCATCCCTGCCGCCGGCGCGCCCGGCTGGAACGCCATGAACGCGCTGGAGCCGGGCGAACTGGCGGCTTACGGCGGCGCCCGGTCGCTGGTCAGCTGGCATGCGCGGCACCGTTTCTGCGCGGTCTGCGGTGCGCCCACGACCGTCGCCAAGGGCGGCTGGCAGCGGACCTGCACCGGCTGCGAAACGGACCATTTCCCGCGCGTCGATCCGGTGACGATCATGACGGTGGAACATGACGGCAGGCTGCTGCTGGGCCGCCAGCCGCGCTTTCCCGCAGGTCGCTATTCCGCACTGGCGGGCTTCGTCGAACCGGGCGAGACGGTCGAGGAAGCCGTGGCGCGCGAAGTGTTCGAGGAAGCGGGCGTGCGGGTGCGCGACGTCGAATACGTTGCCAGCCAGCCCTGGCCGTTCCCCTCGTCGCTGATGATCGGCTGCCACGCCTATGCCGACAGTCCGGAAATCGTCATCGATGAGACCGAACTTGAGGACGTGCGCTGGTTCACCCGCGCCCAGTGCATCGATGCGCTGGACGCCGTCGCCGTGGGCGAACAGGGCCGTGCTTTCGGTGCCCCGCCGAAGCACGCCGTGGCCCATGTGCTGCTGCGCTGGTGGGTGGATCGAGAAACAAGTTGATGAAAGGCATGCGGCAGAGGCCTTTTACCAAGGCCGCCGGGGCGAAGATTTCTGTACGTTGCAAAGAGCCGGTGCGAGTATAGCGGCCCGCGCGCATGTAGGAAAACGATCATGACCGAACCCCGTCTGCTGTCGGGCGGCAACCCGCAGATCCCTAAGGGCGATGGCGACGCGCCGGTGCAGGCCTATATCGCCGCGATGCCGGAGTGGAAGCGCCGCGTCGGCGAGCGGATCGACGTCCTTGTGGCCGAAGCCGTTCCGGACGTCCGCAAGGCGGTGAAATGGAACACGCCGTTCTACGGCACCGCGCCGGGCGAGTGGTTCCTCGCCTTCCATTGCGTCACGCGATACGTGAAGGTCACGTTCTTCAAGGGGGCGTTGCTGGACCCGCCGCCGCCGGAAAAGTCCAGTCAGGCCGATGTGCGCTATTTTCACATCCACGAAGACGACGCGTTCGATGAAGCCGCCTTCGTGCGATGGATCGCGCAGGCAAGCGCCTTGCCCGGCACCCGGCTCTAGCGCGCTATACCAGCCCCAGCTTCGCCAGTTCGCGTGCCAGCTTGGGCGGCATCGCGTCGCCCGCCGTCTCGCCTTCGGCCAGATCGCGCGGGGCGTCTTCGTCGGTGAGGTAGCGCCAGCCCTGATGCGCGCGTTTGGGCTTGGTCTGCACGGGGATCAGGCGCGGCTCCAGCCGGATGTGCCAGCGCCCGTCCTCGCGCTGCGAGAAGCCGAGGATGGGCGAACGCCCGATCAGCGCATGCTCGAAGATCCAGTAGAGCGACCCGCCGATCATCTCCGCATGCCGCGTGGGCAGGTAGCGGGTGGTCATCAGCGCCTCTTCCGGGTGGCTTTCCAGCCATGCCCGCAGCGATCCGGGGCTTTCGGCGGAAAAGGCGATCTTGGTCATGTTGAGCGGCATGATATGCAGATAGGGCTTCCGACGGGAGCGTGAAAGGTGCTGCCTGTCGGCAGGCCGCCCGCGTCAAGCCAGCCCGGTCACCACCGCCAGCCCCAGGAACGAGAAGAAGCCCATCGTGTCCGTCGCCGTCGTCACGAACACGGCGGAGGACACCGCCGGGTCGACGTTGAACTTGTCCAGCGTCACCGGCACCAGAATGCCCATCAGACCCGCGACGAGGTTGTTGATCACCATCGCCGATGCGATCACCGCGCCCAGCAGCGGGTTGGAGAAGATCAGCCACGTCCCAAGGCCGATCAGCAGGCCCAGCGCCGCCCCGTTCGCAAGAGCGATGCGGAATTCGCGCAGGATCATGCGCATGGTGTTGGAATCGGTCAGCTGGTTGGTGGCGATGGCGCGCACGGCCACGGCCAGCGTCTGCGTACCGGCATTGCCGCCCATGCCAGATACGATCGGCATCAGCACCGCCAGCAGCGCGAAACGGGTGATCGCGCCCTGGAACAGGCCGACGACCGACGCCGCCAGCATCGCCGTCGCCAGATTGACCACCAGCCACGTCAGGCGCGCGCGCACGGTCAGCAGGATCGGTTCGTTGATGTCGCCGTCGCCTGCACCGGACAGCAGCAGGGCGTCCTCGCCCGCTTCTTCCTGAATGATGTGGACGATGTCGTCGACGGTGATCTGGCCGATCAGACGCCCCGATCCATCCACCACCGCGGCAGAGATCAGCGCGTATTTCTGGAAGCGCAGCGCGACTTCCTCCTGATCCATTTCCGCCGGGATCAGAGTCTGGTCGCGCGCCATGACGTCGTAGAGCGGGATGTTGCGCGGGGTGCGCAGGATCCACGAAAGCGCGCAGGTGCCGATCGGGCGGTGCATCGGATCGACGATGAACACTTCCCAGAACTCGGTCGGCAGTTCGCGATGTTCGCGCAGGAAATCGATGAGATCACCCACCGTCATCGATTCGTGCACCGCGACCAGATCGCGGCTCATCAGACGACCGGCGGATTCCTCGGGGTACGACAGCGCCGACTCGATGGCGGCGCGGTCTTCCGGCTCCATCTCGGCAAGGACGGCCTGCTGGTCCTCCTCGTCGAGATCCTCCAGCATGGCGACGGCGTCGTCGGTGTCGAGCTGTTCGGCAATCTCGGCGACGACGTCGGCGGGCAGCGCCTCGACCAGCGCCTCGCGCACCCAGTCGTTCAGCTCGGCGATGACCTCGGACCCCATGAGGTCGCGGATCGCGTGGGCCAGCGTCAGGCGTTCGCGCTCGTCGAACAGCTCGAAAAGGTCGGCGATGTCGGCGGGGTGCAGCCCTTCGACCAGATCGTAGACCCGGTCGGTGTCTTCCTCGTCCAGCGCGTCTTTGACGCTGCGCACGAATTCGGGCTTGAGGCGGTTGTCCTGGTCCAGCGATTCGGATTCGGGCGCGGAATCGGGACGCGGCGCCTCGTCCGTGTCCTCCATCGGGTCGTGCCTGAATTGCGCTTCGCTCATGCGGGCCGGTCTACGCAGCTATCTTGCAATTGCAACAGGGGGCGCAGCCGGATCGGGCGATTTTAAGCGCTCGATCCGGTCGTTGCCGCCGCACGCCGGGGCAATGGTGCAGATGATCGCAGAAATGCTCCCCCGTGACATTGCCGTGCCATCCCTTATATCGGGCACCAAGCCGACCGGCGCCCGGCAGGGCACCGGCCACAATGGAGACAGGCAATGGCTGACGAATTTCTCACCCTCTCGCTCGACACCGGCAACGGTGAAGGCGGCGACGTCAAGATCAAGCTGCGCCCCGATCTGGCCCCCGGCCACGTCGAGCGGATCAAGGAACTGGCCGGCGAAGGCTTCTACGACGGCGTCAAGTTCCACCGCGTGATCCCCGGCTTCATGGCGCAGGGCGGCTGCCCCAACGGCACCGGCATGGGCGGTTCGGACAAGCCGGACCTCAAGGCCGAATTCAACGCAGAGCCGCACGTTCGCGGCGTGTGCTCGATGGCTCGCACCAGCGCGCCGCACTCGGCCAACAGCCAGTTCTTCATCGTGTTCGACGATGCCACCTTCCTCGACAAGCAGTACACCGTCTGGGGCCAGGTGGTCGAAGGCATGGAACATGTCGACGCGCTGCCCAAGGGCGAACCGCCGCGTGAACCCGGCAAGATCGTCAAGGCGACCGTCAGCGAAGGCTGATCGTTGGTCTGAAATGCGCTGAGGCGCATTTCAGCGGCACCGGCCCACTCCCCCACCCGGCCTCCCACCAGTGTACCCTCGATGGGAGGCCGGGTGGGGGAGTGGGCCGGTGCCGCAAGTTCGGTTTTCAGCCGGACTTCAAACGAAAAGGGCGGTCCTGCGGGGCCGCCCTTTTCGTTTGCGGAGCTTTCGCCGGGCTGGGGCGTTTTCAAGGGCAACAGAACCATAAACGGGGTGCCGCTTGAAACGTCTCGTCCCCTTGAGCCTGTCCTGTTTCGTGCTGCTGGCCTCATGCGGGCCGCAGGGTGAACAGGCGAAGGCTCCCGCAGGCAAAACCGATACCCTGGCGTTCGCCGATGCCCCCGGTGGCGGCGCGACGGAGGCCGCCGACAGCCTGCTGATGCGCGCGCAGGTGGCGCTCGACCGGGCCGGCTTCTCGCCCGGCGTGATCGACGGCAGGGACGGGCAATCGTACAAGCTGGCGCTCGGCGGGTTTCAGCAGGCGCGCGGCCTGCCCCGCACCGGGGAACTCGATCCGGCTACGCAGCAGGCGCTGTTTCATGGCGACAAGGGTACGGCGGCGACGCGGCTGGTGGTGATCCCCGCCGCTTTCGCACGCGGGCCGTTCGTGCCCGGCCTGCCGACCGAGACCGCTGAGCAGGCCGGGCACGATCATCTCGGCTACCGCTCGCTGACCGAGGCGCTGGCCGAGCGGTTCCACACCACGCCCGACACGCTGGTTGCGTTGAACGGGCACGGCACCCGGATCGGTGCGGGCAGCACGGTGCGCGTGCCGGCGATCCCCAACGTGCCGGTGGCAAGGATCGAGGGCGACGAGCGCGGCTGGTCCGACACGCTCCAGCGGCTGGGCGTGGCAGGCGAACAGCCGCGCGCGGAACGGCTTGTCGTCGACAAGTCCGAAGGCACGCTGCAGGCCTTCGACAAGGCGGGCCGCCTGATCGCGCAGTTCCCGGTGACCACCGGCAGCAGCCACGATCCCCTGCCGCTGGGCCACTGGGAGATCAAGGGCACGTCGCGCAACCCGGATTACCGGTATGATCCGGACCTGTTCTGGGACGCCGATCGGGGGGATGAGGCAAAGCGTCTTGCCCCCGGCCCGAATGGCCCTGTCGGTGTGGTGTGGATGGACTTGTCCAAGGAGCATTACGGCATCCACGGCACGCCCGAACCGCAGACGATCGGCCGCAGCGAAAGTCACGGCTGCGTGCGCCTGACCAACTGGGACGCGGCGCGGCTGGCGCAGATGATCCATTCCGGCACCGAAGTGATGTTCCAGGCCTGACGCTGCCGGACGCGGCAAGCCGAGTCCTTAACGGGGCAGGGCGAATGCTCCGCCCTTGTCCCCGAAAGCCCGGGAATCTAGCCGACCTGCATCGTTTTTCGAAGAATGCAGGGAGCCCCCCATGAAGATCCGTCTGCTCGCCCTTGCGTGCATCTGCGCCGGTGCCGCCGCCATCCCGGCCAATGCCGCCACCGTCACCGCCGAGGCCAATGTGGCCCGGTCGGAAGGCAACTGGGGCGGCGAACTGGCCGTCGGTGTGCCGGTGATCCAGGACGGCGGTTTCGCGATCACTCCCGCGGTCGGCGCGTTCTTCCACAAGCGCGACCATGACGGGTACTACGAAGACAACTCGCAGTGCTTCCGCCGTTCGGACGACGAGCAGGTCGGCGACGGACGCTGCGACAGTTCCGGCACGAAAATCTTCGGCAAGGTGGAGGCTACCTACACGCTGCCGATGTCGTTCACGTTCGGCCTGGGCGCGCGCCTGATCGGCAACGACCTGCGCGCCTACGGCACGGCAGCGATGCCGCTGGCACCATTTCTGGACGGCAAGGTGAACGTCGGCGACCACTACGTGGCGGCGGGCGTGCAGGCGAAGTTCTGACGGCGGTGGTCTGACGGTAAGGTCAGCCTTCCAGCAGATCCACGTAAGCCACCACGTCGTTGTCGGTGGCGATGAACAGGCCGTCCTGCACGTCCTCGCTCTGAAGGGAGGCGATGCGCATGGCTTCGGACAGCGGCCCGTAGAACAGCGTGTTCGCGGCGCCGCCTTCGGCACCACCGTCCAGATGGTAGAGGCGCACGCTGGCGTCTTCGTAAGTCGTGCGCATCAGTCTTCCCGTCTGGAACCGTCAAGGTTGCGGTCGATCCGGTCCCGCTCGGCATCGGCAAGGGCCTTTTCCGCCCTGGTGCGGCCATGGCGAAGCCGGTTGCCTTGTGCCTGTGCCTGATCTTCGGCACGGGCCCTGGCCTTGCGGGCCATGCGCAGGTTGATGATGTCGGCCATGCGCGGGCCGTAGCGCGACTTTCGCTGTCGATAAAGGGGAAACGATTTCGCATCAGCTTGTGGCCGGCATCGGCGTGCGGGCGCGTAACCCTTTCCCGTTGACCAGGAATGCCAGGATCGGCTGCGACGCCACCAGCTTGTGGGTCAGGAAGGACAGCAGCAGGGCCGCACTGACGACCGCGGCGAACAGCAGATAATGGTCCTGCCCCGGCCGTGAGAGCAGGACAAAAGCCGCCGCGACGTAGAACAGATGCACGAGATATATGGTGTAGGACGCTTTCGATACCGCCATGACGGACGTAGGCACGCGCAGCACGGAACGGGCATGGATGAAGATGGCGATGGAAAAGCAGGCACCGGCCACTGCCATCGCCAGATGCATGGTCAGCGCGACAAGCGCGTGCGGTATCCCAGCGACATCGATCGCCACGTATGTCGCATCGTCGTAGAGCGCGATGTAGGCAGCCATCGCACAGACCGCGACGATGAACAGCGGTGTCGCCCTGCAGCGCAGCAGGACGCCGTCCTGCGCCAGCAGGTGCCCCAGAAGATAGAAGGGGGTCATAGCGAATATCCGGGACAGCACGTAGAAGTTGGAAAACGCGCCATCCTTGTGTGCGATGGCCGGGAACGCGAAGTAGATGCACTGCATGGCCAGGATCCCGGCAAAGGCCAGGGTAATGGTGCCGCCGATGATGCAGCCGGTGATGGCGGGGGCAGGCAAGTGCTGCGCTTTTTGCACCATATCCGTGATCCACTGCCGCAGGCGCGGTGTCTGGAGCAGTACGGTCAGCAGGCTGAACGCCGTCAGCACCAACAGGAACCACAGATGATCGACTTTGCCCAGCGTGGCGAGCGGATCGCCGTAGTTCACCCAGTCGGTCATGCGCTGGAACGTGGCCATGATGAAGATCAGCGGCACCAGCAGTTGCACCACCCGGCTTCGCAGCCACTGGAAGCGCCCATGCTTGTCGATCGACCGGGCGGCAAGGAAGCCCGCAATCAGAAAGAACGCCTGCATGCGCGCGGTTCGTGAGGTTGACTGAATGACTTCGAAGATCATCGGATCATCGGGAAGCATGCGGATGCGGTTCGCCGCGTGCACCAGTACGCCATAGCAGAGCAGAAACGCTCTCCACGCATCAAGTCCGACGAATCTCATGCCAACTTTGCCCCTGCATCAACGGCAGCACGCTAGCGCAGTATGTTTAGTCCGGCGCATCGGGAATGATCCGTTCTGCAGGGTTCGGCGCGACTGGTGCACAAACTGCATCGATAATGGTGCATTGCAGCAGGCCGGCAGGACCAGCCTTGGCATGTCCCGCCTTTCAGGCTTCGACCGGAGCGGTCGTCACGCCAAGATCGGGCAGGCCGACCGAGCGCTTCCCGGAAAAGTCGGTGCGCACCACGATCAACCCGTCCTTTTCCAGATAGTCCAGCAGGCGCTGCACGCGGCGCGGAGAGTTGGTGCCGTAGATCCGCGCCAGGTCCATGTCGTCAGGGCAGGGCTTGCCGTCGATGGCGGCGCGGGCGATCACGTAGAACGTTGCCAGCGCGTCGTCGGGAACGTGCTTGGACAGGTTTATCAGGTCTTCCCAGCGGGCATCGTCGGGGTCTTCGATCCCGGCCAGCGCGGCGGCGAAGCCCCGGCGGAACATCGTGGCGTCCAGCCCGCGCACGGAAATGCCCTTCATCCGGCAGCGGATGGTGAAGTCCTGGAACAGCGTGGTGGAGGACTGGAACGTGCAGTCCGGCTCCTCGGCCATGGCGTTCATGATCTCGATCATGGCCGCGCGGCTTTCCTCGGCGCCGGGCTCATTGCGTTCGCGTTCACGTTCCCGCTCGCGCGCCTGCGCGGTGGTGGGTTCGAGCAGTTCGGTAGCGGCGATGCGGCGCGCCAGCGTTTCGGCATCGTCCGTGCGGGGCGGGGGGCGGTGGAACTCCGGCCGCTCCGGTTCGACGTGGAGATTTTCGTGCAGCAGTTCGCGCAGCTCATCGGTGCTGGCCGTGGGCAGAGGGGCCAGGCCGGGCGTCACCGATTTGGCGCCGGTCTTCACCGCGCCCACGTTCACCGGAACCGGTCGCCGCGCGATGGCCGGGCCGAGGCCTAGGAACTGACCGCGCGCAAGATCGCGAATCGATTCAGCCTGCCGCCGCTCCATGCCGAGCAGGTCGGCGGCGCGGATCATGTCGATGTCGAGGAAGGTGCGGCCCATCAGGAAATTGCTGGCTTCCGCCGCGACGTTCTTGGCCAGCTTGGCCAGCCGCTGGGTGGCGATGACGCCCGCCAGCCCGCGCTTGCGGCCCCGGCACATCAGGTTTGTCATCGCCGCGAGGCTGACACGGCGGGCCTCCTCGGACACTTCACCGGCGGCAGCGGGGGCGAACATCTGCGCTTCGTCCACCACCACCAGCGCGGGATACCACTGTTCGCGCGGAGCGTCGAACAGTGCGCCCAGGAACTGCGCGGCGCATTTCATCTGCTGGTCGATTTCCAGCTCATCCAGCGCCAGCACGACCGAGGCGCGATGCTGGCGGATACGCGCACCAAGCCGGGCGATCTCAGCCTCTCCATAGGCCGATCCGTCGATCACCACATGGCCGAATTCCTCGGCCAGGCTGACGAAGTCGCCTTCGGGGTCGATGACGATCTGCTGGACGATGGAGGCGCTTTCTTCCAGCAGCCGGCGCAGCAGGTGCGACTTTCCGGACCCGGAATTGCCCTGCACCAGCAGGCGGGTCGCCAGAAGTTCCTTGATGTCGATCTCTACCGACTGGCCGCCGGTGGCGGTGCCGATGACGATGTTCGCGCTCACGCCGTGGCTCCTGCCAAACAGGGGCGGCAACGCGCAAGCCGGGCGGGGGCGTTATCCAGAGGTTGGCGCCGATGATCCGGCGCCGGCGTTCGAATCAATGCCGCGTGTCGGAATTGCCCACAGGCTCGCCCGGAAAGATCCCCGCGACGGCCAGCGCCGCGCCGATCTTCGACAGCGTGTCCAGCATGTCGCCCACGCTTTCCTCCGCCACGACAAGGTCCAGCGTTTCGCGAGTCGCCACCGCGCCGCGATCGCGAAGGGAGGTGATGAGTTCGAGAATCACCGCTTCGTGTTCGGAGACATGACTGCAGCCCATCGGGCAGAACGCCAGCGTATCCAGCGCGTCGCGGTTCAGCAGAACCATGGCGCGGTGGAACGGCTGAAGCCCGCCGATCATCCGCCAGCGCGCGAATGCAGGGGCAAGAAGCTGCGCCGGGCAGCGCTTTTGCGCAATCGCGGTGACCCACGCCCGCATCGACCAGACGAGGAACCGACACCCCTCATCGAGGGTGCTCAGCGGGCGGTCGACGTACTTGTACATGGCGGGTCTCCTTTTTAGGGCTTGCACATGCGAATGATTATCATTAGCCAGTCTTACGCGGCTTGCTCCTCTCGTCAAGCCTGCACCAAGCCCGAAGGAACGCTTGTCATGGGGCGTTCCTTCCATCCTGTGACCTTGGCCGGGGCGGCTCCTTGCCTTGCCCGCCCCGGCCGTCTTTTCTTCACAGCAAATCCCCAGCTTATCCACAGGTCCCCAACAGGCTACCCACCGGTTCGTCAGCCTCTGGCGGCGCGCACGGCTGCTCCGCCTGCGAAAGGCGCTATGGCGATAAGGACCAGGCTGGCGGCCGCCGTCAGCGCAAGGCCGCTGTCGCCGCCGGTGCCAAGGCTTCCCGCACCGAAGATGAGCACGGGTATGGCCATGGGAATAACCAGCAGCCCTGCCAGCGCGGCCCCGCCCCGCAGGCCGGAGGTTAGCGCGGCGACGGTGACGCCCAATGCAGCAAGGCCGGGAGTGCCTGCCAGCAGGCCGATCTCGACAGTCCGCACCGTCCTTCCATCCAGTCCGAGCAGCGCGGCGGCGGGCAGGGCGGCGAGCATCAACGGCGGTCCGAAGCTGAGCCAGTGGGCCGCGACTCGTACCGCGATTACCAGCTCCTCGCTAATGCCGCGCAGGGCCCACTGGTCGAACAGGCCCTGTTCGATGTCCGGTTCCACCAGCCGGTCGAGCGGCAGGATCGCGGCCAGCAGCGCGGCGACCCATATCACTCCGCCGCCGGTCCGGGCCAGCAGCGGCGCGTCCGGTCCCACCGCGAAGGGATAGAGCATCGCCACCGACAGGAAGAACAGCACCGGCAGCAGCGCACCGCCGCCGCGCCCGCCAAGGAGCAGGCGCGCAAGATCGCGGCGTAGCAGGGCTGCAACGCGGCTCATGCGGCGTGCTCCGCCCGATGCTCGGCAAGCGCCAAAGTGCGCAACGCGGGCAGGCGGAACGGCTGGTGCGATGCGATCACGGCAATGCCGCCGCGCGCGCAATGCTGCGCCGTCAGCGCTTCAGCCAGTTCGACGGCGCGGGTGTCGAGGCCGTTGAGCGGCTCGTCCAGCAGCCACACCGGCGCGCCCTGTCCCAGCAGCCGGGCGAAGGCGGCGCGCTTCTTCTGTCCGGTGGAAAGATAGCGCACCGGCACGTCCATGAGGGTTTTCAGCCCCAGAAGCTCGAAATTCTGCCGTTGCAACTGCATGTCGGCGGCCCCGTCCAGCGCGCGCCAGAACGCCAGCGCCTTGCCCAGCGGCAGGGCAGGGTCCAGCGCAGGCCGTTCGTCGAGCAGGCCGATCGCGCCTTCCACTGCGACCGCGCCATGGAACGCGGGCGCAAGCCCGGCCAGGATGCGCAGCAGGCTCGACTTGCCGATGCCGTTGTGCCCCGTCACCTGCAGTGCCTCGCCCGCAGCAAGGTTGAGCGAAAGCCCGGCGAACAGCACCCTGTCGCCGCGCCGGCACGCGAGGTCGGTCACGGCAATGCCGCAACGTGATGGGTCGTGAAGCGTCTGGGATGCCCCTTGCATGGCGTGGAGCGATAGGGGAAACGGCAGTACCTGCCAAGGAGACCGAAATGGCCATATCCCGCCTGACCGAAGCCGAGCGTGACGCCGCGCTGGCCGATCTTCCGCGCTGGACCCTGCGGCCTGACGGTCTGGCGATAGAGACCGAACTGAAGTTCGCCGATTTCAACGAAGCGTTCGGATTCATGACCCGCGTGGCACTTTACGCTGACAAGGCGGATCACCATCCCGAGTGGTTCAACGTCTACAACACCGTGCGAATGACGCTGACCACGCACGACGCCGGGGGCCTCACCGCGCGCGACGTGGCAATGGCGCGCTTCGTGGAAGGGATACTCTAGCGTGCGGTTGGAACCCGCCCCACCGTTGCAGGCGGGGCGGAAAGAGCGCGGCGACCGTCAGCGGCAGACGCGGATGCGGCGATGATGGCGCCATTCCATGCGGCAGCGACGTTCATTGCGCCAGGCATTGCGGCGGCGGGCTTCATGGCGGCCGGGGCGGTGATAGCGGCGGTCGTCGCGGCGCACGCGGTCACGGCGATAGTCGCCCCGGTGCTCGCTGCGTTCCACCCGGTGGCGGCCATCGTAACGCTGTGCGTCCGCCGCGGAAGTCAGGCCGAAACTGCCGGCCATCAGCGCGATCGCGGCGGAAATCTTGAGAAGTCGCATTGGGTTCTCCTTGAATGCTCCGGGGAAACGCGGATGCAGCTTCTTTGCTCCAATATTTCCGAGGCGGCTCACCTCACTCCCGCCGCATTACAGCGCCGGGTTGTTGTAGCAGTGCCAGGTGAAGATCGCCGCTGCCCCCCGGTGCGGGCGCCAGGGTTCGGCAAGGTCGCGGGTCTGCTTTTCGCTGGGACGTTCGGGCAGGCCCAACAGCTTGCCAAGGCCCACCTGCACGGCAAGGTCGCCCGCCGGCCAGATGTCGGGGCGACCTTCGGCGAACAGCAGGTAGATCTCGGCGGACCAGCGACCGATACCCTTGATCCGCACCAGCTGGGCGATGGCTTCCTCGTCGTCTGCGGGCAGGGCGTCGAGATCTAGCGTGCCGGCCACCACCAGTTCGCACAGCGATCGGGCATAGCCCTGCTTCTGGCGCGACAGCCCGCAGGCGCGCAGGGCGTCGAACTCGGCGGCAAGCAGGGCTTCGGGAGCGATCGTCTCGCCCAGCAGAGCCTCCAGCTTGTTCCACACCGATGCGGCGGCGGCGACGCTCACCTGCTGGCCGACGATGGTGCGCAGCAGCGTGGCATAACCGGTGGCGCGTATGCGCGGCTCGGGGTAGCCGGTGCGTTCCAGCGCGCGGGCGATACCGGGCTCCTTCACGGCGATGGCATCCAGGCCAATGCGCAGTTCGTCTGCAGTCAAACCCATGATTTTCGCTACCTTGCCAAAGGGGGACGCAGCCTTTAGCAGCCTGCGTCAAGAGCGCATAGAACCGCGCGCGTGACACAGGGTTTTACAGGGATTCCATCACCATGCCGCAGATCACCGTCATCAACCATTCGGGCGAGGAAAAGAACGTGGACGCGCCTGAGGGCCGCACCCTGATGGAAGTGATCCGCGACGAAGGTTTCGATGAGCTGCTGGCACTGTGCGGGGGTTGCTGCTCCTGCGCCACCTGCCATGTCTTCGTCGACCCCGCCTTTGCCGACAAGCTGCCGCCGATGAGCGAGGACGAGAACGATCTGCTCGACAGCTCCGACCACCGCAGCGAAAATTCGCGTCTTTCCTGCCAGGTTCCGGTGACTGCCGACCTCGATGGCCTTCGCGTCACCATCGCCCCGGACGACTGAATTGTTGAGCGCGCGGTGCAATTTATTTGCACCGCGCGGCTTGGCTTCCTAACTGTCGCGCCATGACCGCGACATTGGCCTCTGCCCCGCAATCCCGTGCTTCCACGCTCGACCTGATCGGCAATACCCCGCTGGTGCTCCTTGAAGGGCCGAGCGAGGCAGCCGGATGCGAGATCTGGGGCAAGTGTGAATTCGCCAATCCCGGCGCCTCGGTGAAGGACCGCGCGGCGCTGTGGATCGTGCGCGACGCAGAGGAAAAGGGGCTGCTGCAGCCCGGCGGCACCATCGTCGAAGGGACGGCAGGCAACACCGGCATCGGGCTGGCGCTGGTCGCCAATGCGCTGGGCTACAAAACGGTGATCGTCATGCCCGAGACGCAATCGCGCGAAAAGATGGACACGCTGCGCGCGCTGGGGGCCGAACTGGTGCTGGTGCCTGCCGCACCGTTCTCCAACCCCGGCCACTTCGTCCACACCTCGCGCCGGCTGGCCGAGGAGACGGAGGGCGCGATCTGGGCCAACCAGTTCGACAACATCGCCAACCGCAAGGCACACATCGAATCGACCGCGCCGGAAATCTGGGAACAGATGGGCGGCCGGATCGATGGGTTCACCTGCGCGGCGGGCACCGGCGGCACCATTGCCGGGACCGGCATGGGGCTGAAGGCCTTCGACGAGAACATCGTCGTTGCGCTGACCGACCCGCACGGCGCGGCGCTTTACAACTATTATGCCAACGGCGAACTGAAGGCCGAGGGCAATTCAGTGGCCGAGGGCATCGGGCAGGGCCGCATCACCGCCAACCTCGAAGGCGCGCCGATCGACACCCAGTACCGCATCTCGGACGAGGAGGGCCTGGAATGGGTCCGCCGTCTGCTGAGCGAGGAAGGGCTGTGCCTGGGGCTGTCGTCTGGCATCAACGTGGCGGGCGCGGTGGCACTGGGCCGCAAGCTGGTGGAGGAAGGCCGCGAAGACCCGCGCGTCGCCACGATCCTGTGCGACACGGGTTTCCGCTATCTCTCCTCGCTTTACAATTCCGAGTGGCTGGAAGCCAGAAATCTGCCGGTCTTCCCTTGGCTGGCGGTGTAATGTAAACCCGCCTTCGAACGGCAGGTGTCCTCACGCCTATATGATAGAGTCGCATTCCATTCTCGAACCTTTGAAGACGGCGCAGCATTTCGCGCCGCCATCCGCGCGCGAACTGCGTTCCCAGGCGGTCTATCGCCTGCAGATCGGCCTGTTCGGCCTTTGCGCGATGCTGCTGATCGTCGGCCTCGCCAACGTGATTCGCGACCGCATCCGGTTGACCGATTCGGTCGATCCGATTCAGGAAGTGGTCGCTGTCGACGCTAAGCCGACCAAGACCGCCAGCGATCCGCTTGCCGACATCGGCGTCGTCCCCGCCGCAGATCCCAGCCCGGCGCCGACGCCTGCGGCCACGCCTACCGCTTCGGCCCTGCCGGTGCCGGGCATGGAGACGACTGGCGATCCCGCAGCGCAGACCGCGCCCTGATCCTCGCATTTGCGCCGCAGCCGGTAAGGGTCTGATGGCCATGCGCCGTGCACCGTTGCTCATGCTTTGCCTCCTGCTCGCCGCGTGCGGGCAGGGAAGCGCGGTTTCGCCTGAGCCGAAGCGGCAGGGCGGCGGAACCATCGGGCTCTATTCCAGCCTGCCCATTGCCTGGCACGAAAGCGATGACATCAAGGGCTTTCTGGCGGACGATCAACCGCCGCACTGGGCGCTGGAAACGCTGGGTGCCCGGGGGCGCGTGGTTCTGCTCGATACGCTTGCCGATCCCCAAGGCGCATTGCCCCTAACTGCCGCCGGCACCCTTGTGCTGGCACAGCCGCGCCCGCTGACGGCGCAGGAGAACGTCGCGCTGGACGCATGGGTGCGGGGCGGGGGTCGGGTGCTGCTGTTCGTCGATGCCATGCTGACCGGCCATTCCCTGTTCGCCCCCGGCGATCCCCGGCGCCCGCAGGATGTCGCCATGCTCTCGCCCATCCTCTCGCGATGGGGGCTGGAACTGACGTTCGACGATGGCCAGGAGGCCGGGGAGCGGATGGCTGGCCCCATTCCGGTGAACTTGCCGGGCATTCTGCGCCCGCTGGGGAAATCCGGGGGCGCTTCGGGGAAAGCCGGGGATGTAGTCGCCCAATGCCGAATCGAGGTGCAGGGGCTGGTGGCCGACTGCCTATCCGGCAAAGGGCGTATCGTTGCGGTAGCCGATGCCGCGCTGCTTGAAAATCCGCCGGAATCCTCGGCTCTGGAGGCAAGGCAGGCCGCGCTGGCCAGACTTCTCGACCGACTGGCGCGATAACGCTGCGTTGAAATTTTCGGGGACGCTCGCCAGATTTTGGGGAAGGCGCGGGAAAGCCGTGACTTCCGACAAATTCCTTGATTCACAAAGGGAATCTGCGATCTCGGTGTCAGATATAGTTAGGGTATCCAGCCACAACTTACCGCAAATCCCGCATTTCGGCGTAAAAGTGCCCATTCATCCCCACATTTCCCTTTAATCCCCGCTCTTCCCGTTATAGAACCTTGTTCAATCGGAAAGGGCGAATCCTGCCGTGCTCCTTCAGGGTGCGGATCCCGGCGCATGTGCGTCGCCGGGCGTAGGGTTCTTCGTGTTCCGAGACGGCAACATTGGGGCGATTTCGGACAGTCATGGCGGGGCAGCCATACATCTACAGCGGACCGGGCTTCTCGCTTCTGCGCGACAAGAACCGCTTCGTGCTGCCCAAGGAGCTTCGCTCGCCGGTCCGTGATTCCAGCGGCAAGGACGTGCTGTGCCTTGCCAAGCACGCCGAATGGAAATGCCTCGTCGGTTTCGGCCTTTCGCGCATGGACGATTTCGAGGAACAGCTCGATGCCGAACAGGCCCGCGCCGACACCGCCGGCAAGCCGTTCAACCGCGACAGCCGCGCGATGCAGCTCTACAACTTCCAGCAGGTGCCGTTCGACGGCAGCGGCCGCTTCACCATGCCCGAAGCGCTGGCTGGCCTTGCCGCCGTTGGCGACCAGCTGTTCTTCCAGGGCATCGGTCGTGGCGGCATCCTGATCTGGAACCCCGAAGAACTCTACAAGCACGCCGACGACCCCGCGTTCGAGGCCGTAATCGCCACCTGCCGTTCGCTGCAGGAAGCGGAAACCGCGAAGGCGAAGAAGTCGTGAGCAGTCCTGACCAGCCCCACATTCCCGTGCTCCTTGAGGAGGTGGTCGCCGCCCTGAACCCCCGGGGCGGCGACCTCATCGTCGATGCGACGCTGGGTGCCGGCGGTTACACCCGCCGCCTGCTCGATGCGGGCGCGACGGTGCATGCGTTCGACCGCGATCCCGATGCGATTGCGGCGGTGCAAAACAATCCGGGGAAATGGCCTGAACTGGCCATGAATCCGCCCCGTCTCGTGTTGCACCCGCGCCGCTTCTCCGAAATGGTCGAAGGTCTTGGAGATGCGGGGATCGACAAGGTTGACGGCGTGGTGATGGACATCGGCGTCTCATCGATGCAGTTGGATCAGGCTGAGCGAGGCTTCGCTTTCGGCGCCGATGGCCCGTTGGACATGCGCATGAGCCAGGATGGCCTTTCCGCCGCCGACTTCGTGAACGAAGCGGACGAGGCGGAAATCGCCGACGTGCTCTACCTCTATGGCGAGGAGCGCCAGTCGCGCCGGCTGGCCCGCGCCATCGTGGGTGCCCGTCCGCTGCAGACCACCGGCGACCTTGCCCGCGTGGTGCGCAAGGCGCTGGGCTACAACCCGGCCTACAAGGGCAACAATGCGCCCAAGGATCCGGCGATCCGCACGTTTCAGGCCATCCGCATCCACGTCAACGGTGAACTGGACGAACTGGACGCGGCGCTTCAGGCGTCGGAAACGCTGCTGCGCGAAGGCGGGCGGCTGGCGGTGGTGACGTTCCACAGCCTTGAAGACCGCAAGGTGAAGCGGTTTCTGCGCGATGCCAGCAGCGCAGGCCAGACCACGTCGCGCCACCTGCCGCAGACGGCCTCTGCGCCCGCGCCCTTCGCGCAGGTGTCCAAGGGCGTGCGTCCCGGCGAAGCGGAGCTGGAAGTGAACCCGCGATCGCGCTCGGCAACGCTGCGCAGTGCCGTCCGCACCGACAGCCCCTCAAGATCCCCCGAGCCTTATGGCGCCCCCGGCCGAAGGAAAGTCGCATGAACCTCACCAGTGATCGCATCCGGTCGATCGGCTGGGTCTCCGTCCTCGTGGTCTGTTTCGCGGGCACCGTGGGGCTTACGCTGCGCGTGAACGCGGTGAAGAGCCAGGTGCACGATACCGAGAAGAAAATCGTCTGGGTAAAGCGCGACATCGATTTCCTGCAGACCGAATTCCAGACCCGCTCCAACCAGCAGGCGCTGCGCGACCTCAATGACCTGGAGTTCGGTTACAAGGCACCGACAGCGGGGCAATACATCGAAGGCGAGCGTCAGCTGGCCGCGCTGGGCGTTCCGGCGGGACCAGGCGCGCCTGCGCCGATCCGCTACGCCAATGCCGAAGTGCCGGGCGAAGGTTCTGATCAGGGTGGGTCGCTGTTAGCCATGGTATCGCCGGTCGCGGGGGCGACGGCGGCTGCCATTGCCGAAGCGCCCAAGGCACGCTCCGAATCCCGCGATCCCGAGCGTGAGGCCATCGCCCGCGATGCGGCCGCGCTGGGCAAGCGGCTGGCCCGCATCGAAGTTGCGGAGGCTGCCCAGCAGTGAACGCCCCGGCGTTTCCCCTGGGGACGATCCCCACCACCGTCTCGGTCGGTCGCCGCCGGCTGGTGAACGTGCGCCAGCGCTCGCTGCTGGTGGCGAAGGCGCGCATGTTGTGGATTCTGGGCGTCTTCATGCTGGTGACGGTGCTGGCGCTGTTCCGCATCATCTATCTGGGCTTTACCGGCGCCACCCCGCACCAGGGCGATCTGGCCGATATGCTGATCCCGGCGCGCGGCGACATCGTCGATCGCAACGGCGTGCCGCTGGCGCGCGATTTTCGCGTCTATTCACTCTGGTTCAACCCCAAGGCGATGACCGAGGGGTCGGCTCTGATCCACACCCCCGAGGAAGTGGCGAACGGCCTGCTGCGCATCTTCCCAGACCTTGACCGGGACGAAATCGTGGCCAAGCTGCGCGCGGGCAAGCCTGCCTATCTGCGCAAGTCGCTGCTGCCCGAAGACGCCAACAAGGTCCACGCACTCGGCGAACCGGCGCTGGAATTTCCTCTGGAGGCGACGCGCTTCTACCCGCAGGGGTCGATGGCGGCGCACGTCCTTGGCTATGTCGACAGCTACGGCAAGGGCAAGGTCGGCATGGAGGAGGCCTTCAACGACCAGCTGATCAGCGCTGAAGGCCGCACCGGCCACGCCACGCTGTCCATCGATTTTCGCGTGCAGAGCGCGCTTGAGGACGAACTGGCGCGCGCCATGCAGCTCAGCGCGGCGAAGGGCGCGGCGGGCGTCGTGCTCGACGTCGACAGCGGCGAGATCCTCGCGCTGGCATCGCTGCCCTCGTTCGACCCCAACCACGTCAAGCCGACCGACATGGTCATTTCCGCCGAAGAGGCGAAGAATGGCGACGTGCCGCACGGCTTCAACCGCGTGACGAACCAGGTCTACGAACTGGGCTCGACGTTCAAGCCGATCACCGTGGCCGCCGCGCTGGACGCAGGCGTGGTGACCGATCTTGGCAAGCAGTGGCCCGCGACGCCGCTTCACGTCGGTCGCTTCACCATCCACGATCTGCACAACTACGGCGCGTCGCTGAACGTGCCGGAAACGCTGATCCATTCGTCAAATACCGTGACCGCGCGCATCGCCGATGAACTGGGCGGCGTGCGGATGAAGAAGACGATGGAAGCGCTGGGCATGAACCAGCGGCCTTATGTGGAACTGCCGGCGCGCGGCTTCCCGATCTGGCCGCGCGGGGAATGGCCGCGTCTGCGCACGATGACCGTCGCCTATGGCCACGGCATTGCCGTTACGCCGCTGCATCTGGCCTCTGCCTATGCCGCGCTGGTCAACGGCGGCGTATGGCGCCCGGCGACGCTGAAGAAGCTGGCGCCTGCCGATGTGCCCGAAGGACGCCGCGTGTTCACCGCCGCCACCAGCGCACGGATGCGCCAGCTGCTGCGCATGATCGTGCAGTACGGCACCGGCCGCAAGGCGGATGCGCCCGGCTTCCGCGTTGGCGGCAAGACCGGTTCGGCGGAAAAGCCGGGCGCCGGCGGCTATCGCCACCACTCGCTGATCGCCACGTTCGCCTCGGCGTTTCCGATGGACAAGCCGCGCTACGTCGTCATCGCCATGATGGACGAGCCGCAGGGCACCGCTGCCACTTCGTACCAGCGCACCGCCGCGTGGAATGCCGCTCCGGTGATCCAGCGCGTGGTGCCGCGCATCGGGCCACTGCTGGGCGTCATGCCCGACGAAACCCGCGATATCGACACGACCGATCTGCGCCCGCTGGTGCCGCAGGGGAGCATGGAAGAATGAAGCTGTCCGCCCTCGTCGCCGCTGCCGGCCTTTCTGCTGTAGAGAGCGACGCGAACGTCACCGGCTTTGCCATCGACAACCGCAAAGTCGCGCCGGGCACCGTCTTCGGCGCGTTTCGCGGCACGAAGTTCAATGGTGAGGACTTCATCGCCGCCGCCATCGAGGCAGGCGCGGTGGCCGTTGTCGCCCATCCCGATGCGCGGGTGGAGGGGGCGATCCACTTCGCCGATGCAGAGCCGCGCCGCCTGTTCGCGCGGCTGGCTGCGCCGTTCTTTGCGCCCGTGCCCGACACGCTGGTCGCGGTGACCGGCACCAACGGCAAGACCTCCACCGTGGAACTCACCCGGCAGCTGTGGCGCATGGCGGGCGAGCGTGCGGCCTCGATCGGCACGCTGGGCGTGACGACGGGCGACGAAACCGTCTCCACCGGCCTGACCACGCCCGACATCGCGACTTTCCTTGCCAACCTTTCGGGACTGGCGCGCGAGGGCGTCACCCATGTCGCCTATGAGGCATCCAGCCACGGCCTTTCGCAATTCCGCATCGAAGGGCCGCGGGTCGCCGCAGGGGCGTTCACCAACCTCAGCCGCGATCACCTCGATTACCATGCGACGATGGAAGACTACTTCGCCGCTAAGATGCGTCTTTTCGACGAAGTCGTGGTTGACGGCGGCACAGCGGTCGTCTGGGCGGACGACGTGTGGTCCGACAAGGCAATAGACCATGCCCATGCGCGGGGCCTGAACCCCTTTACCGTCGGCCAGAAGGGTGATGCGATCCGTCTTCTCAGCCGCACGCCCACCGGCCTTGGCCAGACGCTGGAGATCGAGCATAAGGGCAAGACCCGCAAGATCGACCTGCCGCTGATCGGTGCCTATCAGGCCGCGAACGCGCTGGTGGCTGCAGGGCTGGTCATAGCGACCGGGGGCGATGCGAACGCCACGTTCGATGCGATGAAGCGCCTCGTCACCGTGCGTGGCCGGATCGAACGGGCCGGGCTGAACCCGCGCGGTGCGCCGGTCTACGTCGATTATGCGCATACACCCGATGCGCTGGAAGCGGCCATCGCAGCGCTCCGCTCGCATGTGACGGGCAGGCTCATCGTGGTGTTCGGCGCAGGCGGCGATCGCGATCAGGGCAAGCGTCCGGAAATGGGCAAAGTGGCGAGCGCGGGGGCAGACCTCGCCATCGTCACCGACGACAATCCGCGCGGGGAAGCCCCGGCGGCAATCCGGCAGATGATACTCGCCGGAATGCAGCCGGGTGCGCGGGAAGTGGGCGACAGGCGCGAGGCTATCGGCCTTGCCATCGCCGAAGCCGGGGCCGGGGACGTCGTCCTCATCGCCGGCAAGGGGCACGAACAGGGGCAGATCATCGGCAGCGGGGACAATGTCCGCGTCCTGCCATTCGACGATGTCACCGTGGCCAGGGAAATGGCCGGTTCACTGGGAAGGTAGGATATGAACGCCATCACCCGGATCCTCGACTGGCCCGCCGCGCCGCTGGAGGACAACCCGCTGGTCCTGTGGGATGCCGACGCGATTGCGCGCGCGGTGAAGGGAGTGGCCAACAGCGACTTCGCGGTGTCCGGGGTCGAGATCGACAGTCGCGACGTGCAGCCCGGCGACCTGTTCTTCGCCCTCAAGGGAGAGGCAATGGACGGCCACCGCTTCGTGGAAGCCGCCTTTGCCAAAGGTGCCGCAGCGGTGGTGGTGGACCGCCCGGTCGATGGCCCGCACATCCTTGTCGACGATACCATGGCCGCGCTCGAACGGCTGGGCGCCGCCGCCCGCCTTCGCGCGCGCGGACCGATCATCGGCGTCACCGGGTCCGTCGGCAAGACTGGCGTGAAGGAAATGATCTTCGCCGCGCTGGACCGCTCCAGCCGGGGTGACGCGCACCGGTCGGTGAAGAGCTACAACAACCACGTCGGCGTGCCGCTCAGCCTGGCGCGGATGCCGGGCCGGGCGCGCTACGGCATTTTCGAGATGGGCATGAACCACGCGGGAGAGATCGCCGCGCTGACCCGGCAGGTGCGCCCCAACGTCGCGCTCATCACCACGATCGCGCCCGCGCATATCGAGATGCTCGGCTCCGAAGAAGCCATTGCCGACGCCAAGGCCGAAATCTTCGAGGGGCTGGAGGCCGGCGGCACTGCCGTCATCCCCGCCGACAGCCCGCACTTCCTGCGCCTGCGCGATGCCGCGCTGGCGCTTGGCGCCAAAGTCGTGTCCTTCGGCAAGGCGGCGGACGCCGACGTGCGCCTTTTGGATGCGGTGCCCGCGATCGGCGGCGGCTCGCTCGTCACCATCGACATGGGCGACCGGCGCGTGTGCTACACCGTGGCCGCGCCCGGAGAGCATCAGGCGATCAACTCGCTGGCGGTCATGGCCGCCGTGCGCGCGGTGAAGGGCGACCTTGGCGCCGCGGGCGTAGCGCTGGCCGAAATGGGCGGCCTTGCCGGTCGCGGCGCGCGCATGGAGATCGAAGTGGCGGGCGGAGATCGCGCGCTGCTGATCGACGAAAGCTACAACGCCAATCCCGCATCCATGCGCGCCACTCTGGCGCAACTGGGGCGCACTCCCGCCAACCGCCGCATCGCCGTTCTCGGCTCGATGAAGGAACTGGGCAGCCATGGCCCGGACTATCACTCCGGTCTAGCCGTCCCCATCCGCGAGGCGGGTGTCGACTACGCGATTCTGGTGGGTGAAGAGATGGGTGCTTTGGCGGCAGAACTGGGGAAATCCGGGGCTCCCGGCCTTGGCAAACCGGTGGCATTCGCTCATTGCGCAAGTGTGCAGGAAGCTGTCGAAACCTTGCGCGCGTTCGGGCTGGAACGGGATGACGCCATCCTGGTCAAGGGGTCCAATTCGGTGGGTCTGGCAGCACTCGTAACGGCGCTCGGCAAGACGGAAGGGTAGGGGCGAAAGCCCGCAAGATGCTGTATCTTATCGCAGAATGGTTCCATTACGAGGGACTGTCCAACCTTTTCCGCTATCAGACGTTCCGGTCGGGCGCGGCTTTCATGACGGCGCTCGTCATCGGCCTCATTATCGGCCCCAAGTTCATCAACATGCTGCGCGTCCGCCAGGGCAAGGGGCAGCCGATCCGCGAAGACGGCCCGCAGAGCCACCTCGCCAAGCGCGGCACACCGACCATGGGCGGCCTGATGATCCTGACCGCGCTGGTCGGCTCGATGGTGCTGTTCATGGACGTCTATAACCCCTTCGTCTGGGCCTGTGTGGCGGTGACGGTGGGTTTCGGCGCCATCGGCTTCCTCGACGACTACGACAAGGTGACCAAACGCCACCACGCCGGCCTGTCCAGCAAGCTGCGGCTGTTGCTGGAATTCGTGGTCGCGGGCATCGCGTCTTACATCATCGTCAGCCAGCTCAACACCAACCTCTACGTGCCGTTCCTGTCGGGCCGCTACATCCCGCTCGGGCCGTTCTACTACGTCTTCGCGGCAGTGGTGATCGTGGGCGCGGGTAATGCGGTGAACCTGACCGACGGGCTTGACGGTCTGGCGACGATGCCGGTCATCATCGCGGCGGGCACTTTCGCCATCATCTGCTACCTTGCGGGCCGCGTGGACTATGCGAACTATCTGGGCATCCCGCATGTTCCGGGCGCGGGCGAACTGGCGATCTTCTGCGCCGGGATCATGGGCGCAGGGCTGGCCTTCCTGTGGTTCAACGCGCCGCCTGCCGCCGTGTTCATGGGCGATACCGGCAGTCTTGCCCTTGGCGGCGCGCTGGGCTGCATCGCCGTCGCCGCACACCACGAGATCGTGCTGGCGGTGGTCGGCGGGCTGTTCGTGCTGGAAGCGGCCTCGGTCATCATCCAGGTCTTCTGGTTCAAGCGCACCGGGCGCCGCGTCTTCCGAATGGCGCCAATCCATCATCATTTCGAGCAGAAGGGCTGGCGCGAATCGACGGTGGTGATCCGCTTCTGGATCATCTCGATCGTCCTTGCGGTGCTGGGCCTCGCCACTCTGAAACTGCGTTGAGGATGGCCAGAGCGATGAGGATTCGACCGTGATCGTTTCCCCCAACTTCGCCGGCAAGCGCTTTGCGGTTCTCGGGCTGGCCCGGTCCGGCCTGACTGCCGCCGCCACGCTGGTGGAGAGCGGCGCCCACGTCATGGCCTGGGACGCGCGCGACGAAGCGCGCCAGCAGCTGGCCGAGTGGACCGAGACGGGTCAGGTGGAACTGGCGGACCCGGTCAGTGGCGACATTTCCGGGTACGACGGCCTTGTCGTATCGCCCGGCATCCCCCTCAACCGCCATCCGGTGACAGAAGCGGCGGAGCGGGCGGGCGTGCCGGTGATCGGCGACATCGAGCTCTTCGCCATGGCCCGCGCCGATCTGCCCGCGCACCGCGTCGTCGGCATCACCGGCACCAATGGAAAGTCGACCACGACCTCTCTGGTCTGCCACCTGCTTGAAGTTGCGGGCGTGCCTGCGCGGGCAGGGGGCAACATCGGCGTGCCCGTGCTCGGCACCGATCCGATGCCGGCAGGCGGGGTCTATGTGCTGGAACTGTCCAGCTACCAGATCGACATTACCTGCAGCCTCGATTGCGATGTCGCGGCGCTGCTCAACATCACGCCCGACCACCTCGACCGCTACGACGGGTTCGAGGCTTATGCCGCATCGAAGGCGCGGCTGTTCGCCATGCAGGGGCGCGGGTCGAACGCCGTGTTCGGCATGGGCGACAAGGAAACGCGCGCCATCGCTCACATCGAAGCCGCGCGCCGCGCGCCGGGGCTGGTGCGACTGGTGGACGGGGCCGACTTGCTCGACATGCAGAAGGAATGGCCTTCGCTGCAGGGGCCGCACAACCTCCAGAACGCCGCCGTGGCCATCGCCATCGTCGAGGCGCTGGGCGTGAAGAAGGCGCAGTGGCGCAAGGGCCTGCGCACCTTCAGCGGGCTGCCGCACCGCATGGAGCGCGTCGCGGTGGCGAACGGCGTCACCTACATCAATGATTCCAAGGCGACCAACCCGGCCTCCACCGCGCCTGCCATCGCCGCCTTTCCGCCAGACCCTGAACCGCGCATCCACTGGATTCTGGGCGGCTTGCCCAAGGGCGACAATCTGGACGAATGCGCGCCGTTCTTCGGCAACATCGCCGCAGCCTATACCATCGGTGACGCCGGGCCGCTGTTCGCAGAAATCCTCTCGCCGCACACCGAAGTTCACCGCTCGGAGATGATGGCAGAGGCGATCCGTCAGGCGATGGCGGCGGCAAAGCCGGGTGACGTCGTGATGCTGTCCCCAGCCTGCGCCAGCTTTGACCAGTTCCGCGATTACGAAGCGCGGGGGCAGGCGTTCCGCCAGATCGTCGAAGCACTGCTTTCCGATGCCGGCGGGGAGCAGGGGTGATGGCCACGCTTGCACCCGGCCAGAACGCGCAGCGCTACAACCGCAATCGCCGCAACCAGATCGCGATCTGGTGGCAGGAGATCGACCGCCCCACGCTGGTGCTCGTGCTGATCCTGATGGCCATCGGCGCGGTCGCCGTGGCGGCAGGTTCGCCAGCCAGTGCCAAGCGCCTGTCCACTTCGGCGGAAACGCTGCGTTCGCTGCACTTCTTCTACCTGCACATGCGCTGGCAGATGGTGGGCCTTGTGGCCATGTTCTGGGCCTCCAGCCTGAGCCGGGAGAACGCGCGGCGCTTCGGCATCCTCCTGGGCGGAGCGATGCTGTTCGCACTAGTGCTGGTGCCGATCGTCGGGTCCGAGGTGAACGGCGCCAAGCGCTGGCTGCGCTTCGGGATTTCGCTGCAGCCATCGGAATTCCTCAAGTGCGGCTGGCCGATCCTGCTGGCCTGGATCATTTCGTGGCGCGCGCGCGACCCGCAGATGCCGGTCGTTGGCATCTGCGCGGGCGTGATGGTGCTGCTGGGCGGGCTGCTGATGCTGCAGCCAGACTTTGGTTCGACGATGCTGTTTTCAGGCGCCTTCCTGGTGATGATCCTGCTGACCGGGATCGACGTGAAGCGCATCGCCATCGCGGGCGCGGCGGGCGTTGCCGGCCTCGTCCTGATGTATTTCACGTATGACAACGGCCGTAACCGCATCGACAACTTCCTGTTCGGTGGTTCGGCCTTCGATCAGGTGGACCTGGCGCAACGCACGATCCTCAACGGCGGGTGGACCGGGCTTGGCTTCTGGATGGGAACGCGCAAGATGGCGCTGCCCGAAGCGCATACCGACTACATCTTCTCCGTCATCGGAGAGGAGTTCGGCCTGCTGGCCTGCATGGTCATCGTGGTGCTGTATCTCGCCATCCTGACGCGCGTGATCCTGCGCCTTGTGGATGAGGAAGACCTGTTCACGGTGCTGGCCGCGTCCGGCTTTGCCGCGCAGTTCGGCGGGCAGGCGTTCATCAACATCCTCGTCAACCTGCAGCTATTCCCGTCCAAGGGCATGACCCTGCCGCTCATCAGCTATGGCGGTTCCTCCACCGTGGCGATGTGCCTGTCGATGGGGCTGCTGCTGGCCGTAACCCGGCGCAACCCTTTCATCCAGCGCGAGAAATTCAGCCTGCGCGCCATGGGAGACCTGTCATGAGCCCGGTTTCCCGCCACTATGTCCTTGCCGCTGGCGGGACTGGCGGACACCTCATCCCCGCCTTCGCGCTGGCGGCGGAACTGCACGCGCGGGGCCATCACGTGGCGCTGGTGACGGACGAGCGTGGGGCGGCCATCCCCGGCAAGCCCGATTACCTGACCACGCACGTCCTGCCGCCGGGCCGGATCGCGGGCAGGAACCCGATCGGCTGGCTGAAGGGCGCGAAAGGCGTGCTGGCGGGCCGTCGCATGGCGCTGCGGCTGTTCGAAAGCTTTCAGCCCACTGCCGTGATCGGCTTCGGCGGCTACCCGGCGATGCCCACGATGCTGGCCGCCCGCGCCGCGAAGCTGCCGATCGTGCTGCACGAACAGAACTCGGTTCTGGGCCGCGTGAACCGCTGGTTCGCGAAGAAGGTGGACGCCATCGCCACTTCGGCGAAGAACACCGAAAAGCTGGACCCGGCGCTGGCGGGCAAGGTCACGCTGGTGGGCAACCCGGTGCGCGATGAAGTGCTGGCCCTGCGCGAACAGCCGTTCCCCGAATTCACCGAGGACAGCCTGTTCCGCATCCTCGTCACCGGTGGCAGCCAGGGCGCGCGGGTGCTTTCCGATGTCGTTCCAGAAGGGTTGGCGATGCTGCCCCCGGCGCTGCGGTCGCGCCTGCAGGTGATCCAGCAGGCCCGCGCAGAAGACATAGAGCGCGTGCGCGAACGCTATGCCCAGCACGGCATTCCCGCCGAACTGGCCACCTATTTCGAGGACATGGCGCAGCGGCTTGCCGGAGCGCATCTGTTCATCGGCCGCTCCGGCGCATCGACCATCGCGGAACTGACCGCGGTCGGCCGCCCGGCGATCCTGATCCCGCTGCCTTACGCCATGGACGACCACCAGAGCGTCAACGCGCGCGAGATGGTGGCAGGCGGCGGTGCGCGGGTGATCCGCCAGCCCGCCGTCACAACGGAAAACCCCGACGCCTATCGGGGTGACAAGCGCAACGCCCTGCTCAGCGAGCAGGCGGAGATTCACCAGAAGATGGCGAAGGACCTGTGCCTGCAGATCCAGGCCATCGCCCAGCACCCCGAAACGCTGGCGAACGCCGCGCATGCTTCGTGGAACTGCGGCTATCCCAACGCGGCGAAGGATCTGGCCGATCTGGTCGAAAGCTTCGGCGCGGCGCCGATCATGGACGTTATTCGAATGGAAAAGGCCAGCCTGCCTAAGGGCGGCGAAGCGCTGGCAATGGAGAATATGAAGTGAAAGGCGTCGGCACCGACATCGGTACCATCCATTTCGTTGGCATCGGCGGCATCGGCATGTCCGGCATTGCCGAAGTGATGCACAACCTGGGCTATTCGGTGCAGGGCAGCGACATCGCCGAAGGCTATGTGGTCGAAGGCCTGCGCGCGCGCGGGATCAAGGTTTCGATCGGTCATGCCGCGCAGAACGTCGAAGGTGCGGCAGTGGTCGTCACCTCCACGGCGGTGAAGCGCGAAAACCCCGAAGTGGTCTACGCTCTGGAGCACCGTATTCCCGTAGTGCGCCGGGCAGAGATGCTGGCCGAACTGATGCGGCTGAAGAACACCGTCGCCGTGGCTGGGACGCATGGCAAGACGACGACGACCTCGATGGTCGCGGCTCTGCTGGACGCGGGCGGCGTCGATCCCACCGTCATCAACGGCGGCATCATCAATTCCTACGGCTCGAACGCGCGGCTTGGCGCGTCGGACTGGATGGTGGTGGAAGCGGACGAGAGCGACGGGTCATTCCTGCGTCTCGACGGCACGATCGCGATCGTCACCAACATCGATCCGGAACACCTCGATCATTACGGCTCGTTCGACCGGATCAAGGAATCTTTCGTCGAGTTCATCGAGAACGTGCCCTTCTACGGCGCGGCGATGCTGTGCATCGACCATCCCGAAGTGCAGGCGATCATCCCCAGGGTGCGGGACCGCCGCGTGGTGACCTACGGCTTCTCCGCGCAGGCCGACATTCGCGGTGAGAACGTGACGCCGATTCCCGGCGGCAACCGCTTCGACGTGGCGCTGCGCCAGCGGGACGGCACGTTCCGCCGGATCGAAGGTATCGAACTGCCGATGCCGGGCCGCCACAACGTCCAGAATGCGCTCGCCGCAGTGGGCGTGGCGGTGGAGATGGGCTGCTCTGACACCTGCATCCAGACCGGCTTCTCCAAGTTCGGTGGCGTCAAGCGGCGCTTCACCAAAGTCGGCGAAGTGGAACTGGAGGGCGGCAGCGTCACCGTGATCGACGATTACGGTCATCATCCGGTGGAAATCCGCGCCGTGCTGGCAGCGGCGCGCGAAGGTGTGAAGGGTCGCGTCATCGCGGTGGTGCAGCCGCACCGCTTCACCCGTCTGCGCGACCACATGGAGGACTTCGAAAGCGCCTTCAACGACGCGGATATCGTCTATGCTGCGCCCGTCTACGCGGCGGGCGAACAGCCGATCGAGGGCGTGGACAGCGCCGCGATGGTATCGGGCATGAAGGCGCGCGGACACCGTTCTGCACAAGTGATCGACGGCGCCGATGCGCTGGCCGATGCGCTGGCGAGCACGATCCAGCCGGGCGACATGGTCGTCTGCCTGGGCGCGGGCGACATCACCAAGTGGGCCGCCGGGCTGGCTGACGCCGTGCGGGCGCGGAGGGCGCGGTGACACGCACGCCCGACCAGATTGAGGTACGCGGCAAGCTGACGGTGAACGCGCCGCTGGCCCCGCTCGTCTGGTTCAAGGCGGGCGGGCATGCGGAATGGCTGTTCGAGCCGAAAGACCTTGCCGATCTGCAGGACTTCCTGCGCGCGCTGGACCCGGCAGTGCCGGTCATGGCGCTGGGCCTTGGCTCCAACATGATCGTGCGCGACGGCGGCGTTCCCGGCGTTGTAATCCGGCTGGGCAAGGCCTTTGCCAGGGTTGCCCCTCTGGACGACGTCACGCTGGACTGCGGCGGCGGGGCCAGCGGCATCCTCGTTTCCTCCACGGCGCGTGACGCGGGAATTGCGGGCGTGGAGTTCCTGCGCTCCATCCCCGGCACCGTCGGCGGCTTCGTGCGGATGAATGGCGGCGCTTACGGGGGCGAGGTCAAGGACGTCCTGATAGATTGCACCGTGGTGCTGCGTTCGAGCGAACTGGTGACGCTTGGCAATGCCGATCTCGGCTATACCTACCGTCATTCGCTGCTGCCGGAAGGCGCCGTCGTCGTCTCCGCTCGCTTCAGGGGCAGTGCTGGCGAACCCGCCGCCATACAAGCTGAAATGGATCGCATTTCCGCCGCGCGCGAAGCCAGCCAGCCGCTGCGTTCCAAGACCGGCGGCTCTACCTTCAAGAACCCCGCCGGCCATTCCGCGTGGAAGCTGGTGGACGAAGCGGGCTGTCGCGGCCTGACGATGGGCGGCGCGCAGGTCAGCGAAAAGCACACTAACTTCCTGCTCAACACCGGCGATGCCACCAGCGAGGAGATCGAGGGCCTTGGCGACGAAGTGCGGCGCCGCGTGAAGGCCGCATCGGGCATCGACCTCGAATGGGAAATCCAGCGGGTGGGGCGCAGGATCGATGGGGGGCGCGCGTGAGAGACGACCGCCTGTCCCGCCACGAACAGCAGATCCTCGATAACATCGAGGAATTCGGCTGCCACATCACCGTCGTCACCCCGCCCGACGAGCCGGAGGACGGTGGCTACGACGATGATGAGGACGATGGCGAGGAACGCTTCGCCTATTCGGTAGGCTTTCGCACCACCGTCAGCCAGCCTGAGGTGATCGTCTTCGGCTTCTCGACCGAACTGTCCGCCGCCGTCATCAACGGCCTGCTCGACATGTGCCGCGAAGGCTTCGCGATGGAGGACTGGAAGGAGATCGACGGTCTCCTGAAAGGCCACCGCTGCATGCTGCGCGAAGTAGAGCCGGAATGCCTGATCCCGCACTACTTCAACTCGGCGATGTGGTATGCCGAGCATGAGGGCGAGGAAATGTCCCGCGCGTTCCAGATCGTCTGGCCGGGCGTGGACGACGGCCTCTTCCCCTGGGACAAGGGCTGCTCCGATGCGGTCCGCGAACTGCAAACCCCGCTTTATCGAACGAGTTTGAATTCATGAGCCTTCCTGCACTCCATGTCGCGGTCCTGATGGGCGGTTGGTCGAGCGAACGCCCGGTCTCGCTGATGAGCGGCGAGGGCGTGGCCAAGGCTTTGGAGTCCAAGGGCCACAAGGTCACCCGCATCGACATGGATCGCGACGTGGCGCTTCGCCTTGCCGAGGCGAAGCCGGACGTGGTGTTCAACGCACTGCACGGTGCGCCGGGCGAGGATGGCACGGTGCAGGGCATGATGGACCTGATGGGCCTGACTTACACGCACTCGGGCCTCGCGACGTCGGTGATTGCCATCGACAAGGAATTGACCAAGCAGGCGCTCGTCCCACATGGCGTCCCGATGCCCGGTGGACGCGTGGTGAAGTCCGCCGAGATCCACGAGCGCGACCCGCTGCCGCGCCCTTATGTGTTGAAGCCCGTGAACGAGGGGTCGTCCGTCGGCGTCGCCATCGTTACCGCAGAGGGCAACTACGGCAATCCCATCGCGCGCGACGTAAAGGGTCCATGGCAGGAGTTCGACGAACTGCTGGCCGAGCCTTACATCCGCGGGCGCGAACTGACGACGGCGGTGATCGGTGAGCGCTCGTTGCTGGTCACCGAGCTAAAGCCCAAGTCGGGCTTCTACGATTTCGATTCCAAGTATACCGACGGCATGACCGAGCACGTCTGCCCGGCAGAAATCCCGGACGAGATCACTCAGGCCTGCAAGGACATCGCCCTGCGCGCGCACCAGCTGCTGGGCTGCAGGGGCACCAGCCGCTCCGACTTCCGCTGGGACGACACGCAGGGGATCGAAGGGCTGTTCCTGCTGGAAGTGAACACCCAGCCCGGCATGACCCCGCTCAGCCTCGTTCCCGAACAGGCGCGCGCCTGCGGCATGGATTATCCCGAACTCGTCGAGGCGATCATCGCCGAGGCGCTTGCCGACAAAGACGCTGCCAGCAAAGACGGGACAAAATGAGCCAGACCATCCGGCGCAAGGGCACCACCGCCCGCAAGGCCGCCGCGCAGGCCGGGGCGCAGCGCAAGGTGCGCGTCGCCAAGGCGCGCACCGGCTCGGCGCTCGACCTGGCGATGGCGTGGTTGCCTTTCTCCGAAGCGCAGCTTCACCGGATATTCCTGATCGCGATCCTGGGCGGCGCGGCGGCGCTGCTGTGCGTCGTCGCCAGCTTTGCCGGGCTGCCGGGCCTTGCCGGGCACCAGATGGCGCTGATCGCGGGCCAGACCGGGTTCGAGGTGAAGCGCGTCGAAGTGCGCGGCGTCAAGAACATCAACGAGTTGAAGGTTTACGAAAAGGCGCTGGCCGAACGCGACCGGGCGATGCCGCTGGTCGACATAGAGGCACTGCGGCAGGATCTGCTGGGCCTGTCGTGGGTCAAGGACGCGCGCGTATCGCGCCAGCTGCCGGATTCGCTGGTCATCGACATCGTCGAGCGCGAACCCCATGCCGTGCTGCGCAAGGCCGACCGCTTCGTGCTGATCGACGAGACGGGGCATGAACTGGAGGCCGTCAGCCGCAAGGGCGCCGGCAACAGGCTGATCGTGTCCGGCCCCGGTGCGGGCCAGCAGGTGCTGGCGCTGGGCCACCTGCTGGAGGCCGCCCCTGCGCTTAAGCCGCGCGTGGCGGAGGCGGAGTGGATCGGCAATCGTCGCTGGAACCTGACCTTCCAGTCGGGCCAGGTGCTGGCCCTGCCCGAAGGCGACCGTGAATCCGCAGGGGCGCTGGTCACGTTCGCGCGGCTCGACGGAACGAACCGGCTGCTGGGCGGCAAGGTTACTGCGTTCGACATGCGCGCGAAGGACCGCATCTACCTGCGCGTGCCCGAACAGGACGGTCAGGAACTGGCGCTGAAGGCGGGGTCCGTCCCGCATACGGGCATGTCGGGCGGAGCTACCGCCGGCAGCGCCACCGACGCAGGCGGGGAAGAACAGTAATGGCCAACCAGCGCATCACCCGCGTTTTCGGGGCCGTCAACATCGGCTCCTTCCGCATTTCCGCCATCGTCGCCGGGATCAACGAAGTGGGCGACATGGTCGTGCTCGGCTCCGGCCATCGCGCCAGCCAGGGCATCAAGCGCGGCTTCGTCACGGACATGGCCGCCGCCACCTACGCCGTGCGCGACGCGATCGACCGCGCCGAGAAGATGGCGGACACCGCTGTCCAGAAAGTGTGGATCGGCTGTTCCGGCGCGGGGCTCGCCAGCCGGATCGACCAGTTCGATGCCGAGATCGGCGGTCGCCGGATCGAGCAGGAGGACATCGACCAGCTGCTGATCTCCGCGCGCGACGTGATCCAGCCCGACGGGCGCATGGTGCTGCACGCGCAGCCCGCGCAGTACCGGCTGGACGGCGCGCACGGCGTCATCGATCCCAAGGGCCTCCATGCCGAGCGGCTGGGCGTGGACATCCACATCATGCTGGCCGACGGTGCCCCGATCCGCAACCTGACCGAAGCGGTGCAGTCCGCGCACCTTGAGGTGGAAGCCGTTGTCGGCAGCCCCATCGCGGCGGGCCAGGCGTGCCTTTCGCCGGAAGAGCGCGATCTGGGCGTGGCGCTCGTCGAGTTCGGCGGGGAGGTCACTAACGTCGCGATCTACGAGCAGGGGATGCTCAAGGACATGATGTCGATCCCGATGGGCTCGGCGGACATCACCGACGCCATCGCATCCGCGTTCGGCATCCGCCGGTTCCAGGCGGAGCGGCTGAAGTGCGTGAACGGCTCGGCCATCGCCAGTCCGCACGACCACCGCGAGATGATCCCCGTCAACGCGCCCGGCGAAGAGGGCACCGGCCCCATCGCCCGGCACGCCGACGACAAGAACCGCATCCCGCGCGCGGAACTGATCGGCGTCATCACCGGTCAGCTCGGCATCTTGATGGAAGAGGTGAACAAGGCGCTGAAGACGATGCGCTTCACCGGGCAGCGCGGCAAGCAGGTGGTGTTCACCGGCGGCGGCGCGGAACTGGTGGGTCTTGCCGACTATGCTCAGGCCGCCATCGGCAAGCCCGTGCGCATAGGCCGCGTGGCGCAGCTCGCCGGGCTGGCCGAGGCGCATGTTAAGCCGGGCTTCTCCACGCTGGCCGGGCTGGTGCTATATGCCGCCGCCGATCCGCAGGACATCCGCGCCCTGCGCCGCAGCCACACCAGCACGGTGCGGCTGGGCAAGCTGGGCGTGGTCGGGCGGGTCTATCAGGCGCTGCGCGAATACTTCTGATTCCGTCCGACGCACCATGGTCGGGCGGCCTCGGGAACCGGAAAAAAGCTGCTTAAGGACAAGCCGTGCAAACCGAACGACAAACTCGGCCAAACGGGCAGAATTGGCGGCTTTGGCTGTGGACAAAGGTTTATGATCCTTTGCCTAGACGAATCGAAGCGTGCAATCAGGCAAGTCAACGGATTTTCTTCGCGCAACGTGCCTGCAGGAGAGCGAAATGAGCATTAACATCGGACCGCCGGCCATCGAGGAGCTTCGTCCTCGCATTCTCGTCATCGGTGTCGGCGGTGCGGGCGGCAACGCGATCGCCAACATGATCCAGGCCCAGATCGAGGGTGTGGACTTCGTCGTCGCCAATACCGACGCGCAGGCGCTGAACAACTCGATCGCGGAAACCCGCATCCAGCTTGGCCCCGAGATCACGCAGGGCCTTGGCGCCGGCGCACGCCCGGAAGTGGGCCGTGCCGCGGCAGAGGAAACCCGTGAGGAGCTGGAGCGTCTGCTCGACGGCGTCCACATGGTCTTCATCGCGGCCGGCATGGGCGGCGGCACCGGCACGGGTGCGGCGCCGATCATCGCACAGGCCGCGCGTGAAAAGGGCGTCCTGACCGTGGGCGTCGTCTCCAAGCCGTTCATGTTCGAAGGCACGCGCCGCATGCGCGCCGCCGATTCGGGTATCGAGGAGCTGCAGAAGCACGTCGATACGCTGATCGTCATCCCCAACCAGAACCTGTTCCTGGTGGCGAAGGCGGAAACGACCTTCAAGGAAGCGTTCACGCTGGCCGACGAAGTGCTGCAGCAGGGCGTGCGTTCGATCACCGACCTGATGATCATGCCGGGCCTCATCAACCTCGACTTCGCGGACGTCCGCTCGGTCATGGGTGAAATGGGCAAGGCGATGATGGGCACTGGCGAAGGCGAAGGCCCGAACCGCGCTCTCGAAGCCGCCGAACGCGCCATCGCCAACCCCCTGCTGGACGGCGTGTCGATGCAGGGCGCGAAGGGCGTCATCATCTCGATCATCGGCGGCGACGACATGAAGCTGCTCGAAGTCGATGAAGCCGCCAACCATATCCGCGAACTGGTCGACCCCGATGCGAACATCATCTGGGGTTCGGCGTTCAACCCGGACCTGCAGGGCAAGATCCGCGTCTCCGTGGTTGCCACCGGCATCGAACAGACCACGGAAATGGCCGAGATCGCCTCGCGCCCGCTGAACCTGGGCGCATCGCGCGGTCTGGCGCGCCCGGCGCTGCACAACCCGCCGTCGGCTTCGACCTACCACGCGCCCGCTGCTCCGGCACCGGCTCCGGTGGCGCAGCAGGCCGCTCCGGCACCTGCACCCGCCCCGGCTCCCGCTCCGACGGCATTCCAGGCACCGCCGCAGGCTTACGAGCCTTCGTCGGAACTGGAACTCGGCGCTGAAAGCGAAGCTCCGGCGGCGACGCCCGGATTTGGTGGCGCGCGTTTCCAGAAGGAGCCGCTGGACCTCGGTTTCGAAGCTCAGGCAGAGCCGGCGCCGGCTCCCGTCGCCCGCCCGCGCCCGCAGGACGAACTGCTGCTTGACGGCGGCCAGACCGCTCCTTCTTCCGCTCCGGCTCCGTCGCCCGCACCGGTCGCGCCTCCGCGCAAGCCCGTCGGCGGTGGCAGCACCCTGTTCGAACGGATGACCAGCCTGTCGCGCCCGCGTGCCGACACGCCTTCCGATGAAGACGAGGGTGATGGCGGTTCGATCAGCATCCCGCGCTTCCTTGGACGCCAGAACAACCAGTAAGCCGCAAGGGCGGGGGCGCAGGTTCCCGCCCTTCGCTTTTTGAATGATGGGCAGAGCGCGGGTGATGTATCCGCGTTCGCTTGAGGTTCATCTGCGTCCGTGCAAGGACGCATCAGCGCTCTGTTGGCGCGCATGGTCGTCCTGCCGCCCCGGTCTGGCGTCGACCTATCACTCCGTCGGCACTGTCCGTAGGGGGATGCCATCATCACCGGACGGTGCCATCGGGGGGAAGGTGCCGATCGATCCGGACAATGGCAGCACTTTCGCCGGGAAGTACGATTGCAAGAGGACGTGCGGGTGGATCAGTTGGTTTCGCGGTTGCTGGGCGGCTCCTTGCCGGCGGCGGTGCTGGTGGCGGCGCTGGGAGCGGTTGTGCCGACAGCGCCTGCGTCGGCGCAGGGAGTCTCGCACCCCGTGGTCCAGGCCCTGCCCAGCGAGGACAACAAAAAGCTCAGTTCTGCGCTGCAAAGGCTGGGCCGTGATGGCAAGGATGTTTCGGCGCTGATCGACGCCGGTGATGCCGCGCGTGGCCTGAATGACTATGCCGCCGCCATCGGTTTCTACCGTCGCGCGGCCGAAGCCAGCCCTGGTGACCCGCGCGTGCAGGCCGGGCTGGGCAGCGCTTTCGTCCACAACGGCGACCCCGTCAGCGCCATCCCTCACTTCGACGCCGCCGAGAAATCCGGTACCGCGCCCGGCCTTATTGCCGCCGACCGTGGTCTTGCCTACGATCTCGTGGGCGACAATGCGACGGCGCAGCAGTACTACGCCCTCGCGCTGCCCTCCGCTACGGGTGACAAGGCCGACGAACTGCGGAACCGCCTTGCCGTGAGCCAGGCGATCGGCGGCGACGTCGATGCCGCATACAAGACGCTGCTTCCGCTGCTGAACCGGCAGGACAAGCCGGGTTGGCGTACCCGCGCCTTCACACTGGCGATCGCGGGCGACACCGATCAGGCCGTGAATCTGGCGGGCCGTATCCTGCCGGGCCAGCTGGCGCAGAACGTGGCGCCGTACTTGCGCTACATGCCCCGGCTGACCCGGGCGCAGCAGGCGGCTGCAGCGAACCTTGGCCGCTTCCCGCGTGCTTCGGAGATCGGCCGCGACGATGCGCGGATCGCCGCTTATGCGCCGCCGCGCGCTACGGCTGCCGGTGCAGGTCTGATCCCGAAGGGCGAGCCGCTGGGCGGCACAGGCATGGCGGCGAAGCTGGCCCGGAACGGCAAGACATCCCGCACCCGCGCGGGCAAGCAGGCGAGCGCGCCGCTGCGCGTGGCGAGCATCGCGGCGCAGGATCCGGATCGCGTTGCCCCGCCCGAGCCCAAGCCCGCAATCGAGCGCGAAGGCGGCGAACTGCCCCCCGTCGGGCGCGGCGCGGAACCGGCTTCAGTGGGCACGACTGCGCGGATTGCGGCAACGCCTTCGATGACTGCTGCCAAGACCGCGGCTGCCAAGACTGCCGCTACCAGGACTGCACCTGCTGCGACTACTCCTACCACTTCCGTGTCTGCCGCCCCGTCGCGGCTGGCCCAGGCTACCCCGGCAACGGCTTCGCCACCGGTCTCGGCTCCTGTCACAGCCAAGGCCGATGCGCCCGGCTTCGATCTGGCCCGGATGTCTGCAAGCGCCGGAACGCCCGCTCCTGCGCCAGCGGCGGCTCCGCCGGTCTCTGCGCCCAGTACGCCGCCGCCGGTCCCCGGTCCGAACCAGCTTTCGCTGTCTGAAATCTTCGCGGACATCGGCAGGCCTACTGCCGAAGCGATGCCGACGGCGGGCGCGGTCGACATTCGTCTGATTACGCCCGCCGCTCCGCCAACGCCACCGGCTCCGCGCGTTCAGTTGCCAAAGGTGGAGCAAGAAGCGCCCGCCGCCGAGGCGGAGAAGCCGGACGCCAAGGCCACGCCGAAGACCGCCACTACCAAGGCTGCCGAAGCCAAGGCCAAGCTTCAGGCTGACGCCAAGGCGAAAGCGGAAGCCAAGGCGAAGGCCGATGCCGAAGCGAAGGCCAAGGCGAAGAAGAAGCCCTCTCACCCCAGCCGGATGTGGGTGCAGATCGGCGTCGGGCGCAACAAGGATGCGATCGCCTTCGACTGGCGGCGCTACACCCGCGAAAGTGCCGCGCTGCTCAAGGGGCGCGCGCCGTACGTCAGCGAGATGGGCCGCACCAACCGCATCCTGATCGGCCCCTTCGCGACGCAGAAGGCCGCCAACGCCTTCCTGGCCGATGCGAAGAAGAACGGCTTCAGCGATGCTCTGCCGTGGACCAGCCCGGCCGGGCAGGTGGTGGACCCGCTTTCCGAAAAATGACGGTCGTTCGCAGGGATTTACTGCTGGTGGGATGTTACGGGTATTAACGGATATTCATTCTTATCCACACCCTGTGAACAGGCTTGTGCAGTTATGCGCAGGCGATGCGGCCCGGTGCATTGTGCTCCCCCGCCTGCAGGCCACATCCATGCACTCGTATTCGCGGAGGGCTGATGTCGCAGATTATGAGGACCGTTCAGGACGAAATCGACCGGGACGATGAGGCCGCCCCCGTGGAAATGCTTGCCTCGCTATTCGAGGCGCGCGACTGGCCCTTTGAATACGCCGGCGACGACGAGATATCCGCCGAGATCAAGGGCGCCTGGGCCACGTACCAGTTGCAGGCGATCTGGCGGCCCGAGGATCGCGTGCTCCAGCTGCTGTGCCTGCCCGACATTCGTGTCGCCGAGGGCAAGCGCCATTCGGTGTTCGAGGCGCTGTCCCTGATCAACGAACAGGTCTGGCTGGGCCATTTCGACATGTGGTCTAACGGCGGCGTCGTGCTCTATCGCCATGGGCTGATGCTGGGGCCGGACGGGCTCCTTGGCCCCGGACAGGCGCAATCCGTGGTGGAGGCGGCGGTCGAGGAATGCGATCGTTTCTACCCGGTGTTCCAGTTCATCCTGTGGGGCGACAAGACCCCGCAGGAAGCCCTGACCGCCGCGATGGTGGATGCTGCGGGGGAAGCCTGACAGCGGGACACAGGATCCGGCGTTTCGATCGCTGGCCCCCTGTGCAATCACGCCACTGGCCCTTGTGGCCGCGTGCCCGCTCGCCTAAGTCGCGGCGCGAAAGTGGATCGAGGGAGTGCACATGGACCGGTTTCAGAACATCCTGCTCGTGGGCTGCGGCAACATGGCGGGGGCCATGCTGACGGGCTGGCTGGCCGGCGGCATTCCGGCATCGCGCTTCACCGTGGTCGATCCGCACCGTGAAACGGTCCCCGAAGGTGTGACGCTGCATCGCACGCTCCCCGCCGACGGGCGCTTCGACGCGATCCTGCTGGGTGTGAAGCCGCAGGGATTGGACGATGTAGTGCCCGCGCTGGCGCCGCTGGTGGGGCGTGAAACGGCGCTGTTCTCGATCCTGGCCGGTGTCGAGTTGGACAGCCTGACAGCGCGTTTTCCGCAAGCCGGGTCACTGGTGCGGGTGATGCCAAACCTTGCGGTCGCCGTTGGCAAGTCGCCGATCGCCCTGGATGCGCGCGGGCTGGACGAGACGGGCCGTGCCGCCGTTACCGCGCTGATGGAGCCGCTTGGCACCCCTGAATGGCTGGCCGGCGAGCACCTGTTCGATGCCGTGACGGCGCTGGCGGGCTGCGGCCCGGCATTCGTCTATCGCTTCATCGATTCGCTGGCGGCGGGTGCAGTGGCGCTGGGGCTGGACGCAGGGCAGTCGCAGCGGATGGCGCTGGCGATGGTCGAAGGGGCAGGGCAGCTGGCGGGCGCCTCGGCGTTCTCTCCGGGTGAGCTGGCCGACAAGGTCGCCAGCCCCGGCGGCTCGACGCGCGCAGGCATGAACGTGCTGGATCAGGACGGCGCGCTGGCAGCCGTGATCGCCGCTGCCATGACAGCCTCGCGCGACCGGAATGCGGAAATGGCGGCCGAGGCGCGGAAAAACTGATCCGAAACAGAGCTTCTTATACAATTTGTCACAGTCGGATTTCCCCGGTTTCCCTTGAAACCTAAAGGGGGTGGAGCGATATTACCCCTGTGCGGAGCCGCATCGTGCAGGCTTTCGCTTAAAGGAGTTCAAGATGGCGAATTGGAACGACCCCCAGCCCCGCACGGGCTTTGGTGCGTCTCCTAGCCGGGACGCGGGTGCTGTTTCGTATGACGCGGGTCTGCGTCGGCACATGCTGTCGATCTACAACTACATGGCTTCGGGCGTGCTGCTTTCGGGCGTCATCGCCATGCTGTTCGCGCCTTACGCCGTGGCGATGATGCAGTCGCCCATCAAGTGGGTGGTCATGCTGGCGCCGCTCGGCTTCGTCTTCGCGATCAGCGGCGGCGCGCAGCGGTTCAGCGAAGGCACGCTCAAGCTGCTCTACTGGGCTTTCGCGGCGGTGATGGGCATCTCGCTCTCGACCATCTTCGTGGTCTTCACCGCGACCTCGATCGCCACCACGTTCTTCGCAACGGCGGCGGCTTTCGCCGGTCTCAGCCTCTATGGCTACACCACGAAGAAGGATCTGTCGGGCTTCGGCACGTTCCTCATCATGGGCGTGGTCGGCATCCTGATCGCCTCCCTCGTGAACATCTTCGTGGGTTCGAGCGTGCTGCAGCTGGTAATCTCGATCCTGGGCGTGCTGCTGTTTGCGGGCCTTACCGCCTATGACACGCAGATGCTCAAGAACCAGTACTACCACCTGCGCGGCACGGACTTCGTCGGCAAGGCGGTGATCCTGGGTGCGCTCAGCCTGTATCTCGACTTCATCAATATGTTCCAGTTCCTGCTCAGCTTCCTGGGCCAGCGCGACTGATAACAGGATCGAATGTGCAGGAGTGATCGCAGCCGAAACGGAGGTTTTTGCTTCCCGGCTGATTAATCCACAGTGCAGATTCTGATAGCAACGATGCCCGGTGCGTTTCGTCGCACCGGGCATTTGCTTTATGGAATCGGGGCGTTAGACCCTTGTCGCGCACGCGATGGAGAACGATGGTGTTTCAGGGGATTGAGATGAAGGTGAACGATCAGGGCCGTCGCCGCCTTTCGTTGCTGGCGGGCTCGGCCGTCGCCGTCACGCTCGCCTTGCTGGCAGGGTGTGCCAAGGCTCCGCCTCCGCCGCCCCCGCCCCCGCCCCCGGTCGTAGTGATTCCGCCGATGCCGACGCCGCCGATGGGCGCGCCGCTGCAGATGACGATCCCGACCAAGACCGAGGACGGCACCCGTCACACGGTGAACTATGGAATATCGACGTCGCAGTCGGTGTGGAACTTCCGTTCGGCCTACAACGTGGCGGCGCTGAACTGCGTTGAGGTGGAATTCACCCCGATCCTCGAAGGCTACAAGCGCTTCCTCAAGGTCTATGACAAGTCGCTCGACAAGGCGAGCAAGGAGATCGACCGCAGCTTCCAGAGCCAGCACAAGGGCCGGGCCGCGATCGTCGCGCGCGAAAGCTATCAGACGCAGGTCTACAACTTCTTTTCGTTGCCGCCGGTCGATTCCGGGTTCTGCAAGGCCGCGATGGAAGTCAGCACCGAACTGCAGACGGTGCAGCCGGATCAGTTCGAAAACTGGTCGTACACGGGCCTCGCCAAGCTGGAAGCACCGTTCAAGGCGTTCTTTGACGCTTACGACCAGTACCGCGCCGACCTTGCTGCATGGCAGTCGCGCTATGGCTCGAACGGTCTCATCACCGTGCGTCCCACTGCCGAGCAGACGCTGGCACAGCCGGTGCCGGCACAGCCGCAGGTCAGTCTGCCTCAGGCTCAATAGGAATATCCGGCGCGCCAGAATCTTGGCGCGCCCGTCATTTTCCTCTTCCGCGGCGCCTGCGGGTTCGCTAAGGGGGCGCTCCCGGGCGTGGCAACGCGCTCGGTTGATACTGGAACGGGGCCGTAGCTCAGCTGGGAGAGCGCGTCGTTCGCAATGACGAGGTCAGGGGTTCGATCCCCCTCGGCTCCACCAGTATCGGTACATTCAGGCGTGTCCGGAAGAGCCGGGCATCACCCGGCCCGAGACACGGCCGGGTTTTTTGTTTATCTGCGGCCGACGGCGTTCAGCGGGGTTCATATCCCGACGACCGGAACCGGTCGCGAAAGGGGCGCCCTTAACGGTGCCGAAGGCGATCAGGAACCATGCATTTTCTCGACCAGGCCAAGATCTACGTTCGTGCAGGCGGCGGTGGCCCCGGCGCGGTCAGCTTCCGGCGTGAGAAGTACGTCGAATACGGCGGTCCGAACGGCGGCAACGGCGGCAAGGGTGGCGACATCATCTTCGAGGCGGTGCCCGGGCTGAACACGCTGATCGACTTCCGCTATACCCAGCACTTCAAGGCGCCGCGCGGCGGCCACGGCATGGGCCAGAACCGCAACGGCGCCGCAGGCAAGGATCTGGTCATCAAGGTGCCGATCGGTACGCAGATCATCGCCGACGACGAAGGCCGCGACACGGTGCTGCTGGACCTTACCGAAGCTGGCCAGCGCGTGACGTTCCTTGAAGGCGGGATGGGCGGTCGCGGCAATGCCAGCTACAAGACCAGCACCAACCGCGCGCCGCGTCAGCACCAGCCGGGCATGCCGCCGACGGAGCAGTGGGTGTGGCTGCGCCTTAAGCTGCTGGCCGACGTCGGCCTTGTCGGCATGCCCAACGCGGGCAAGTCTACCTTCATCAATGCGCTGTCGAACGCCAAGGCGAAGGTGGGCGACTATGCCTTCACCACGCTGCGTCCGCAGCTGGGCGTGGTGATGCACAAGCACCGCGAATTCGTGCTGGCGGACATCCCCGGCCTGATCGCGGGCGCGGCGGACGGTGCCGGCATCGGCGACCGTTTCCTCGGCCATATCGAACGCTGCCGCGTGCTGGTGCACCTGATCGACATTTCCAACACCGACCCGGTAGAGGCCATGCGCGTCGTCGAGGAGGAACTGGAAGCCTACAGCGAACTGCTGGCCGACAAGCCTCGGCTGGTGGCGCTCAACAAGGTCGATCTGGTCGACGATGCGCTGGCGCAGGAATACGCAAAGGAACTGCTCAAGGCCGGCGCCGACGAGGTGTTCCCGATCTCCGGTGCGACCGGCAAGGGCATGCCCCGCCTGCTGGACGCGGTGATCGATTACCTGCCTGCCGCCACCGTCACCGAACGTCCCGATGGCGAGCGCGAAGAGGCAGACGACACGCCGTGGTCGCCGATCTGAGGGTGGCAGTGATCTGATCCGGCGCTGTCCGGGGCGATGGTCGGCACCTCGTCGTCGCCTCTTCGTCAATCCCGCCGGCGGGCGGATGACAGACCATCGGACCGTGTCACAAGCCGCTGCGCTGCCAGCGGCTTCGGAACGGCGCGGGGCGACGTGGTTCTCGGGATCACGCCAACTTGCGCTTTTCACAACTCCGGCTTTCCCCTAGAGGCTGGCCACTCATGCCCATTTCCCGACTCTCAGACCTCGCCGATTCCACTCTCGCGCCGCGCCTTGTGATCAAGGTGGGATCGGCGCTGCTCGTGGGGCCGGATGGCGTTCGCCGTGCGTGGATCACCCAGCTCGTGGCCGAAATCGCCGAGGCGCGCAGCCGGGGGCAGGACGTGATCGTGGTGTCGTCCGGCGCGATTGCGCTGGGGGCGGCGACGCTGGGTCTGGAGAAGGGCGGGCGGGGAAGCCTTGCCGATGCGCAGGGTGCTGCCGCCGTCGGCCAGATCGCGCTGTCGGGGCTGTGGGCGGAACTGCTCGGCATGCATGGGATCAACGCCGCGCAGATGCTGCTGACGCTGGAGGATCTGGAAGACCGCCGCCGCTACCTCAACGTCACCGCCACGCTGACCCGTCTGCTCGATGCAGGCGCGGTGCCGGTCATCAACGAGAACGATTCGGTCGCCACGCAGGAAATCCGCTTCGGCGACAACGACCGGCTGGCTGCGCGCGTGGCGCAAGCCGCGCAGGCGAGCGCGGTGGTGCTGCTCTCCGACATCGACGGCCTGTACGACCGCCATCCGAAGCTGCCCGGCGCACGGATGATTCCGGTGGTGGAGGGAGTCACGGCCGAAGTGCGTGCGATGGCCAGCGCCGATTCCAGTTCCGGCATGGGTTCGGGCGGCATGGTGTCGAAGCTGCAGGCTGCGGAAATAGCTGAACTGGCGGGCATCTGCCTGGTCATCGGCAACGGCCAGCATGAACGCCCGCTTGCTCGCATCGTCGGTGAGGGCGTGGGTACGCTGTTCGTGCCGCGCCCTACCAAGGGGGGGCGCAAGGCCGCTGCACGCAAGGCGTGGCTGGGCGGTCGTCTGCGCCTCAAGGGCGAGATCGTGGTCGATGACGGCGCGGCCGCAGCCCTGTCGCGCGGGTCCAGCCTGCTGGCCAAAGGGGTTACGGCGGTGGAGGGCGTATTTTCACGCGGCGATCCGGTCGCGATCCTCGACGGGGCGCGCAGAGTGCTGGCGCATGGCCTGTCGGAATACGATGCCACCGAATGCGCCGCCATCGTCGGCTTGCATTCCAGCCAGCAGGAGGCGGTGCTCGGTTACGCGCCGCGCTCCTCCATCGTTCACCGTGACCAGATGGTGCTGAAATGAGGATCGCTCGTTCCACCCTGCGCCGTCCGGTGATCGCGCTGACGGGGGCCACCGGCTTCGTCGGCCAGGCCGTGCTGGATACCGCGCTGGAGGCCGGCTTTGCCGTGCGGGCGCTGACCCGCCGCACCCAGCCCGAGCGCGAGCATGTCGAATGGATCGGCGGCGAACTGGGCAATCCGGCCTCTCTGGTCGAACTGGTGCGTGGGGCCGAGGCGGTCATCCACGTCGCGGGCGTGGTCAATGCGCCCGATGCCGCCGGGTTCGAGGCGGGCAACGTCACCGGCACGCTCAACCTGATCGAGGCGGCGGTGGCGGAGGGCGTGCGCCGCTTCGTCCATGTCTCCTCGCTCTCCGCGCGTGAGCCGGACCTGTCGGCCTATGGCGCGTCCAAGGCGCGGGCCGAGAAGATCGTCATGGCCAGCCCGCTGGACTGGACGATCGTGCGCCCGCCCGCGATCTATGGCCCGCGCGACAAGGAGATGTTCGAGCTGTTCCGCGTGGCGCGCTGGGGCTTCGTCCCGATGCCGCGCGAGGGCCGCGCCTCAATGATCCACGTCGAGGATCTGGCGCGCCTGCTGGTGGCGCTGGAACCGGCGGGGCTGGCAGTCACCGGCCATATCTTCGAGCCGGACGACGGCAAGCCGCAGGGCTGGGAGCATTTCGAGCTGGGCCTGGCCATCGGCTGGGCGCTTGGCAAGCGCCCGCGAGTGATCGGCCTGTCTCCCGCGATGCTGCACCGGGCTGCGCGCATCGACAACTTTTTGCGCGGGCCTCGTGCGAAAATGACGCTCGACCGGGCCGCCTACATCAGCCATCCGGACTGGGTGGTTTCGGCAGAAGCCGCTCCGCCGGTGTCGCTCTGGCGCCCGCGCGTGGAAACGCGAGAGGGGCTGAAGGCGACGGCGCAATGGTATCGCGAGCACAAGTGGCTCTGAGAAGGTAAGACGCATGAACCGCCTGCTGGCCCGCCTCAACATCGACACGTTCCTCCTGATGCTGGTAGGCACGGTGGGGCTGGCGACGGTGCTGCCGGCGCAAGGCATTTGGGCGACGATCGCGGGCTATGTGGCGAATGCCGGCATCGCGCTGCTGTTCTTCCTGCATGGCGCCAAGCTATCGCGCGAGGCGATCTTCGATGGTGCCAAGGCGTGGAAGCTGCACCTGACGGTGGGCGCCACCAGCTTCGTGCTGTTCCCGATCCTTGGCCTGATCGTGCGGGCGATACCCGGCATCGAACCGTCGCTCGCGACCGGCGTGCTGTTCCTGACGCTGCTGCCGTCCACGGTGCAGTCCTCCATCGCCTTCACCGCCATCGCCGGGGGCAACGTGGCGGCGGCGGTGGTCAGCGCCTCGTTTTCCAACCTGGCGGGCATCTTCATCACGCCGCTACTGACGGCGCTGTTCATCACCGGCCAGAGCCAGGGCTTTTCGACCGATCCCATCATCGACATATCGGTGCAGCTGCTGCTGCCGTTCCTGGCGGGGCACTTCCTGCGGCCCTGGATCGGCGGCTTCGTGACGCGCAACAAGCAGATGCTGGGCTATGTCGATCGCAGTTCGATCCTGCTGGTGGTCTACACCGCATTCGGCGCGGCGGTGCTGGAAGGGCTGTGGCACAAGGTGACGGCAGGCGAACTGCTGCTGATCGCCGGGCTCTCGCTGGGCGTGCTGGCGGTGATCATGGTGATCTCGACCTTCGTGGGCAAGGCGCTGGGCTTTTCGCGCGAAGACCGGATCGTGCTGCTGTTCTGCGGATCGAAGAAGAGCCTGGCCACCGGCGTACCGCTGGCGGGCGTGCTGTTCCCGGCAGCGCAGGTGGGCGCGATCATTCTGCCGCTGATGTTCTTCCACCAGATTCAGCTGATGGTCTGCGCCGTGCTGGCCCGTCGGTTTGCGGCCGAAAACGCAGAAGAAGGCGCGCCGCTTTCCGCGTGATCAACGCCGCTTACGGACAACTGCGGGGGCGGGCATTGGAAGGGTAAGCAAGGCTGTCTTGGTAAACGGTTTGCATGAGCACCGTTCACCACATCCGCGGCCTTCGCGCCCGTCTTCGCCCGTTTGCCGCAGGAGCAGTCCTGACGGCAGGCATCGTCCTTGCCCCGCAGGCCGCATTCGCCGCGACCGTCACCGATACCATCGCCGTCACCGTGACGGTGCAGTCAGCCTGCGTCGTCGCGGCCAACCCGCTCGCGTTCGGCACCTACAACCCGACCTCGGCGGCGAACGTCGATGCGACCACCACCGTCAACGTCACCTGCACACAGGGCACCCCCTATAACGTCGGCCTCAACGCCGGGACCACCAGCGGCGGCACCACCACCGTGCGCAAGCTCAATGCCGCCGGCAAGACCCTGAACTACGCGCTCTATTCGGATTCGAACCGGACCACCAACTGGGGCAACACCGTCAATACCGACACCGTTTCCGGGACCGCCGGGATCGCCGCGACCAGCTACACCGTCTATGGCCGGATTCCGGGCAGCCAGAACACCACTGCAGGCGCCTACACCGATTCCGTGACTGTCACGGTGACGTACTGATGATCGCCCGGCGCGCTTCGGCCCTGCTGGCGATCGCGCTTGTCGCAGTGGGGGGCAGCGTTGCCACCCCGGCACGGGCGGGAGCGATCAGCGTGATGCCGGTGCGCGTCTCCGTTGCCCCGACCGCGCGGTTCTGTTCGTTGACGGTGGGCAATGACTCCGACCGCCCGGTGACCGTGCAGGTGCGCGGCTTTGCCTGGAGCCGCGACGAAGGCGGCGCCGACATCCTGACGCCGGACGAAGGTTTCGTCGTCAATCCGCCGATGGCCACGATAGCCCCGCACGCGACCCGTCTGGTGCGCTGCAGCCTGCCTGCAGGTTCTGCCGGGGGGCGGGAGAAGACCTGGCGCCTGATCGTCGACGAACTTCCCGATCCCGCGCAGGCGACGCCGGGCGTAGTCCAGACCCTGCTGCGCCTGTCGGTCCCGGTGTTCCGGGGCGACGCGAACGTCGCGCCCCAGTTCACCGCATCGCTGGATGGCGATGTACTGCGCATTGCCAACACCGGAACCGGCCATGCCCGCGTCACCCGGCTGACGCTGGAGGGCGATGGTGCCCCGGTCGTGCTGGATCGTACCTTCTACCTTCTGGCGGGCGGTGTCCAGCGCGTGCCCGCCGCAAACCTGCCGCTCGGACTGGCAAAGGTGCGGGTACGGGCAGAGGAGGGCGACTTTGCCATCGCTCTCTCCCGTCCATGACCTGACGACGTTGCCACAATGCCCCCCGCCCGCCGCCTTGCAACAGCCCTTGCGGCTGCGCTTGTCCTTACGTCCGCATTCGGGGCGGGAGCGGCCCGTGCGCAGCAGGCGGACGGGCCGCTCCCGCCGATGCCGGTGGGTGTGGTCGTCAACGGCCAGCCGGTTGCCGAGCCCGGCCTGCTGGTGATGCGGCAGGGGCGCCTGCTGGCCCGCCTTGCGGACATGCAAAGCTGGGGCCTTGCCGCTCATGCGATGCCGGAAGCGGAGACGGTGGACGGCGAAAGCTATGTCGCGCTGGACCGGGTGAAGGGGCTGGTCGCGCGGTTGGATGCCGATGGCGCGACGCTGCTGGTGGATGCCGACGTCAGCCTGTTTCCGCGCTATACGTTCGACGCCGGGCGCCATGTGGTGCCGCTGGCGCAGGCCGTGGCCGCGCAGTTCCTGGACTATGACTTGACGCTGTCGCGCTGGAACGGGGAGACGCGACTTGGCGGCGTGCTCGACGCCGGGTTCTCGGGCGAGTGGGGCGTGGCGGGCACCACGGTGCTGGTCGACGGCAGGCGACGCGGCGCGGTGCGGCTGGACACGGCGGTGCGCCGTGACTTCCCGGATCGTCGGATGCGGCTGGTGCTGGGCGACACCGTGGGTACCGGCGCGCCGTGGAGCCGCCCGGTGCGCTACGGCGGGGTGTTCCTGGGCACGGACTTTTCTCTCGATCCGCAGAGCATCACCTTTCCGCTGCCGGTCATCTCGGGCAGCGCGCTGACGGCATCGACGGTGGAACTGATGGCGCAATCGTCGCGTCAGGCGATGCAGGTGGGGCCGGGATCGTTCGACCTGACGCTGCAGCCGCGCCTGACCGGGGCCGGGCAGGTGACGATGAGCGTGCGCGACCTTGCGGGAAATACCCGGCAGGTGACGCGCAGCTTCTATGCCAGCCCGGCGCTGCTGCGCCGGGGCCTTGCGCAGTTCGCGGTGGAGGCAGGCGCGCTGCGGCGAGGGTTCGGGATCGACAGCTTTTCCTATGGACCGTTGTTCGCCGCCGTCGGTTATCGCCGGGGCATCACCGATTTCCTGACGCTGGAAGGCCGCGTCGAGGTATCGGCCCGCACGCGCATGGCCGGGCTGGGCGCGGCGATGGTGGTGGGCGCATTGGGCGAGGTTTCCATCGCGGGCGCGGTGTCGCAGGGAGAGGCCGGGACCGGCGCGCTGGTGCGCGTGCAGGCCCAGCGCATCACTGCGGCCTATACGCTGACCGCCAGCTACGAACGCGCCGACGCCCGTTTTCGGCAGGTCGGCGAAGGACGGCTGGGCGGCGGCGGGCGCAGCGAACTGGCGGTTGCCGGGGGGCTGCAACTGGGCGCCATCGGCAGCATCAACGCCAGCTATGCGCGGCTGGAACAGGGCATCGGCGCCGCCGCGACAGGGCAGCGGGTGCGCAGCCGCTTCGACCTCGCGTCGGTCTACTACACCGCGAACCTGCGCGGCGCCTATTTGTCGGCAGGCGTCCAGCATACCGCCAGCCGTGGGGCGCGCAGAAACGGCTTTGGTCTGTTCGGTTCGCTGACGATCCCGCTGGGGCCGCGTCGGCAGGTGTCCATGGTGACCGAACCGGGCCGCGTGGCCGCCACCTTCAACCAGAACCTGCCCGATCATGGCGGTTTGGGTTTTCGCGCGCTGGCCGGGCGGGACCGCGGCTCCACCTGGCTGGAGGGCGGCGTCGCCTGGCGCAACGATGCGGCCGACGTGCGGCTCGATGCTGCACGGCGGCAGGGTCAGGAGGGTGTGCAACTCAACGTGCGCGGATCGCTGCTGCGCATCGGCGGCACCCTGCTGGCCGGGCAGCGCATCGACCAGGGATTCGCGCTGGTCGATGTCGACAGCGACGCGCCGGTCACCGTCACGGTCGAGAACCGACCGCGCCCGCGCAAGGCGGGGCGCGGCCGGGGCGTGATCGTCACCGGGCTGCAGCCTTACGCGGAAAACCACATCGGGATCGACGCCGCCGAAGTGCCGATCGCCGATGATCTCGACGCCGCACAGCAGGTCATCGCGCCGGGCTGGCGGCAGGCAGTGCGCGTGCGCTTTGGCGCGGCGGGCGGGGCGGGGCTGAAGTTGCGCGTGCTCGACAGTCACGGTGTTCCGATCCAGACCGGATCGAGCATCGCTTGGGCAGGCGGGATCGGGGTCGTAGGGTACGATGGCGAAGTCTGGCTTGAAGGGTGGAGCGGTGCACGGGCGGGCACGCTGCGGGTCGTGACGGGGCAGGGTCTGTGCAGCGCAGCCATTCCCGCAGCTGCCCGCGACGCCCGGCTTGCCGCCACACCGGTCACCTGCGTGCGCGAGGATGAAAGGACATGACGATGCGGAGCATTCGTGCAGTGGCCGTGCTGGGCGCGCTGATGCTGGGGATCCTGCCTTCGGCCGTGGCAGATGCTGCGGGGTGTACGGTCTGCATCTGCTCCGTCTCGGCCACCAGCATGAACTTTGGCACGTACAACCCCGCCGCATCCGGCGCCACCACGGCTTCAGCCACGATCAACGCCAGCTGCGTATCGGTGACGCTGGCGATGAATGCCACGGTGGAACTGGGGCTGAGCGCGGGCACATCGGGGAACGCCGCTGCACGGCAGATGGCGAACGGGGCGACGCGGCTGAACTACAACATCTATCAGGATGCGGCCTATGCCACGGTCTGGGGCAACGGCAGCAATGGCGGATCGCAGCAGACCATGCAGATCGTCAACCTGCTTAGCTTCAACAGCACGAAGACCGCCTATGGCCGCATCCCGGCAGGGCAGTACGTCAGGACCGGGCCTTATACGGATTCGGTAGTGGTGACGTTCACGTTCTGAAGGCGCTGAAATACCGGCCCTGGAATACTGGCCCTAAAATACCGGCCAGGCCTTCCAGATGCTGAAGGCGCTGGTGGCGATCAGCACCAGCGAGACTGCGAACAGCAGGGTGCGCGGCTTGATGCGCTTGGCGAACAGCGCGCCAAAGGGTGCCGCCACCACGCCGCCGATGATGAGGCCCACGGTGGCGGTGGTGAAGGCCGACAGCCCGATGGTGGAGATGAACGCGATCGAGATCGAGGCCGTCAGCAGGAATTCGCTGGTGTTGACCGTGCCGATGGTCTTGGCCGGTTCGCCACCCTGAACGAGCAGGTTGGATGTCACTACCGGGCCCCAGCCGCCGCCGCCCGCTGCATCCAGAAAGCCGCCCGCCAGCGCCAATGGCGCAGTGAACTTGGGATCGGCGAAGCGCGGCTTGCGCATGCGGATGGCGCGGATCAGCAGGTAGATGCCGATCCCGGTGAGATAGATCATCACGTAAGGGCGGGCCACCGATGCGTCGATGCTGGACAGCAGGTATGCGCCGGACACGCCGCCCACGATCCCGGCCGGAACCAGCCGCAGGAACAGTCCCCAGTCGACGTTGCGGTGCGCGATATGGCTGATGCCTGAAGTGCCGGTGGTGAACAGTTCCACCACGTGTACGCTGGCCGATGCCACTGCCGGAGCCACGCCGACCACGCTGACCAGCAGGGTCTGGGTAATCACCCCGAAGGCCATGCCCAGCGCGCCATCCACGATCTGGGCCGCGAAGCCGATGGCGATGAAGGGGGCGATTTCGGCCAGTGACGGCAGCGCATCGAGCATTCTTACTCCTCCCGTGGCGGGGGTTGGATGGGGTTGCGACCGCAAGTATGGTCGGAAGGCTTAGGCGAAAGCCCGACGAAAAGGAATCGTCGGGCTGGTTCGAACGCGAATATCGCCGCCCGCAGCGTCCGGTCGTCCGGTGTCTGCGCTGCCAAGGCAAGGCGCCGCCGCGTGCGGACGTGCGATCAGTGGTTGAAGCGGCGCCGCTCGGTGACGTCGACCTGCATCAGCTTGCCGTCGTGGACGGTCAGCTGGATCGTGCCGAAGCGCAGATGCTGCAGGGCTTCGATCACGTGCTGGACGCCTTCGTTGAGCAGCGGATGCTCCGAGGCGTTGGTGTCGGCGGGTTTGGTAATACGCATCCGCATCTCCTCTCGCGGCAGGGGGAGCAGCGGTGGTATTCTCTAGCACATGAGTTGACAATAGAAACGTGCGCGAAGCTTTCCTATCACCCCCGATAGTTCATTCCTGTTCGGCGTTCTGCGCGTCGGTCCCGAGAGTTTCGAGACCTTCCGCCGCGGGGACCGGATCGATCCTGTCGGACAGGCGCATCCCGTCCAGCAGGCTGGCCGTGGCATCGCGGACCTGCAGCATCAGTGCGCGGGTGCGGCAGTCCTTTTCCTCGACGCAGTTCTTGCAGGTTTCGTGTGCGAAGCGGCTGGCGCAGGGCACCAGCGCCAGCGAGCCGCGCATGATGCGGATGAGGTCGCCGTACGTGATGTCGATCGGGGGTACGCCCAGCCAGTAACCGCCGTCCTTGCCGCGCTGCGACGCGACGATGCCGAAGCGCGACAGTTCGGACAGGATCACGGTGAGGAACTTGGCCGGGATGTTCTGCGTCTCGGCAATGTCGGTCAGCGGGATCGGGCCCTGGCCGTACTTGTCCGCGAGGTGCTGCATGGCCCGGATCGCATAACGGGTTTTCTGCGAAAGCATCGGTGCAATTCTCGTGAGGACGTCGACGGGGACACTTGGCTCGTTTGACGCGCATCCGTCAAGCGGTGGCGCTGAGGTTTGCGGGGGGTAATGCCCCGTCACGACGGGTCGTCGGTCGCCTCTTCGGGCGGATAGTACCAGCCGTGCGTTTCCACCATGATGGCAGGGACCGGCTTCCCCCGGGCGTTGCGTGAAGGCTTGAAGCGGAACCGCTCGGTGATGAGGCGGCAGGTTGTCGCGTCCAGCGAGGGGCGTCCGCTGGACACCAGGATGCGGCAGTCGCTGACGCGGCCGTCCACGCCTATGCGGTAACGCAATCGCAGTTCGCCGCCCGACTTGGTTTCGCGCAGGTCCGGCGGCAGGTCCGAGAAGTGAAGGCGGCCCCTGATCTGGCGCGGACGGGTGACGGCGTCATCTCCCTCTCCGGCCCCATCGCCATTGCCGCCGCCGCCGTCTCCATCCCCGATGCCGCCTGCCCCCTGACCCGGACCGAGGCGGTCGGTGGCCCCGCTCTGAGCAGCCGAGCCGACGTTCGCCACCGGCGCGGCGATGACGGGCGGCGGCACGATCAGTGGCGGCAGCCGGGCAGGCGGCGCCACGATCTGGGTTGCCTTGTTGCGCAGGTTTGCGGGGGAAGGGCGTCCCTTCGCCGCCGTGGAGTCAGCCTTGGCGGGCACTTCCTTCGGGCGCGGCTTCGGTTCTTCACGCAGAGGCATGATGGCAGCCAGCGCGGTTCGCCTTTCCCGCGGCGTCATTGTAGAGGCCAGCCCGATCACCAGCGCAACCATGCCGCCCGCCACGACGAGCAGTGCGGCGATTGCCGAAAAGATGCGGTCACGCAGGGATGTCTGCACAGGCGGGGCCTCCTGTTCAGTGGAACCCGGCGAAACGGTTTGCGGTTTCAGAGAAAGAAACTGCGACGAGACGTGAAACCCCGTTCGGAACCTTGACGGTCAACACAAGTTATTACCGTCAGACAACGCAAACACGGAGCTCTTCCATGACCCTCCTCCTTATTCTTCTGGTCGGTGGCATCATCGGCTGGCTTGCCTCGATCCTCATGCGTACCGACGCTCAGCAGGGTATCTTCCTGAACATCGTCGTCGGCGTGGTAGGCGCCGTGATCGCAGGCTTCATCGTGACCCCGCTGATCGGCGGCGCCCCCATCACCAGCGGTTCGTTCGACATCCTGTCGCTCTTCGCATCGTTCCTGGGCGCCGTGATCCTGCTGGCGATCGTCAACCTGTTCCGTCGCGGTTCGGTTCGCTAAGAATCGCCCGGATGGGGCCGCTCCGGCGGCTCCAGGGAAGGGGAGGCTGGCGCGGCCTCCCCTTCCTCCCGTTTGCAGCGCCGCAGTATCTCAACAGGGAAAAAGGATTTCCTCGCCATGAAAGCCATCAACACGTCGCGTATCGCCATGGTTGCCGTCGCTGCCGCTTCGCTGGGCCTTGCTGCCTGCAACAGCCCGCAGCAGGAAGCGACCGACAAGGCCGCCGACGCCGTAGAGGCGCAGTCCGACGCGGCAGCCGATGCCATCGACGCGCAGGCCGAAGCCACCACCGGCGCTGCAGAAGATGCGCTGGAAAACAAGGCTGATGCGGTCGAGAAGGCCGGCGAAGCCAAGTCCGACGCTCTCAAGGATGCGGCCGACAAGCAGAACTGATCGAACTCTAACGGCCGGTTTACACGGCCGGAGAGGTTGGTTCGCCGGCGTCTGGCTACCCCCTTGCAGGGCGCAGGGCGACCACGGGAGAGGATGGCGGCAACCCCGCCATCCTTTTTCGTATGAGAAATGCGCAAGAATGCACGCAAACGCTGTTAGGCGCTTGAATTGTTGCGCCGCACATCAGACATAGGCGTCCGAGTTTCACCGCCGCGCTCTTTATGCAAGGGCGCACGAACTCCCGAAAACAGACAAGGACATGACCATGACCATTGCCCTTATGCCGCTGCCCTACGCGCAGGACGCGCTTGAGCCGCACATCTCCAGCAAGACGCTCGAAATCCACCACGGCGCGCACCACAAGACTTACGTGGACAAGCTGAACGCCGCGATCGCCGGCACCGAGAACGAAGGCAAGTCGGTCGAGGACATCGCCAAGGCATCGTCCGGCCCGCTGTTCAACAACTCGGCCCAGACCTGGAACCACGGCTTCTACTGGCACTCGCTGTCGCCGGAAAAGACTGCGCCTAGCGAAAGCCTGGCAGCAGCGATCACGGCTGACTTCGGTTCGATCGATGCGCTGCTCGAAGCGCTCTCGAACGAAGCGGTGAACCACTTCTCGAACGGCTGGGCATGGCTCGTCGTCGAAGGCGGCAAGCTCAAGGTGATCTCCACGCATGACGCCGACAGCGCGCTCGTCAAGGACGTGGTGCCGCTGCTGACCGTCGACGTGTGGGAGCACGCCTACTACATCGACCAGATGAACAAGCGCCCGGCCTACGTGAAGGCGGTTCTGGAAAACATCCTGAACTGGCAGTTCGCATCGGAGAACTTCGATCGCGGCACCGCCTGGACCTACCCGGGCTGAGCCTGACCTGATCCCAGGACGCGAAACCCCCGCTTTCCATAAGGAAGGCGGGGGTTTTCGTTTGCATGTGCCGGGGAAACGAGCCGATCAGCCCGCCTTGCGCGCGCGCACCTCTATCGCGGCGTCCACATCGCCGTCCAGCATCCGCGCCAGGTCTGCGCGGGCGCGGGCGACGCGGCTTTTCATCGTGCCGATGGGACAGCCCGCGATCTCGGCGGCTTCTTCGTAGCTAAACCCTGACGCACCCACCAGCAGCACCGCTTCACGCCGTTCGGGGGCGAGCTTCTGCAAGGCGGCTTCCATGTCGTCGAGGTGCAGGGGGCCTTCCTGATCGGCCTCCATCACCAGCATCTTTTCCACCACGCCTTCGTCCAGATCGGTCTGGCGTTTGGAACGGCGCAGTTCCGACAGATAATGGTTGCGCAGGATCGCGAACGTCCAGGCGCGCATATTGGTGCCCGCCTGATAGCGTTCGCGCGCGGTCCAGGCCTTGATCGCGGCTTCCTGAACCAGATCGTCGGCAAAGTCGGCCCGGCCCGACAGGCCACGCGCGAAGGCGCGAAGGTGAGGGAGGACGGTGAGGAGTTCCTTGCGGAAACCTTCGTCAGCGGCGCTCGGCGCGATCCGTTCAGGCATCGCCGTCGTCGTCCAGCTTCTTCAGGAGATCCTTGAAGCTGTCCGGCAGCGGTTCTTCCACCACGGAGTTGTAGAGCTTCCTCAGCCCTCCGGCCCAGCCGGGTTCGCCATCCCTGCGGACTTCGGGCGGCAGGCCGGGCGTTGTTGCACCCGCTTCACCTCGTCCATTAGGCTGACTCAACACATACTCCCTTTCATAGACAGCACACTTGCGGCGAGACCGGGGATGGGTCAAGCGCCGGTGCGCGGGTTCTGTCCTGCGGTGGCACACCACCGCTTCGGAACTGCGCTTCACGGGCTTCGTCCGGTCTGCAAGCCGAGCGGACGTCGTTTGGATGTGGAACCATCGACGCCTTGCAAGGTTCCCTGATCGTAATCTGGTGGCCCCGGCCGCAATCTATTGGCATAGCGTGAAATGCTGCGGTCAAAAATGACCACATCGCGACGCGAGGAACGGGGTTTCAAGTGCAGGACGTTGGCGCGTGATCGACCAGGCTCTGCTCGACAGGGTGCAGAAGCAGGCATGGTTCCACCGCTATCCACGCGGCTGGCCGTTCCTGCTGTTCATCATTGCCAGCATGACCACTGCCGTGTCGGTCATGGCCATCGAACGGGCTGACAAGCAGACCCGTGCCGTCGAACTGGCGCGCAACCTGACGGAGATTTCATCCGCGTTGCAGCGTCGCGCGACGGAGAACCTGGCGCTTCTGCGTGCCGGCGCCGCCCTGTTCGCGACGCAGGAGACAGTGACGCCCGCACAGTTCTCCGAATTTTCCCGCGACATGCAGGGCGGCGGGAAGCTCTACGGCTCGCTGGGCATGGGCTGGGCGCCGCTGGTGCCGGTTGATCGGCTGGGCGAATTCGAAGTGGCGACGCAGGCTTCGGGCCGGATGGACTACACCGTCAATCCGCGGCCGGAGGATGGGCAGAAGTTCGTGATACCGGTCTTCTATCTGGAGCCGAATTCCGCAGCCAACCGTCGGGCCAACGGGTTCGACATGTATTCCGAAGCCGCGCGGCGCGATGCGATCGACCGCGCCATGGCGCGGCGTGCGCCGACGGCCACCGGCATCGTCCATCTTGCACAGGACGGGCTTGCGGACCGCGGGCCGGGCGATGACGATGCGCAGGCCCGCACCGCATTCCTGATCTTCATGCCGGTCGCGGTGGAGCGGGGCGGCAGGCGCTGGGTCAAGGGCTTCGTATACAGCCCGTTCCACGCGCAGACGTTCCTTGCTTCGGCCAGCGAACTGTATCGCAACGACAGCATCGCAGTGGCGATCTACGACGATCATGTCGCGCCCGACACGCTGATGGCGGAACAGCGCGGCGACATGGGCATGGACGGACCCACAATAGAGCGCCGCATCGACGTGGCGGGGCGCGCGTGGGTGGTGCAGGTGAGCGACCGCAAGGCCAAAACCCTGTCGCCGCTGTCGCGCCTGACGCTGTTCTTCGGCGCGCTCGCCTCGCTTATGGTCATGGCGATCGGGCGGCTGATCACCAAGCGCGCGGCGGAAGACCGGGTGGTGCTGGAATGGCTGACCAGCCAGGCCTCGATCCGCAACTCGCTGACTCGCGAACTGAACCACCGCGTCAAGAACACGCTGGCCAACGTCCTGTCGATCGCCGCGCTGACACGCCGCCGGTCGCGCGGCATCGACGACTTCACCGACAGCCTCACGGCCCGCATTCGTGCGCTGTCGGCCACGCACGATCTGCTTTCGCAGTCCGACTGGGGCCATGCCGCGCTGGGCGACATCGTCCGCTCGGAACTGGCACCTTACATGGAAGGCAACGAAAGCCATGTCACCATGTCCGGCCCGGCGATCAAGCTGGCGCCCAACGATGCCATGTCGCTGGGCCTGGCCATCCACGAACTGGCGACCAACGCGGCCAAGTACGGCGCGTTGAGCACCGTGGACGGGCGCATTCACGTCCGCTGGGCGCTGGTGTCGGCGGACCTTGCCGAGATCCATTGGCGGGAGGAGGGCGGTCCGCCCGTTTCCGAACCGACCAAGCGCGGTTTCGGGCGCGACCTGATCGAGAAGATCGTCGCACACGAACTGAAGTCCGACGTCGATCTGCGCTTCGAACCGGGCGGGGTGGAGTGCCGGCTCAAGGTGCCGGTCAGGGCGTCGAAGGAATTCGTGCTGCGCAACGACCGGCGCTAAGGCCGGAAAGCCTGAAATCGCGTCGATGTTATCGATTGCTTAAGCGGCTGCGGTCTATCGCCACTCTCGAATGAGAGGGGGGCGGCGATGGACGCGCGCAACTGGGACCGTCGGATCGTGGACAAGGAGGTCGCCTGCGACATCGCGGGCGTCCCGGAGGACGTGTTCCTCTATGACCTGTCGATGGGCGGCTGCATGGTCGAGACGGCAGACGAGCGCGATCTGCGTAACGCAGCCATCGCTCTGCGACTCCACCAGTACGAAATAACGCCGGGGCAGGTGGTGTGGCAGGTCGGCGGGTGTCTTGGCATACGCTTCGACGCGCCGATTCACGATGCGCTGGTGCGCCATCTGGGCTTCATGCCGCCTGAGTTGCCGTTCGACGAACAGCTCCCGCGCGACCGGTTCGGGCGCGTTCTGCCCCCGCTGGATGCCGGAGAGCGGCGACGGTGAGCAGCAAGTGGGGCGCCTTGCGACGCCCCTCACACTGTTACTGGACCGACCCGTTACTGGGCCGGACCTGTTACTGAGAGCGCGTCGAGTTGAAGAAAAGCGCCTGGCTGATCGTGGCGCGCACCGTGGTTTCGCGGAAGGGCTTGGTCACCAGATAGGTCGGTTCGGGGCGCTCGCCGGTGAGCAGGCGTTCGGGATAGGCGGTGATGAAGATCACCGGAACTTCGCCGAACTTGAGCAGATCTTCGACCGCGTCGATGCCGGAACTGCCGTCAGCCAGCTGAATGTCCGCCAGAACGAGACCGGCGGGATCGCGTTCGAACATCTCGACTGCCTGCTTGTGCGTGGCGGCGGTGCCGACCACGGTGTGGCCAAGATCGGTCACCAGACCTTCGAGCTGCATCGAGATCAGCGGCTCATCCTCGATGATGAGGACGCGGGTGGTGCCTTCGCTTTCAATCTCGGTCACGGCCTGGGCGACTAGGACGTCCACCTCCTCGACATTGAGGCCGAGGATCGTCGCGGTTTCCTCCCGCGTGAATTCCTCCACCGTGGTCAGCAGCAGCGCCTGCCGGTGCTGCGGAGCAACGGCGGCAAGGCGTTCGCGCGCGGCCTGCTCGTGCCCGCCGGATACGTCGCCCACGGGTTCCTCCACATGGCCGGTCGCCCAGATGCGGGTAAAGGCCTCGTAAAGGGCAGCGCGGCTGTTGGCGATCGCGTCGCGCAGCGAACGGTCGGCAAGCGCCGCCTCCAGCGTCGCGCGGACGTAGGCGTCGCCCGAATGCTGCGAGCCGGTGAGGGCGCGCGCATAGCGGCGCAGGTAAGGCAGCTGGATCGCAATCTGATCAGAGACGGACATTCAAGTTCCTCAGGGCCTGGAGGGGCATGGCTGCCCCTGTTCTGTTGCACGTCGTTGGGCGCCCTATGCGCCTGAAGGCCGGTGTCGTTTGTCTGACTCCGTGCGGCGTATAGGGCAACCGGAAAATTTTTTGCGGCGAGACGCTTTTTCGGGAACCAACGAGGGGCCTCCTCGTTCCCATAGTATCATCACCGGCTCCCCCACCCCCCCGCAAACCGGTGATGATCCGATCCCGGAGGCCCCCGCAGACCAACAGGTCTGCGGGGGCCTCTTTCGTTTTGCCGTACACCCAGTGGAAGATGCCGGATCAATTCGGAAAAATCGCCGGTGCGAAACGGTTTGTCTGAGCAACAAAGGGGTATTCACGAAAAATGTTCCGGTTCAGGAACCAAATTGATCGCAGCGCCGTTAGCTACCCGACTGGTTTCTAAGGAGGGTAACGCAATGTCGACCATCGTACAGACGGGCGTCGAGACAGGCGTGGAAGATGTCCAGCCGGAAAAGGTCGCGCTGAGCGATCGTGATTTCCGTCGCGCGCTGGCAGAGGTAGCGCCGCACCTGCGTGCTTTTGCACGCGGCCTGTGCGGCTGCCGTGACCGCGCCGACGATCTGGCGCAGGAAGCGATGCTGCGGGCATGGGCCGCACGTGAGCGCTATGCCGCCGGCACCAACTTCAAGGCGTGGACCTTCACGATCCTGCGCAACCACTTCTATTCCGAGGCCCGTCGCGCCCGCTTCCATGGCGAGTACGACGAACTGGCGGCAGAGCGGATCCTGCGCGCCGAAGCGAGCCAGGAAAGCGCCATCGAACTGGCGGACGTCCTGCGCGCGCTGACCGCCATCCCCGAAACCTATCGCGAAGCCCTCGTGCTCGTTGCGGCCGGCAACCTCTCTTACGAGGAAATCGCGGAAATCTGCGGAATTGCCCTGGGCACCGTGAAGAGCCGCATCTGCCGCGCCCGCGCGATGCTCTCGAAGATCATCGAATCCGGCCAGCTTCCGGATTTCCGACACAACTTCGTCCTTGGTGGTGAGGCGATCGACGCCTTCTTTGCCGAGCTGGTCAAGATCGCCAACGTCGACGCCGACGGGCGGCTGGCTGCCTGAACGGGAACGCTTCAACTTGGGATCAGCGGTGTCCAGCGCCGGAAAAGTGCTCATCGTCGAAGATGAGTTTCTGGTAGCGCTACAGCTTGAGGATATCCTTGCCGATGGCGGTCATGCCGTCATCGGCACAGTGCCTGACATGGCGTCGCTAGGCTCGCTTGGCGATGTGCCCGACGTGGCGCTCGTTGATCTCAACTTACGTGACGGTTTGACCGGACCGGAGATCGCCCGCGACCTTGCCGGTCGCTACGGCGTGCGGGTGATCTACGTCACCGCAAATCCCGGACAGATCGGAATGCCTGCACCTACGGCGGTGGGCGTGGTCCAGAAACCTTTTACGCGTCAGGCGATCCTGTCGGCGATTTCCTATGCCTTGGCCGGATGCCCCGACAGCGCACGCCCGGCCGAACTGGAACCGCTGCGCCACGCCTGACGCTTTACCGATTGGAGAGGGGCCGCGAGAGCCCGGGCCTGCACAACAGAACAGGGCCTGAGAACAAGGCGAGGGGGTGAGCCAATCATCCTGAAAAGCCTGCACCTTATGGCGCCGCTGCGGACACCGTAGCGGCGCTTGTCATGTGTGGCCGGGATCGGCCTTCGCCGGGATGATCGGATCATTGCTCCAAGCGAAAGGGCGCGGCAGCTTTCGCTACCGCGCCCCCGCTGCTCAGGCTTCGGTCCTAGAGGGTTTCAGACCGCGCCGAGCGCGTGCTCGCCGGCTTCGTCGCTATGGATGGGCTTGCCGGTCAGCAGCTTGAACGCACCCTTGAGGCCGAGGTCGGAAGTCCACACTTCGGCATCGCCGATGTCGAAGCGCAGCATCACCACGGAAGCATCGTCCTTGCCGCCGGGGAACCACGCCTCGACGGCGTTGTTCCAGTGCTTCTCGCGGATCGCCGGGTCGGTTTCCTCGACCAGGGTGCCGTCGATGCAGGCGAAGACCTCGTGGCCGCGCGTCATCACCTGGCCCATGGCCTTGCCGCCGCCGCCGATGCGGTTGTCGCGCTTGGTATAGAACCAGATCGCGTGATGGGCGTCCTTGTCGAGCTGCGCGGTCATCGGTTCGGCGTGTTCGGTCGAGCCTTCAAGCCGGATCATGATGAAGGGGCTGGCGCTGAAAGCCTTCCAGAAGGTCTCGCGGATATCGTGGTCCATGGCTCGTCTCCTTTGTCCGATGTTTGGCTAGGCAACGCGCCGTTGCCGCGATGCGTTCCCTTCTACTCGCGCGCGTCGCCCGGCAGTTCCTCCTCGGCGGCCTCCAGTTCCTTGGGCTTGCGCGTCTCGAATACCTTGGCCAGCGTCGCCTCCTCGGCATCGCTCAGTTCCTCGGCGGCTTCGGGGAACATCTCTTCCTCTTCCTCGTCGATGTGGTGGAGGTAGCGGTGGCGCATCTCCTTGAACTTGGCGATCCAGGCGGACGAGCCCATGTCGATCTCGACCAGTTCGCCCAGGTAATCGTCGATTTCCTTGTGCTCCGACACCGAATGGCGCGCTTCGTCGCGCAGCTCGGGCTTGGCCAGCATCGTCGCGTAGAGCGATTCTTCCTCTGCGGCGGCGTGGGCCTGCAGTTCCTTGCGCAGATCCTCGAACAGGGTCTTGCGTTCGTCGCTGGCACCCTGGGTTTCGCCCAGCTGCTCCAGCAGTTCGCGGTGCTTGTCGTGATCGGCCTTGAGGTCTGCGAAGATCTTCGCGTCTGCCATGGTGGTCTCCTGTGGATTTTGATGTGTCTTTGCCTTGAGGAACGGCGGGGCGGGGTTTCGGTTTCCGGTCCTTGCGCGACAACCCGATCCACCGTCGCGCGTTGAATGGTAGAGAGCTTGCCGGAAACCACGCCCATGCTGATGACGCGCCAGAAGACACTGCAATTCGCCGACGACACCGTTCCCGGCATCACCCGCAGGCAGATACGCGGCAAGTGGGCCTATTTCGCGCCCGACGGTACCCGCATCAAGGACCGCGACGAGATCGACCGGCTCAACGCGATTGCGCTGCCGCCGGCTTATGTGAACTGCTGGTTCTCCGCCGATCCCGCCGTGCACCTCCTGGCGACCGGCTATGATGCGCGCGGGCGCAAGCAGTACCGCTATCACCCCGACTGGCGGCTTGAGCGCGAGACGATGAAGTTCGACCGCTGCACTCTGTTCGGCGAAGCGCTGCCCACGGTGCGCGCGCGGGTGGATGCGGACATCCGTTCGCGCGGGCTGACGCGCGAACGGGCGATCGCCTCGGTGGTGGCGCTGCTGGATACGGGCGCGATCCGGGTGGGGAACGAGTGCTATGCCAAAGCCAACAAGAGCTTCGGCGCCACCACCCTGCGCGTTCGCCACGCCCAGATAGAACGCGGCACGCTGCTGCTGCGCTTCAAGGGCAAGTCGGGCAAGCAGCAGCAAATCGCCTGCGACGATCCGGGCCTGGTGCGCTGCGTGCGCAAGATGCAGGATCTGCCCGGCCAGCACCTGTTCCAGTACCTGGACGACGACGGAACCGCGGTCCCCGTCCACAGCCACGACGTCAACGCCTATCTGGCCGAAACGATGGGGGAGGGCTTCACCGCCAAGCATTTCCGCACCTGGGCCGCAAGCACGATGGGTTACACCATGCTGGTCGGCAATCCCGGCCTGTCGCTGCGCGCAATGCTGGACGAGGTGTCGCAGTGCCTGGGCAATACGCCTGCGATTGCGCGCAAGTCCTACGTCCACCCGCTGGTCATCGCAGCGGCCAAGGGCGAGGTGCCGGTGCCCGAAAACATGCCGCGCAAGACCCGCTGGCTCAGCCGCGAAGAAAGGGGCTTGCTGGCGTTTCTGGAGGAAACGGAGCTGCCTTGATCCGAGCGCGTCGATCCTCTTGCCTGTCGCGACCACAGCCATGTTGGAAACATGCGCGTCTCGCAGTAAAGGACGTGCATGACCCAGGCACCCATTCTTGTCGTCACCACCGGCGGCACCATCGACAAGCAGTATTTCGACGCGCTCAGCGAATTCCAGATCAGCGACAGCATGATGGGCAAGCTGCTGCAGACAGCCCGCGTGGCGCATCCGGTGCGCGTGGTGGAACTGCTGCGCAAGGACAGCCTTGAACTGACGGACGAGGACCGTGCCCTGATCGCCCGGACCGTGGCGGAGGCGCCCGAAAGCCATGTCGTCATCACGCATGGTACGGACACGATGACCGACACCGCCGCCGCGCTTGCCCATATCGAGGGCAAGACAATCGTGATGTGCGGCGCCATGCAGCCGGCGCGCTTTGCGGAGACCGACGCGCCGTTCAACCTGGGCATGGCGTTCGGGTGCTGCCAGTCCGCCGCGCCCGGCATCTGGATCACCATGAGCGGCACCGTGTTCAACGCGCTTCAGGTGCGCAAGGACCGCGAGGCGGGCAGGTTCGTAGCCGGCTGAGCTACCGTTTCACCCCATAATTAACCACTGCAATCGTTGCGAAAGGCCGGGTCTAGGGACAGCCCCCTAACACCGGCTTCGCAACCCGATAACCGGACCTTCTGTACCCCTTGTCGGGTACGAAGGACCGGCACGCGGCCTTCGGCGCTCCATCCGGAAGGCCGCAGTCGCGACGAAGCGCTGCCCCCGCCTTCCTGCAGGACAGGACAGGCAATGCTGGCGACGCCGATGACGACTACGGACATCCACGCGCCGCTGGTTCATGCCCCGATCGCCGCCCTGATCGTCGATGCCGCAGGGGTGGTCTCGTTCGGCAATGCGGCCGCCGCCACCCTGCTGGCCGAACCCGATGCAGGGGCACTGCGCAACAGCCTGTTCTTCGTCTGGTTCTGCGAGGACGATGCCGAGACGCTGCGGCAGATGTTCGACGTGTTCTTCAAGGTGCCCATGGAGACGCGCGGATCGTGGTCGCGCCAGATGGTGCTTAACGGTGCCGACGGATCGTGCCCCACGGTGACAATGACGCTGGCGCCGGTGGCGGGAGAGGGGGGCGAACGCGCGGTCGTCTACTTGCGCAACATGACGCGGGAGATCACTGCGGAACGTCGATTTTCCCAGATGTTCGAAACCCTGCCGCTGGGCGTGGTGGTGGTGGACGGCAAGGGGCGTATTGCGCAGGCCAACGCCATGCTGTCCAGCCAGTTCGGGTGGAAGGTGGAGCAACTGATCGGCCAGCCGCTCGACATGCTGTTGCCGCAACGGTACCGTGCCGAACACGGGGCGCATATCGCTGCCTACGCCGCCGCGCCGGTCGCCCGCGTGATGGGCACCGACCGTGACCTCAACGGACTGCATCGCCACGGGCGCGAGTTCCCGGTGGAGATCGCGCTGACCCGGTTCGAAAGCAGCGCCCAGCCGCTCTACATGGCGATCGTCAGCGACATATCGCACCGCAAGCGCTCCGAACGCGCGCTGCAGCAGACCAATGCGCAGCTTGAGGAGTTCACCTACGTCGCCAGCCACGATCTGCGTTCTCCGCTGCGCGGGATCGCCGATCTGGTGACCTGGATTCAGGAGGATCTTGAAGGCACCGACCTGCCTGACGACGTGGTCCACAACTTCGAGCGGATCACCCAGCGGATCGAGCGGTCCGAGCAGATGATCGACGACCTGCTCAGTTACGCCCGCGCCGGCGTGCGCGATTCGCGTATGCAGCGCATAGACCCGCACGAACTGGTGGAAGAGGCGCTGGAACTGACCGCCATTCCCGAAGGGTTCGAGGTGGACGTGGACGTGCAGGGCGGGGACATCGTCGCCCCGCGCGCGCCGCTGTCCACTTCGCTGCGCAACCTGCTGTCCAACGCCGTCAAGCATCATGGCGGCACGCAGGGCCATGTTCGCATTTCCATGCGGGAGGAGGGGCGTTTCGCCATCTTCACCGTCGAAGACGACGGGCAGGGCATCTCGCCCGAGAACGAGGATCGCATCTTCAAGCTGTTCCACCGCGCATCGCCCAAGACCGACGGCGATGGCGTCGGTCTGGCTTTCACCCGGCGCATGATCAACGCCCACGGGGGCATGGTGACCGTCCAGGGCCGGGGTTCTCTGGGCGGCGCCAGCTTCGAAGTCCACTGGCCCCGCATCCTTCTGCGAGAGAACGAAGATGATGATTGATCTGGTCGCACAGACATCCGCCCAAAGAACGCCTGCAGTGCCGCTTTCCGACGTGACCGTCCTGCTGGTCGACGACGACGACGTGGCCCGCGAAGGGGTGCTGCGATCGTTCCGCAAGCACGAGGTACCCTGCCGCACCGTGACAGCGGGCGATGGGGGAGAGGCGCTGGCAATCCTGCATGGATCGCACCCGGACAAGCACATCGAAAGCCCGGTTATCGTTCTTCTCGATCTCAACATGCCGGGCATGGACGGTTTCCAGTTCCTCGACGCGCTGCGCGCCGACCCGGACCTGCGGCGCACGGTGGTCTTCGTACTTTCCACTTCGGCGCGCGATCAGGACCGGTCGCGTGCCTACGACGGGCATGTCGCGGGCTACATGGTCAAGTCCGCCGTCGGCCCGCAGTTTGCCCGCCTCGCCGATTTCATAGGCAAATACGCCCGCACGCAGGAGCTGCCGTAAGCTCTCCTGCCCGCCAATAAAGCAAGGACGCCTTCCTCCCATGGACAACCTGCACAACGGCACCCAGGACATTCACGCGCTGATCGTGGACGATGACGACGTCGATCGCGAAAAGCTGCTGCGCCTGCTGCGCCGCTCGCCGCGCAACATCACCGTGGAGCAGGCGTCCTCGCAGGCCGAGGCACTGGGCATGATCCGCGAACCCCAGGCGCACTACGACATCGTGTTCCTGGATTTCGGCCTCAAGGACGGTGACGGGCGCGACCTGCTGCCCGAGATCCGCGCCGAAATCGACCCCGACGTGCCGATCATCGCCGTCACCGGCCATGTGGACGAACAGATCGCGGCGGATTCGATCAAGTCGGGCATGACCGAGTTCCTGTCCAAGCGTTCCCTGTCCCCCGAACGCGTCGCCGCGTCGGTGGAGGAGGGGATGGCCTGGCGCAAGTACCGGCAGGACATGCGCCGCGCCGAAGAGGAACTGACGCACCGCTCGCTCCACGATCCGCTGACCGACCTGCCCAACCGCACCCTGTTTGCAGACCGCCTTTCCCAGGCCTGCGCGCGGGCGCGGCGCAGCGGCGACCCCTTCGCGGTGGTGATGATCGACCTCGACCGGTTCAAGGACATCAACGACAGCCTGGGCCATGCGGCGGGCGATGCGGTGCTCGTTACCATCGGGCGGCGGATGCGCGAACACTTGCGCGAAGTGGACACCACAGCGCGGCTAGGCGGGGACGAGTTTGCAGTGCTGCTGCAGAACGTGGACAGCGACGAATCCGCACTGGCCGTCGCGGTCAAGCTGACCGAATTGATCGAACAGCCCATCGTCCATGACGGGCGGCTGCTCTATGTCGGCGCGTCGATGGGCGTCGCGCTGTGCCCGCAGCTGGGCTATTCGCCGGACGGGCTGATGGAGGCCGCCGACGAGGCCATGTACGAGGCCAAGCGCGGAACCGACAAGGCCGTAATCGCGCGCGGCGAACAGCGCCGTCCTACGCGGACCGACGAGCGCACGCTGCTGCACGACATAGAGGATGCGATGGGCGCGCGGGCCTTCAATTGGCACTGGCAGCCCAAGGTCGACATGGCATCGGGGCAGGTGCTGGGGTTCGAGGCGCTGGTGCGCTGGACCCATCCCGACAACGGCCCGGTCCCCGCCGATGCTCTCATCGAGACGGTCGAACAGTCGCACCTGCTGGAAGATTTCACCTACCTGACGCTCGACACCGTGCTGGAGCAGTATTCGCGGCTGGAGCGCGGGCTGGACGGTGCGGGCATCTCCATCAACGTCTCGGCGCGCATGCTGGAGCGACCGGGCTTCGTCGGCCATGTCGTCGAATCCATCCGCAAGCACGGGGTCGATCCCGCGCACGTCGTGCTGGAGCTGACCGAGACCGCGCTGATCGCGCATCCCTCGCAGGCCAAGCGCGTGATCGAGCAACTGCACGACAACGGCGTCTCGCTTTCCATTGACGATTTCGGCGCGGGGTTCACCTCGTTCGGGTACTTGCGCGAGTTCGCCGTGCGAGAGATCAAGATCGACCGCTCCTACATCTCGCGCTTCACCGAGAGCCGGTTCGACCAGTCGCTGGTGACCTCGCTTGTGGTGCTGTGCGACTGCCTTGGCATCCCGCTGGTGGCCGAGGGCGTGGAAGACCCCGAAACGCAGGCGATGCTGGTGGCGATGGGCTGCACTTGCGGACAGGGCTACGGTATCTGCCGCCCGATGCCCTACGAGGACGTAAGCGGCTGGATGGCGGGCTGGAACGCGGAGCAGGGGGAGCGGCGGCTGCGGGCTTGAGGGCCGGAATACAAAGTTCAGGTGCTGCAGAACCGTTGGCGTTCCACGGGGATAGCGTGATCGTTCGTCAGAACCCCGATTGGGTGCAGAGGCGCTCAAGCTGCTGCACTTTGGGGTGATCGGCTCCGTACTGTCGTCGGAAGATCGGCCGGTTGGCACAAGCCCGCCTCTGGAATTCGCGGGTACCGGGACGAACGGCTTTGTTCCCGGACTGCTTCTCACGAATCCTTTTCGCCTGCCCTTCCGCCACGGAACGGGCGAATATGCCGTCGGCTGTCTGGCCTGGCGTGATGACCGGGGCGATGTCCTGAGCCGCAGTCGGCAAGGGCGACAGGAGCATCAGGGCAAGAAGGACACGGCGAGGCATGGGGTTCTCCTGGCTTTGGGCGGCACCGTACCACCTCGACGGACCATTCCAATGACATCACCTTCAGCCGTGTCAGCCATCTGGTAGATGGTGGATGTCCAAGGCCTCCCTTGCTTCCGCCGCAAGGCTCCCCACATAGGCCAGAACCTTGCGCCCGATGGCTTCAAGCCCTCTTGAAGCGTGCGAACAAATCTGGAACATACCGCCTCCATGAGTCTCTCCCACATCACCGTGCGCGGCGCGCGCGAGCACAACCTCAAGGGCTTCGACATCGCGCTTCCGCGGGAGAAGCTGATCGTCATCACCGGCTTGTCCGGTTCGGGCAAGTCCAGCCTCGCCTTCGACACGATCTACGCCGAAGGGCAGCGCCGCTACGTGGAATCGCTGAGCGCCTATGCGCGCCAGTTTCTGGAGATGATGCAGAAGCCGAACGTCGAACATATCGACGGGCTCAGCCCCGCCATCTCGATCGAGCAGAAGACCACCAGCCGCAACCCGCGCTCCACCGTGGCGACGGTGACGGAAATCTGGGACTACATGCGTCTGCTGTGGGCGCGCGTGGGCGTGCCCTATTCCCCTGCCACCGGCCTTCCGATCGAGGCGCAGACCGTGTCTAACATGGTCGATCGGGTGATGGCGCTGCCCGAAGGGACGCGCCTCTACCTGCTGGCGCCGGTCGTGCGCGGTCGCAAGGGCGAGTACCGCAAGGAGCTGGCCGAGTGGCAGAAGGCGGGCTACACCCGCGTGCGCATCGACGGCGAATTCTACCCGATCGAGGACGCGCCCACACTCGACAAGAAGTTCAAGCACGACATCGAAGTCGTGGTAGACCGCATCGCTGTGAAGGACGGCATCCAGACCCGTCTGGCAGACAGCTTCGAACAGGCGCTCAAGCTGGCCGAGGGGCTTGCCTACGCGGACATGGCGGACGGCAACGTCCCCGGTCGCGAGGAAGAGGAGCAGGGCAGGAACCTCAAGGGTGCCGGCCTTCCCGCCAATCGCATCGTCTTCTCGGAAAAGTTCGCCTGCCCCGTCAGCGGCTTCACCATCGAGGAGATCGAGCCGCGCCTGTTTTCGTTCAACGCCCCGCAGGGTGCGTGCCCGGCCTGCGACGGTCTGGGTGAAAAGCTGCTGTTCGACCCGCAGCTAGTCGTTCCCAACGAACATCTGACGCTCAAGCAGGGCGCCATCGTGCCCTGGGCCAAGTCGAATCCGCCCAGCCCCTATTACATGCAGGTGCTTTCCAGCCTGGCCGCCCATTTCGGCTTCGCCCTGACCACCCCGTGGGACGAACTGCCCGGCGAGATCAAGCTGGTGATCCTCTACGGCACCGGCGGCAAGGCCGTGCCGCTCACCTTCAAGGACGGGCGCAAGGAATACACCGTCAACAAGGCGTTCGAGGGGGTCATAGGCAACCTCAACCGCCGCATGCTCCAGACCGACAGCGCCTTCATGCGCGAGGAGCTGAGCAAGTATCAGACCGCGCAGCCGTGCGAGACCTGCGACGGGAAGCGTCTCAAGCCAGAGGCGCTCTCGGTCAAGGTCGGCGGCAGCGACATCGCGGATGCCGCGCGCCTGTCGGTAGCGGACGGGTTCAAGTGGTTCGGGGAACTGGAAGGCAGGCTGACCAACCAGCAGCGCCAGATCGCGCAGGCCATCCTCAAGGAAATCAATGAGCGGCTGGGCTTCCTCAACAACGTCGGGCTGGATTACCTCAACCTCGACCGCACCAGTGGCACGCTTTCGGGCGGCGAAAGCCAGCGCATCCGGCTGGCCAGCCAGATCGGGTCGGGCCTTTCCGGCGTGCTCTATGTGCTGGACGAACCCAGCATCGGCCTGCACCAGCGCGACAACGACATGCTGCTGGAGACCCTCAAGCGCCTGCGCGATCTCGGCAATACCGTCATCGTGGTTGAACATGACGAAGACGCCATCCGCACCGCCGATTATCTGGTGGACCTCGGGCCCGGCGCGGGCGTGCATGGCGGCGAAGTCGTGGCCGAAGGCACGCTCAAGCAGGTGCTCAAGAGCAAAAACAGCCTGACCGCGCAGTACCTCAACGGCACCCGCCGGATCGAGGTGCCGACGACGCGCCGCAAGGGCAACGGCCACTTCGTAACCGTGGAGAACGCGCGCGCCAACAACCTGACCGGCGTGACCGCGAAGTTCCCGCTGGGCACGTTCTGCTGCGTGACCGGCGTGTCCGGCTCGGGCAAGTCGTCGCTGACCATCGACACGCTGCAGGCAGGCGCCAGCCGCCAGCTGAATGGCGCGCGTGTGATCGCCGGCGCGCACGACAGGATCACCGGGCTCGAAAAATGCGACAAGGTGATCGAGATCGACCAGTCGCCGATCGGTCGCACCCCGCGTTCAAACCCGGCCACCTACACCGGTGCCTTCACCCAGATCCGCGACTGGTTCGCCGGCCTGCCGGAATCGCAGGCCCGCGGCTACAAGCCGGGCCGTTTCAGCTTCAACGTCAAGGGCGGGCGCTGCGAAGCGTGCCAGGGCGACGGCCTCATCAAGATCGAGATGCACTTCCTGCCCGATGTCTACGTGACGTGCGAGGAATGCCACGGCAAGCGCTACAACCGCGAAACGCTGGAGGTGAAGTTCAAGGGGCTGTCCATCGCCGACGTGCTCGACATGACGATCGAGGACGCGGAAGAGTTCTTCAAGGCCGTGCCGCCCATCCGCGACAGAATGCACATGCTGAACGAAGTGGGCCTTGGCTACGTCAAGGTCGGCCAGCAGGCGACGACGCTTTCGGGTGGCGAGGCCCAGCGCGTGAAACTGGCCAAGGAGCTCGCCCGCCGCTCCACCGGGCAGACGCTCTACATCCTCGACGAACCCACCACCGGGCTGCATTTCGAGGACGTGCGCAAACTGCTGGAAGTGCTGCACCGACTGGTCGATCAGGGCAATTCGGTGGTTGTTATCGAACACAACCTCGACGTCATCAAAACCGCCGACTGGATCATCGACATGGGGCCGGAGGGCGGCGTTCGCGGCGGCCAGATCGTGGCGGAAGGCACGCCCGAGGAAGTGGTGCAGGCACCAGGCAGCTTTACAGGTCAGTACCTGAAGCCACTGCTGAGCAGCTGGGCCAAGTAAACAGCGCATTTCCTGCCGAGCGGGCGGGTTAGGCGGATCGGTAGGAGGTAAGGAGAAACGCGAGGGCGCCACCCTCGCGCTTCCGCGACTGGCCCTCGTTAGGATGCTACGGGGGCAAGGGATTTAAGCAGTTCGTCGACGGCGGCGCACGGATCGACAAAACTGCGCAGGGTCCGGGAACGCAACCGGCCTGCCGCTGTTATCGTGAATGAAGGCCGGCGCGGCGCTTCCCCCACCCCCTCCCTGCCGCGCCGGCCGACCTTCTCTCAAGCTCAGATTTTGGCGCGGGCATCGCTGGATGAGCGAATGTTCGTGGTTCAGGCTGATGTTCTGTTCAGGCTGATGTTCTGTTCAGGCTGATCTTGGCGAGCCCCCAGAACAATCCAGTCTCAGTCGCCGAGGACGGCCAGTTCCACCTTGCCGCTGCCCATGCGGGTGATGCCGAGTTCATCGGCGGCAGCGTCGGACAGGTCGATCACGCGGTTGCCGTGGAAGGGGCCGCGATCGTTGATGGTGACGACGACCGATTCGCCGTTGCGCGGGTTCGTCACCTGCACCTGCGTACCGAACGGCAGGGTGCGGTGCGCGGCGGTCATGGCGTCGGGCGCATAGCGCTCGCCGCTGGCAGTGCGGGCGCCCTTGAGGTGGCGGCCATAGAAGCTGGCGACGCCGCCGGCGATCGGGGTGACGTCGATATCGCTGGCGGCATCGACGGCGGAAGTGATGCCAGCGGGAACTTCTGCGGCGGCGACGGCGTTGACGCCAGCAACTGCAGGAACAAGTGCAGCGGGAAGAACCGGAGCTTCAGCTTGTGCAGGGCCTGCAAAGGGCAGGACCACAGCGGCGCAAAGCGCCATCAGGCTGGCAGAACGGCTGATCCCACGTACTTGCAAAACTTACCCCGCTTCGTCGTTGACGATGCCGGGAGTCCTAACTTCGCGAGTTCCCCAAGGCCATAGACTCAAAAGCGGCCCGTCGCGCTTTGGCAACGGGCCGCCGGACTCTGTTAACGCTGTGGAAAGATCAGCGTCTTGTTCAGCGAGTGTCGCGCTGTGCCAGCAGGCGCAGGCGAAGGGCGTTGAGCTTGATGAAGCCCGCTGCATCCTTCTGATCGTAGGCGCCGGCATCGTCCTCGAACGTCACGTGGCGTTCGGAATACAGCGAATCGGCGCTCTTGCGACCAACGACCGATGCCGAACCCTTGTAGAGCTTGAGGCGGACGGTACCGTTTACGCGATCCTGCGAGTGGTCAATCGCGGCCTGCAGCATTTCGCGCTCAGGCGCGAACCAGAAGCCGTTGTAGATCAGTTCCGCGTACTTCGGCATCAGCTCGTCCTTGAGGTGAGCGGCACCGCGATCCAGCGTGATCTGCTCGATCCCGCGGTGAGCGCGGGCGTAGATCTCGCCACCCGGGGTCTCGTACATGCCGCGCGACTTCATGCCGACGAAGCGGTTTTCCACCAGGTCGAGGCGGCCGATACCATGCTTGCGGCCAAGGTCGTTGAGTGCCGTGAGCAGGGCAGCGGGGCTCATCGCCACGCCGTTGAGGGCCACGCCGTCACCCTTCTCGAAGTCGACGGTGATGTATTCGGGCGCGTCCGGCGCGTCTTCCGGGTTGACGGTGCGCGAATAGACGTAATCCGGCGTCTCGTCCCACGGGTTCTCCAGCACCTTGCCCTCGGACGAGGTGTGCAGGAGGTTGGCGTCGGTGGAGAAGGGGCTTTCGCCGCGCTTGTCCTTGGGGACGGGGATCTGGTGCTGTTCGGCCCAGGCGATCAGCGCGGTGCGGCTGGTCAGATCCCATTCGCGCCAGGGTGCGATGACCTTGATGTTCGGGTCGAGCGCATAGGCCGACAGTTCGAAGCGGACCTGGTCGTTGCCCTTGCCGGTGGCGCCGTGGGCGACCGCATCGGCACCCGTTTCATGCGCGATCTCGATCAGGCGCTTGGAAATCAGCGGGCGGGCGATCGACGTGCCCAGCAGATAGTCGCCCTCGTAGCGGGCATTGGCGCGCATCATCGGGAAGACGAAATCGCGCACGAATTCCTCGCGCAGGTCGTCGATGTAGATGTTCTCGTCCGGCAGGCCCATCAGCTTGGCCTTGGCGCGTGCGGGTTCCAGTTCCTCGCCCTGGCCGAGGTCGGCGGTGAAGGTCACCACTTCGCAGTTGTAGGTGACCTGGAGCCACTTGAGGATGACGCTGGTGTCAAGGCCGCCGGAATAGGCGAGGACGACCTTCTTGATGCTGTCGGACATGGGCACGGCTTTCGCGAGAGAGGCGTTGGAAGTTCGGGCGCGCGGCTAGCAGGTGCGCCCGAATTTCGCAACTTGGTATCAGGCGTCCAGCAGCGCGCGCTCCCCATCCGCGATGTAGTCGCGGGTGAGGGGCAGCGCGTGGCGGCTGCGGGTATACTGAATCTGGTAGTTGCACATGCCGCCGCTTTCGAAGGCGGCGGTGGCGCCCGACAGGTAGAAGATCCACATGCGATAGAAGCGCTCGTCATACAGGGCGACGATGGCGTCCATGTTGGCGACGCAGCGCTTGTACCATTCGCGCAGGGTCTTGGCGTAGTGGAGGCGCAGGTTCTCCACGTCGGTCGCGATCAGGCGGACCTTTTCGCTGGCTTCCACCGTCTCGCTAAGCGCGGGGATGTAGCCGCCGGGGAAGATGTATTTGCGGGTGAAGGCGTCGGTGGAGCCCGGCCCGCCCATGCGCCCGATGGTGTGGAGGAGCATCACACCCTCGTCATCGAGCAGAGTGGCGCAGTCGCGGAAGAAGCGGTCGAACTGGGCCTGGCCGACATGCTCGAACATACCGACCGAGACGATGCGTTCGAACTTGTCGCCACGCGCGGCAAGGTCGCGGTAGTCGATCAGTTCGAAGTCGATGCGTCCTGCCACGCCCGCTTCCACCGCGCGTTCGCGGGCAAGGGCGAGCTGTTCCTCGCTCAGGGTGATGCCCTTGACCGACACGTCGAAATGCTTGGCAAGATAGATCGCCATGCCGCCCCAGCCGCAGCCGATGTCGAGTACCTTCTGCCCCGGTTCGATCGCCAGCTTGGCGGCAATGTGGGCGAGCTTTGCAGTCTGCGCCTGCTCGAGGGTGATGTCGTCACTGGGCCAGTAGGCACAGGAATACTGCATGTGCTCGGTATCGAGGAACAGGTTATAAAGGTCGTTGCCGACGTCGTAGTGGTGCGCGATGTTCTTCTTCGCGCTGGCGGCGCGGTTGATGCCGTCGATGAGGGTGACGGCTTTGCCGACCGCATTCTTGAGGCGGCTCTGTTCCTTCAGTTCGCCGCCTTTGTCCCACCGGGCATTGGCGCGCAGCAGGTAGACGAGGTCCATGATGTCGCCCTGCTCGACTTCGAGCTGGCGGTCCATGAACGCTTCGGCCGCACCCAAGCGCGGATCGCGCAGGATGCGCCGTTCGGCACCCTTGTCGGTGAGCCGGATGCGGACTTCGGGAAAGCCTTGTGTGGGGGTTCCAAAACGACGGACGGAGCCGTCGGGGCGGGCCAGCTCAAGCACGCCCTGACGGACGCCGCGCTCAAGGAAGCGGTCGAGAATACCGAATGCCATCAAGGGTTCTTGCGGGGGTAATCACCCGCATGCAAGGGGGGTTATGTTGAAAAATGCACAATCATCCCTCCCGCGCCAGAAACAGGACGTCGCGCGGTTGGGGTATCAGGTGCTGGCCTGAATCGACGTACAGCGTTTCGCCGCTTTCCAGCCAGCCATGCGCGAGGAACAGGGCGGCGTCCGCAACGTCATGCGCGGTCGCACGGCGACGCAGCAGGTTCATGCGGTGCGATATGTCCGCCTCAGCCTCGGTCTGGTCGTGGCTGGCGAGGATAGCGCCGGGAGCGATGCCGTAGACCCTGTCGCGCGGGTCGGTGCGGGCCATCGACAGCATCGGCACAGTTGAGGCCAGTGCGTGCTTGCTCATGGTGTAGGAGAAGAAATCGGGGTTGGGGTTACGCAGTTTCTGGTCGGTGACATGGATCAGCCGCCGCCCGCCTGCAGCCCTGGCCTGGGCCAGGAACGCCTGCCCCAGCCGGGCGGGCGTGGCCGCGTTGACGCGCATTGCCGAGGTGAACGTCGCCGGATCGAGGTTCTGCGCGGTGTCGAGATCGAACACGCCCGCGCAGTTGACGAGCACGCGCCAGTCGGAAAGCCGGTTGGCCAGCGCTTTGACCATCGCCGGGCCTTCGTCCCAGTCATCGAGGTTGCAGGATACGGTTTCCGCGCTGGGCAGTTCGGCGGCAAGCGCCTCTGCCTGATCGCGCGACTGGCCGTAGTGGATCACGACATGCCAGCCTGCCGCCCCGAAGGCGCGGGCGATGGCGGCGCCGATGCGCTTGGCGCCGCCGGTGACGAGCATGGCGGGCCGGGTCGCGGGGGTATCGGCAGAAGGCGCGACGGTCATCCTGCGGACGGTGCGATGTTGCAATCCGGCATGAAATGACGTCGCTGTCGGGCAGGCAATCTTGCGGAGACTTTCATCCGGGACTGCGCCAGAGGCAGGATCGCAAGGGTAAATCGCTGAAACATGGGCGCATTGGAGCATAAGCGGGTCATGTAGGAAAGCCTTGATCCGTTGCTCCTTAAACGCGAAAGACGCGCCGCCACAGGGACGACGCGCCTTTCGCAAGGGGTTGGCTGAAGATCAGCGGCAGCGCGAACGCGAACCGCCGCGGTCGATCTCACGGCCCAGCACCGCGCCGCCTGCTGCGCCCAGCAGGGTGCCGACAGTACGGTCGCCGCGGGTATCGATAGCGCGACCGGCAAGGGCGCCCGCCACACCGCCGACGAGAAGGCCGGTGGTGCCGTTGTTCTTCTTGCAGCGATAGCGACCGTCATTGCCGCGCCAGTAGCGGACGCCGTCGTGGGTACGGTGGTAGCGGCGGTGATCGCGAGCTTCGGCAGGCGCCGTGAACGCGACGGTGGCGGGAAGGGTGAGCGCCATCATAGTGGCGGCGAGAATGGCTTTGCGCATAATGTGTGCCCTCATCAGGTGCGTTGGAATGATCCGGTAACAACGCTGATCGTTCATTGATCCACAACGTGAGATGAACGAACGTCTTTCCGTAAGAATGCGTGACGAACCGCACACAGCCAACGACGAACCGAGCAAAATGTTTCCGTGAGACATGTTCAGTGAGGTAAAAAGATGCTGCTGTCGGTCGATGCTGAACGGGCGGGCGGCGCTTAGGGTGTTCGAATCTTTGGGATAGTCGATTCGGCCGATCGCCTGTAAGGCTGGATATGTTCAATAATGAACATTTCGGTTTGGCGCGCCGGGCGGTATGATGGCACAACGGATAGACGAAAGGGTCGCCGCGCTCGAACGGGCCGCGCTGGCGGCAGAAGGCAGCGTTTTTGCCATCCAGGATGTTCTGGCGCGCAGCCTTGCACAAATGCCGGAAACCGAATGCCGTCGGATGATCGCCGACCTGATGGCGCACTCGCATCAGCTCGATCCGGCGCTGGGGATGGAACGAATCGATAGTTATCGAGAGGGCCTTCGCGCGATTTTGGACGAAGTCGAGCACGCCCGGCGACACATGCCCGCATCCCCGCCGCAAAGCAGAGCCTGACGGCTCAAGGCTGGGCAGGTGGTGCGGGCGCTTCGATCACCGGGATTTCTTCTTCGGGAACGGCCTCTTCCACCGGGGCGATCGATGCGGATGCCGCAGGGTCGGCCAGGCGCGGCGCGCGAAGGGCCGCGTCGGGGGCTGAGAGGGACGCCTGCGATTGCACCGTGTCGTAAGGCAGCATGTCGTCGCTGATCGAGCGCGGCAGCAGTTCGCCGCCGGCAGCGGCCTTGGGCTGGTCGTCGGCCTTCTTGTTGCAGCCGGCCAGCGCGAGCGCGGCAAGCGCAATCGGCAGGGCGAATCGCATGGAATGACGCGTTGCTTTCATCATGCCGTCTCCTCAGGCGCTGCGCTGACCGGGGCTGGGGGCGGGCAGGGGCTTTCCAGCGCGGCAAGAAATGCCGGCGCGCGGGCGATCAGCGCGGTGTCGAATGTCGCAAGATCAACCTGCCTGCCCAGACGCTGCAGGCTGGTGACGCCGAATTCCTCTATTCCGCAAGGCACGATGCCGGTGAAGTGCGACAGATCGGGCTGCACGTTGACTGAAAAGCCGTGCATCGTCACCCACTTGCGGATGCGCACGCCGATGGCGCCGATCTTGGCCTCTCGCCCATCCACATCCTGCGTCCAGATGCCGATCCGCCCGTCCGAGCGGAAGCCTTCCACACCGAAATCGCGCAGGGTCTCGATCACCCAGCCTTCCAGCCCGTGGACGAAGCCGCGCGCATCGCGGGCCCGCTTGCGCAGATCGAGCAGGACATAGCCGATGCGCTGGCCGGGGCCGTGGTAGGTATAGCGCCCGCCGCGGCCCGCTTCGACCACCTCGAAGCGCGGGTCGAGCAGTTCGTCGGTCGCGGCGCTGGTTCCGGCGGTGTAGACCGGTGGATGTTCCAGCAGCCAGATCAGTTCGCGCGCTTCTCCGGCTGCGATTGCGGCGTTGCGGGCGGTCATTTCCTCCAGCGCCTCGCGGTAAGGCACGGGGCTGGCGGAGATGCGAAGTTCGATGTCACCGGGAAGCGAAGTCATGGCGCGTTGCGTGGCGTCATTCCCTGCGGGTTTCAAGTGCAAACGCGTTCGTCGGCGTCTATGGCACGATCATGGAACCCTTGAACAAGTTCGACAGCAGCCGGGCATGGACCCAGGCAGCCCAGGCCGTGTCCGCCAACCGCGAGGTCGTGCTGGCCTTGGCGGGAGTGTTCTTCCTCCTGCCGCAGCTGGTGTTCGCGATCTTCTTTCCGCCGCCGGAAACCGCCGCCAGCATGAACCAGACGCAGGCGATGGAAGCGGTGAAGGCGTATTACATGTCCATCGTTCCGATCATGGTGCCGATGGCGCTGTTCCAGGCACTGGGCTCCATATCGCTGCTGTGCCTGCTCGACTCCGACCGCCGACCGACGGTGGGGGAAGCGATCCGCGCCGGGGTGAAGGGCGTCGTGCCCTACCTGCTGGCGCAGATCCTCAGCGGGATGGGCATCGCTGCCGTTGCCCTGGTGGTGGCGGGCGTGCTGGGCGCAGCGGCGGGCATGGTCGGCGGCGTGATCGGGCTGACCGTCGTGTTGCTGTTCGCGGTCGTCGTGGGCGTGCGGCTGTCGGTGACGGCGCCGGTGATCGCGGTGGAACACCAGTTCAATCCCGTCGCCGCGCTGGTGCGCTCGTGGAAGCTGACAAGGGGCAACACGGCAAGGCTGCTGGGCTTCTACGCGCTGCTGGTGATCGCCATGCTGGTGCTGCTGATTTTCGCCAATGTGCTGACGATGCCGGTGGCGCTGCTGGCTCCGGTGGAAGTCGCCCGGTTCGTGGCGGCGGCGGTGGAATCGCTGCTGGCATCGATCATGGCGCTCTATTTCGTGGCGGTACTGGCGCAGGTCCACCGCCAGCTGGCAGGCCCTTCTGCGCAAGTGCAGGCGGACCTGTTCGGCTAAGGCCGGCGCGCCTTTCGCGCAAAAGGAAACCCGGAAAGTGGCCATCCACTTCCGGGTTCCTTTTGCCTGCGGTCAGGTCGGCTCAGTCTTCGTCCTTCCAGCCCCACCACATGAAGCAGGGGGGGACGTTGATCGGCTCGATCGCATCGTCGATGCGCTTGAAGTGGCGGGCCATGTAGCTGCGCGCCTTGGGGCGGAACTGGTAGACCAGAAAAGCGCCGCCCTTGCGAATCACGCGGTAGGTGGCGGCGGCGATGGCCGGGGCCACGCCTTCGGGCAGCGTTGAGAAAGGCAGGCCAGACAGTACGTAGTCCGCCTTTTCATGGCCATGCGCGCGCACGATTTCCTCGACGTCGGCAGCCGAACCGTTCACCGCCACGAAGCGGCTGTCGGTGATGGTCCGGCGCAGGTAGTCGATGAACATCGGGTTGGTGTCGATGACGATCAGCATGCCGTCGCGCGGCAGGCGATCCAGCACCGGCTGGCAGAACGTGCCGACGCCGGGGCCGTACTCGACGAACAGCTTCGTGTTCGGCCAGTCGACCTTGGACAGCATGCGGTTGATCGTGAACCGCGAGGACGGAACGATCGAGCCGACCATCACCGGATTGCGGATGAATCCTTCGAGGAAGACCCCCCACGGTCCCATCCGCTGCTTGATCTTCTGCCCGATCCGCTGAGTCAGGGGCCGTCGGGCAAGCTCGGTGCTGGTCATGCTGAGGAAAGCTCTCGCAATTATGTCATGTCACGGAAGCGCCATGCGGTGGCAGATTGTTCCGGCCAATGCAAGGCGATGGGCCGTGCCCTGCGGCAGGCCGATGGGGAAAGCGGCTCAGAGAATCTGGTGAACCGTTTCCTGCGGGCGACAAAGGCGAACGCCCTTTTCCGTCTCTACGAGCGGGCGTTCGATGAGGATCGGGTCTGCCGTCATCGCTGCCAGAACCGTGGCATCGTCGGCCTGCGGCAGGCCGCGTTCTTCTGCATCGGTGCCGCGGATGCGCAGGCCCTGCTGCGGCGTGATCCCGGCATCGCGATAAAGCTGCGCCAGCTTGTCGGCACTCGGCGGGGTTTTGAGGTACTCGATGACTTGGACCTCCACGCCGGGCGTTTCTTCCAGGATCGCCAGCGTCTTGCGCGATGTGCCGCACTTGGGATTGTGCCAGATGGTGGCCTTCATGGGGTCTTTCCTTGCTTGGTGTCAGGTCCGTGCGGGGAGAGCGCCGGAATGCGTGGGGTGCCGCCGGGCGGGGGCGCGGCGTCGATCTTTTCCTCGCGCCGGGCGACTGCGGCGGCGCGCTGGACCGCGCGTACGAGCCGGGGCTGGACCCCGCAGCGGCAAAGGTTCGGGATAGCCGCCTTGATCTCCGCCTCCGACGGGCTGGCGTTTCGCGCCAGCAGGGCGGCGGCATTCATGACGATGCCGGGCGTGCAGAACCCGCACTGGATCGCCTGTTCAGCCACCATCGCCTGCTGCACCGGATGCGAGCGATCGCGCGACAGCCACTCTACCGTGACCACGAAGCGTCCCTCGCACTCGGCCAGAGTGATGAGACAGGACCGCAACGCCGCGCCGTCGACCAGCACGGTGCAGGCATGGCAATCGCCCGCGCCGCAGCCGTACTTGGTGCCGGTAAGGTTGGCCGCGTCGCGCAGCGCCCACAGCAGGGGCGTGCGCGGGTCCATCTCGAACTGGACGGGGCGGTCGTTTACGGTGAAGCGGGTCATGGCGTGTGATAAAGAGCCATGACTTGCCCGGCAGTTCAGCGCAAGCCCAGCTTCACGCCCGCCCACAAGGTGCGCGGCTGGCCAAGGTCCATCGAACCGCCCGCGTTGCGCGTCACGATGGTTTCGTCGGTCAGGTTCTCCGCCCGCAGCACCAGCGAGGCGAAGCGGGTGATCGGCACCTGGGCGTAGAGGTCCAGCGTGGTTGCCGCCTTCAGGCTGTCGACCTCGAGGTCGTCCTCGAACTGCGCGCCGGTGCGCCGCACCGTGGCGGCCAGGCGCCAGCCGTCCGCAGGCTTCCACGCCACGGTGCCGCTGGCCGCCAGCTTTGGCACCTGCGCCGGCCGCATCCCGTCAAGCGCGCCCTGCGCCGCCGTTGCGCGGACCTTGGCGTCGGTCCAGGAAAGCGAGCCGGAGAGATCGACATTGCCGAACGCGAGATCGGCGCTGGCCTCAAGCCCGCGCGCGTGAATCCGGTCCACGTTCTGCCGCTCCCGCGTGGTGGCGGACAGGGTAACGTTGGCGATCGCGTCCTTCAGGTAATTGTCGAACGCCGTCAGCGACAGCTTCAGCGCCTGCGTCGGGTGGAAGTCCACGCCCGCTTCGTAGCCGCGCAGGCGTTCGGGTTTCAGCCCGGCATTGGCCTGCGTGGTGATGGGGAAGACCACGAAGGGGCGGTACAGCTCGTTCAGCGTCGGCAGGCGCAGGCCGGTATAGGCGGCGGCGCGCAGCGAGACGGCGGGCGCCGCGTTCCACACGATCCCGGCGCGCCCGTTGCCGCTCCATCCCTCGCGGTCGGAATAGGCCGTGTCGGTGGTGGCAACGCCGGCGGGGTTGATCTCGCGGTAGTAACCGTCGGTGATGGTCCAGCGGTCGAGCCTGCCGCCTGCGGTCAGCACGATCTGCCCGATGGTCCAGTCATCCTCGATATAGAGGCCAAGGTCCGATTGCCGCCCGCCCGCCCGGCGGAACGCGGTGGCCTGCCCGGTGACGGCGCTGTAGGGTGATTCCACAAGGTTGCCCCGAGACAGCTTCACGTCGGCGCCGATGCGCAGGACGTGGTCGTCGCCTACGGGCGGGCGCAGTTCGGCTTTGCCGCCCACGGCCAGCGTCGGCGTCTTCGCCTGATCGAGCGTCTTTTTGAAACTGGTCGAACTGATGACGACGTTGGAGAAGTCCTGCGCTTGCACAAAGCCCAGAACGTCGAACTGCCAGTCCCCCCGCCCGACGAAGCGCAGCGAGCCCTGCTGACCGGATGAGGTGGAATCCGCGCCCTTGAAGCGCAGCGTGCGATGGTCGTCATAGACGAGGCCGGATGCCTGCACTTCCACCGTGTCGCTCAGCGGCGCCACCGCGCGCAGCGACCCCGACCAGCTTTCGTACCGGGCACGGGCAGAAGCGGCGACGCGCTGGTCCTTCGGCGTGGTCCAGAAGCCCTGGCCGCGATCCCACTGGACGCCTGCGACGACGAAGCCCTGGCCCAGACGCGGGGCTATGGTGAGGGCGGTTTGCGTTTCGCCCCGATTGTCGACGAGGGCCTGCGCGGCGATGGGGCCGACCTCGTCCGGGCCGGCACTCTCCATCTCGATGGTGCCCGATACCGCGCCCGATCCGAAGGCACCCATGCCGCCGCCGCGCGTGACGCGTACTGAGCCGAGACGGTCTGGCGACAGGGCGCTGAACGGGATGTAGCCGAAGAACGGGTTCGCCACCGGCACCCCGTCAAGCAGCACCTGCGCGCGGCTGGAGGCATTTCCGCCCAGTGCGCGCAGGGTGACGCCCTGGTTGGAAGGGTTGGACGCGCGGCTGTCCGACCGGCGGAACTGCTGGAACCCGGCGACGGAGGAGAGCACGTCCTCGATCCTGCCGGACGCGCTGGAAACGAGCTTGTCGCGGGCGATGGTCTGAACGTCGTAGGCAGGCGTCGCCGGCCCTTCGGACAGGCCGCGCCCCGTGACCACGATCGGCCCGCGTGGCTCATCTGCCTCTTCGGCCCGTGCCGGGGCGGCGGCGAGGGCCAGCAGCGGCATCGTGACGAGGGCGTGAGTGCGAAGGCGTCTTTTGGCAGTCATCTTTTTTCCGGCTTTCAGGCATCGTCATAGATGCCGCTATCGCTCAAAGGTGGTAGCGGCGCGCAGGTTGCGCTGCGCCCCGCCACAAGGAAGCAGCGTTACTCCGCCGCGCTTATCGTCAGGTGCAGCGGTTCCAGCCCTTCGATGGAGCCTTCCAGCAGGTCGCCCGGCACGACAGGGCCGACGCCGGCAGGCGTTCCGGTATAGATCAGGTCGCCCGGCTGCAGATGATACATGCACGACAGGTCCGCGATCAGTTCGGGGATCGACCAGATCATGTCCGAAAGCACGCCTTCCTGCTTCACCGCGCCGTTCCGCGCCAGAGCGATGCGCTGGCCTTCGACTGCGAATTGGGCGGCGGGAGTGATGGCTGCGATGACGGCGCCGTTCTCGAAGTCCTTGCCGGTGTCCCATGGATAGCCCTTGCCCTTGGCGGCGTTCTGCAGGTCGCGTCGGGTCAGGTCGAGGCCGCAGGCATAGCCGAACACCGCGTCCAGTGCCGCTTCGGGCACGACGCGAAAGGCCGGGGTGCCGATGGCAACCACCAATTCCATCTCGTAATGGCAGTTGTCGGTGCCGGGCGGATAGGGAATGTCAGCGCCTGACAGGCAGATGGCGGACGGCGCCTTGGTAAACCAGATTGGCGCCTCGCGGTCCACCGCATTGCCCAGTTCCAGCGCATGGGCGGCATAGTTGCGGCCCACGCAGAACACGCGGCGCACAGGGTATGCGGCATCGCTGCCGACCACGGGGACGGCAGGGGCGGCAGGCAGGTCGAACAGCAGGGCCATGAGCGGGAGATCTCCTATGTCGAAAGGCGCATAGGCCGCCCCGCCGTCCGGGGGAAGCGCTCTTGTCCCGTTCGCCTCTTGTGATGCGCGCGCAGAGGCATAGATTGGCAATGTGACCAAGGAACAGTATCTTGCGGGCCGTCTCCTGCTTGCCATGCCGGGCATGTTCGACCCGCGTTTCGAGCGGTCGGTCAACGTGATCTGCGTGCACGACGACGATGGCGCGCTAGGCGTCGGCATCGGCCATGTGCGCGAAGGCGTGCGCTTTCACGATGTTCTGGAAGAGCTTGGGCTGGATCCCGGCGTCTCGCCCAATCGGGAAATCATGCATGGCGGGCCGGTGGAGCCGGGGCGCGGGTTCATCCTTCATTCCACCGATTGGGGCGGCAGCGACACGATCGAGGTGGCGCCGCTTTGCGCGCTGTCCGCGTCGATGGACGTGCTGCGCGCCATCGCGGCAGGGCGGGGGCCGTTGCAGTGGGTGATGGCGCTGGGTTATGCGGGCTGGGGGCCGGGCCAGTTGGAGGGCGAGATGCGCCACCACGGCTGGTACGCTGCCGAGGGATACCGCGAGGTGCTGTTCCAGACTGCGCCGGAAGGCCGCTGGTCGGCCACCTGGCGGGCCGAAGGAATCGACCCCGCCCTGCTCTCCAACGAAACGGGGCGGGCTTAGGCGCGCGTTAGATCGTCAGGGCGGTCCACGTCGAAATGGATCGCCGGATCGTCCACATCGACCATCACCACGTCATCACGCCTGCGCAGCAGCCGTCCGGCGCCTTCGTCCCCCGATAGCGCGCCGATGGCCGGAAAGGCGGCGGCGGAAAGCAGGACCGGGTGGCCGGGTTTGCCCGCATGGCGCGGCATCGCGGCGTATGCCGGTCCGATCGCGGCAGCCAGACGGGCGGCAGTGTCATGGGGAATGCGCGGCATGTCGCCCAGAAATATGAATACGCCCGCCGCATCACCGGCATTAGCGATGCCTGCCTTCAGCGTTTCCGACAGGGCATCGCTTTCCAGCCGGACGACCTGCACCTGCGGCCATGCGCCGGTATCGAGGTCGGGCCGCGTCACCAGGATTACCCGCTCCACCGGCGCGGCGCAGGCCGCCCGCAAGGCATGATGCAGCAGCGGTTGGCCATCGAGAAGGGCGCACATCTTGTCGCTGCCGAAGCGCGTGGCGCGCCCTGCGGCAAGGACGATGGCGACGCGGTTCACGCCCGTTCGCGCGCCGGGTTAAGCGCCTGCATGATTTGCGCAAGGATGCCGGTGGCCACTTCCCAGGGCGACTTGCCGAGGCCGGGGACGCCCGGCGAAAGCTGCAGCCGCGCCAGTTCCTCCGCTGTGGCGCCCGCTGCTTCCAGCGCGCCGATCCGCTGGCCTGCGCGCGATCTGGCGCCGATCATGCCCACATAGCCCGCCCCTGCGCGCAGGGCGGCAAGGCAGCCGCCAAGGTCATGGTGATCCTCATGCGTGGCGCCAAGATACGCGGTCCAGCGATCGACGCCCAGCTGGGCCAGCGCTTGCGCCGGTTCCTCTCGCAAGTATCGGCTGACGGGGAAGGGCGGCGGGGTGTGCGGCCCGCCGGGGCGCAGCAGGATCGTCTCGAACTGCGCCATAGTACCCAGCCGGGCAGCCGCAAGCGCGCCGGGATCGCCTCCGGACACGATCAACCGGCGGGGCGGGTCGTAACGGCGGGCAATGCGAAACGGATTTTCGACACTATCCAGCAGCGGACCGTCCACCGCACGAACCCGCTGCACCGTTCCGTCGCTTTCCCAGATGCATGACCGGCGCGCCGCCGCATGGTCCAGCAAGGCGTGGACGGCGTCGGATTCGGGCGCGATCCGTTCCACCAGCACATGCAGCGCCCCGCCGCAGCGCAGGCGCAGATCGATCCACGGGCTGCCCATGCCGTAATGCAACCGGCGCGGCTGGCCGTCGGCCAGTACCTGCGCGGCATGATTGGCAACGTCGCCTTCGATGCAGTCGCCGGAGAAATATCCGGTGGCAGCAACAGTCCCGTCCGCTGCGGCGGTGAACAGCATCTGGGCCCCCGGACCCCGCGGGGCGCTGCCCGCCACCTTGTAGAGTGTTGCCAGAGCGGCCGGTCGGCCTGCGGCGACAGCTGCGCGCAGGGCCGGGCGCACATCGTCGATCCAGCCGAATTCCGGCCAGTCGGCGTTCTCGATCTCTCCGGAAAGCAAAGGCGCCGACGCGGGGGCATCCGGACCGGTCAGGCTGGTGTCCATGCCCTGCCGTACCATCGCGGGGCCAGCCTGTCTAACTGCCGCAGGGATGCATGAACCGCAACGCTGCGATGAGCGCTGCCGTAGGAACTCAGCCTTCGCCGATCCGGTCGGCAAACAGCAGGCGCCCGCCCGACAAGTGCCAGAGCGCATCGTTGAAGTCGGTGTCGCTCATCGCGAAGCACCCTTCGGAGCGGCCCAGTTTGCCCCACTTGTCGATCATGGAACTGCCGACATACCACGCGGGATGCATGACGATCGCGCGCGGCAATGCCATTGAGTTGTCGTTGTCCAAGCCGACCAGCCGAATCGAGGTGCCGTACTTGCCCTTGTACCACTCGGCGGTAAGGTAGGCCCCGCGCGAGGTCGCCTCCGATCCCGGCACATTGGAAAAATGCTGCAGCCAGCCGCTGTGCGCCGGGTCGGACCCGCGCCCGTGCGCCACCAGAAACGAACGGATGGTCCCGTTCTCCAGATTGGCGAAGTGCAGGCGCGGCTTCCAGGAGGGCTGCGCGAAGTCGACGATGCCGACCACGTCCGTGCGCCACAGCTGATTGCGCACGCGCGCCGCCTGTTTTGCGGCCACATCGAACACGCGCCGTTCGTAGAGCGACAACCCGGTAGGCGTGGCGGAAACCGACGACAGTGCCGATGGAAAAGCCCCGGCCAGCGGCGCCACGGTTTCTCCCGGCGCGATGGTGTCCGGCACGATCCCGTCCGAAGCGAAAGCCCGCGTGGGAAGCACCAGGCCGATTCCGGCAGCGATGCCGCCCCTGAGAATTGTCCTTCGATTATGCGACCGATCCATGGTTACCTTAGTACCACAGGTGGCCGCGCCGATCCACCGCCTCGTCGCGCGATCAACGCAGCGCCGGAGCGTTCCGACGCAAAATTTGTTTCATGCGTCACGGGTTAGAAGATGCGCGAGATGTCCGGCAGCGGCGTTCATTTTGCTCAAGGCTTCTCGCAAGCCGATGTTCGGCGTTCGCCCCAGGCCGTACATTGCGTGAGGCAGCGAAAAACTTACGGTTTTGGCTTCCACCACGCCAGCGTTACAAAAAACGCTCCTGCAAAAAATGCAGAGAATGCCACCCAACCCGCTATGAATGGCAAGTCCGGGGCGCAGTAGTCAAAGCAAAAGGTGTTCGGTGCTCTCGCTGGCGAGGTGCCTCCGAGAACACTTACAAAGTGATCCCAATACTCCCCTCCCATTACCGCCGCAGTAATATAAAGCCGAACGATCCATGCTTGGATAAGCCCAGCGCCGAGGGCAACGCCAAATAAGATCAGTGCTACTAGAAGCCTTTTATCTCGCCTCAACCGATAACTCCTCGGATGTACCTTGGTTGAGAATACGTCTAACACCGTCCGCACTCCACCGAGGCTGTGTGAGAACGCGTTGTTTGTTTTTGATTAGCAGGCGCACGTAGGCTCCTTGGGTTCAGCCTCTCATCGCCACGATCATCTTC
>NZ_JBNPXM010000010.1:0-136007 GCF_050433305.1 Novosphingobium gossypii | reverse complement strand
GTCCCACAAACACCGCTCCTAAGTTCGCAAATAACTGCGACCTTAAGACCGGTCCATCATCCCACCGGCAAGGCGCCGCTCAACGGATGCGTACGCCCTTTCCAACGATGATCGCCTTTATTGACGATCATCGCGACGCCTATGGGTCCGGCCCATCTGCCGGGTTCTACCGATCGCCCCAAGCACCTATCACGAGCGCTTCGCCAGGCGGCGAGGTACGGCTTTGCAAGCTGCTCGCGTTCGCAGGGATGAAGAGCTGAAACCCGGAATTCTCGAGTCTTTGTCGAACTTCGGCGTATACGGTGTTCCCTCGGTATAGCGGCAGACGAAGGGCGAGGGCCTTGATGTTGCATGCTGCACCGGGCAGCGGCTCATGCGGAAACTTGGCCTGAAGAGGTGATACAGGGAAAGCAATGCGCACTACAATTACTGACAAGCCAGCGCCGTGCACGCCTGATCAAGCCAATCGCCAGTTCCATGCTCGGGCACCGAACATGCTGTGGGTTTCTGACTTCACGTATGTCGCTGCTTAGGCGGGATCGTCTACGGCACCGCGGGTTCGCTACAGCAACCAGATTCGCGTGAGGGTAGCCACATGCCCGAGACGGAGGCATTTCCGCAGTGTGCTAAAGCCGCTGCATGATCTTCGCAGGAATGGCCAGACCTAAGTCCGCGGTAGGGGCGTCCCGCGCGTTGATCATGAGCGCGCTGGAATGATTGCTTGGTAAAGCCCGGTTTACGCGGGAACGCTGGCAAACTTGTTGAATGGCTCTCTCGTTTTCACCATGCTGTGCATGATGACTGCCACCCCATCGCGAGATGTGCCCCATCATAGTTTATTTCTCCTGACTTATCGTGCCGCGTGGTCAATCCGAGCTAAGCACCGACGAACGCGAATGCTCAAAGTTGCGCTTTTTCGTTCGCTGCAGCGAACGACAGCGACGTGATGGCGCCGATGCCAAGGATCGGCATAGAGAGCTGCGTCGCGCTGCTATTACGTGCCGCTGCCAGCAACTGGCGGTCAAGATTGGCCGCAAGCCAGCGAGGCATACTTCACCGCTTCGTGCACCGACTACTGTTCTGCAAGATCCACGAGGTCTCACTTGTGCTTGCCCGCGGACACTAGGGGCGTGAACACAGCCCGATGGCGGCCGCCGTGAACAACCGATCCATTAAAACACCAGCGGCAGACAAGCGGGGTTTTGATGCCGGCCGTAAGATTGGCGGTCATAAGCGGCATCTTGCCATCGGCACCTAACGCCGATTGCTGATGATCAATCTGAGCATCGCCGACATCGCGGGTGCTGAGACGATCGTTGCAGACATTGCCGCCATCGTAGGCTCAGAAGTATAACTTCGCAAGAGGGGATGCCGAGGATGCCGGGCCACGACGTCAACGATCATCAGATGAGGCTGTACATGAAGCTCCGAAAGACCACGCCGTGCCGGCGCCAGCTGCCAACGCCGGCATCAGCCCCGCAACGGCACTTCGCATTGAGGAAGATCCTAGACTGCCATGCCCGAAACAGGCGCGGCGAGAGCGACGGCGTCCGGACCCATCAGGAAACGATCGTCACGGTCACTTCGAGCCGTAGATTCACCCTTCGCAAGGTGTTCTACACCGTACCCGCCCGGCTGATAGGGTACAGGCTACGGGTCTCGCTTTACGATGACCGGCTTGATCTCTTCACCGGCGGCACCCTCCTGATAACGTTGCGGCGCGGACGGTCTGTCAACAACGGCGCCCCTGGACATAGGTCGACGTCATCCATAGCCGGCGTCGCGGTCCCATGGCGCTTCTGAAGCTGGTCTATCTCGACCAGTTGTTCCCCCGCGCGGCTCATCGGCAGATCTTCGATCAGTTCATTGCCGCATTGCCCCAACGGATTGCTTGCTGGCATATGGTCACACCGTTGGCGATGGCGCACGAGAGGGTCTGCGAAGCTGAACTTGCGGACCTGCTGGCCGCCAATGTGGCTGCCGATTGTCTCCCTGACATGGATGCCTTGAGGACACGTTTTGCTCCCAATCCGGCGGCGCTGCCCAATGTGGTGGTAGAACTGGTCCCTCTTGCCACCTATGATGTTCTCTTGATGGGAGAAACCGCATGAGCCGGAACGTACCCTCTATCGACGCCCAATGCCTGATACCAAGGTGCACTGATCAGAACCCATGCGCCCATTGGCGCAGTCCGAGGGACATGATGCGCCAAGGCTGCTCGACGAGCTTGTTCCAGGCGAAGCAGCAGTGATCGACGATGTCGTCGTAGGATTGGAAGATGCGGTTCGACAGCCAGTTGTCGCGCATGAACTGCCAGACGTTCTCGACCGGGTTGACCTCCAGGCACCGGGGCGGCAGCGACATCAAGGTGATGTTGGGCGGCACGACCAGCTCGGCCGATCCATGCCATCCGGCCTGATCGAGCAGCAGAACGGCATGTGCGCCCGGCGCGACGTGGAACGCGATCTCCTTGAGGTGCATGCTCATCGCCTCGCTGTTGCAACGGGGCATGACGATGCCGGCGGCTTTACCTTCGGCGGGGCAGATCGCGCCGAACAGCCATGCCGAGGAGCGCCGCTGATCCTTGGATGCCGAGGGCTGCGTGCCGCGCTTCGCCCAGCGCCGGGTGAGCTTGGTTTGCTGACCGATGCGAGCCTCGTCCTGCCACCACAACTCTATCGGCGTTCCTCGCGGGAGGCGCCGCCTGATCTGCGCCAGGCGGGCAGCAAAGCTTTTTAAAATCGGCAATGTCGTCGCCCTTCTGCCCCCGATGGCGTGGCCGCGCCGAGAGCTTGCGGTAGCCCATCGCGCGAAGCTCACGCCCGAGGGTATGGCGCGTGACGGAGAGCGCGAACTCGTCCCAGATCCACCGCGTCAGATCGGCAAGCCGCCAGCGCACCACGCCATGTGCCGCGGGGATTGGCCCGGCCTCGACTATCGCCGCAAGCCGCGCGCGCTCCTCGTCATTGAGGATCGCGGCCCGGCCCGGTGCCTTGCGCGTCGCCAGACCATCGGGGCCGCCTTCGTTGAACCGCAGGACCCAGTCGAGCACGATTTGCAGCGTGACGCCGGCAACCTTCGCCGCTTCGCTCCGGCTCCCGCCGTCCACGATCAGAGCCACCGCCAACAGCCGCCGGACCTGATCCGCATCATCGATTCGTCGCGCAAACTGGCGCAAATCCAGCGATGTGTAGTCAGACCGAACCTCAATCGCTGTCGCCATCGCAAGCCTCCACGTGCCTGCTACGTCGAATCAGATTTTCACGACCTTGGGAATCCCCCGCGTGAGTCAGCCTCAACGCCCCTTGGTATGAGCCTCATTCTCAACGAGTTGCGCCTGCCGGCGCTCAAACTGGTCTGGTCCAACTTCACCAAGCGAGCCGACAAGGAAGGCTGGCGTGGCGCCCGTCTGCTCACGAAACTCGCCGAGTATGAGACCGCAGAACGGGATCGTCGGCGGATTGAAAGGCGTCTGGCAGCAGCAATCGGCCTTGGGCTGGTCGAGAATGGCTGGCGCATCCTGTTAACCCGCACTTCCGATCTGGTACAGAAACTTCAGGCCGCCCGCCGTGAGTTGGCGCTCGAAATCGCCACCGCCAAGCTCGACAAATATCATCTGCTGATCATGGCGATCCCGCATATGTGACCAAGGATCAAGTCGAAACGTCCATTCTGATTGAACTGATCAGCGTCCGGTACGAACAGCGCTCCACGCTCATCACAGGCAATCAGTCCTTTGGCAAATAGAACAGGGGCTTCCCGGATCTCTCCATGACGCTCGCCGCAGTGGCCCGCCTTGTTCGCCGTTCAACTATCTCCGAAATGAACGTCAAAAGCTATCGTCGCCGGTCAGCGATTCCGTGATGATCAAAGAAGGCACCAAATGAACACCGCAACTAACTGACGGAAATTTCTCATCCAGATCGCCGGTCCATGGGACAGTGCTGTTCCCCTAACGATCCAATAGCACACATACCGCGCGCTTGGTGCGTTGCAACCTACTAGGGCGGCGCGCGGCCCACAAGTCATCTATATCTGGCTCTGCAATAGCCGTGTGTGAGAAAAAGAGCTCAAGATCGTCTAACGTGCTTTGCCAGCGGGATGTGATACCTTCGATCGAATACTGGGCAAACCAGCTCATGTCTGCCGAGATTGGAACCCCGTCCGTAACCGCTCGAAGTATCGCTTCCACATCCCATGTCAGAGAATGAACGCGGATTTTCCGGCAATTAAGACCAGGATCGAGATAATCCGATAAAGCATCGTTGACACTGGAAAAGACTATGCACCCTTGGCCCATGGCTTCGAGCGGCGGCAGTCCGAACCCTTCGCTGGCGCCGACATCGGCCCAGTGCTCCAGCGAATCGTACAAATATACTTTGGACCGCCGAAACCACGCGCGAAGATCATCCACCCAACCATCCAAAATTGTCACGTTACATCGGTCCTGCAAAGCAGGAGCCAATCGGTGCAGCAGATATTGAGACGACTTGCGGGCTTGGATCAAAACGTCGATATCACGCTGTGGTGCGTCCGCCAGAACATCGACATCGACGATGTTGGGCATCAGGGCAATGTACGAATTGGGCGCATGCCGCCCCCAATAAGCCATGGTATGGCGGCTGACGCACAGGATTGGCACTTGCGGAGGTAACGCCATGCCCCATCCCGTGCTATGGGCAACATAGATCACATCGCACCCCGCCAAGCGGGCTAACAAGTTGGGAATGTCTGGGCCCCAGTGGATTACGAAAATCGGCTCATCAACCCGTTGGTTTCTAAAGTGCGCACAGGATGTCAACAGGTCATCCAGATGTGTCTTCCCCGCGATACGTTCACCGTAATAAGCTGCGTTGACCTGTCGTATCTCCGAACAGGCTACCATAAAGCGCATTTGTGCGGAATTGCCACCGACGTCCGTCCGGTCATGCGGAAAAAGGAATATTAATGGGCGCATATCTTTTCCAATTAAGGCGTGGTAACCATGGGGTGCAGAAACTCAGCGATAATTTCAAAATGCTGGCCAAGCGCTTCTGAGCGCCCTTGCGTCGCCCATTCACCTTTATGAATTCCGAGTCTTTTCATTATACTTTCGGCAAGACTGGCGAGGAAAAGTTTACGAGCATGGCGGTGAGGCATGGAAAGCGCCCACGCGGCCAAAAGGCGACGCTGCCGCAACGCGGCAAGGGCTTCGAGTTGTCGCCGCGACCCTTCCAAATTATTCATCCGCTCGACCAGTAGGCCGTGGAGGCTCCCACTCTCCACGGGATAGCCGCGCGTCGCTTCGATCAGGCCGGACACGTCAGCCGTGGAAAGACGATGCGAAGTCGATCCGGGGTGCCGACGATAATAATACGTGGTCTGCGGCAGAAACTGGTAATCGGCACCTTCGAGCATGGCACGCAACACGAGATCGAAGTCTTCGCCGATGCGCAACCGCTCGTCGTATCTGATACCTTTCGATTGCAGGAATTGTAGATCGAACATGGGTTTGAGATAGCCTAGCGACAAATGCTTAGCGCCAATCATCCCGGCTTTGAGGAAATCCTCGACGGAAACGGAGCGCGGCCCATTGCAAGCGCTGTCAGTTACGAAGGACTTGCCGGCAATCGACGATCCATCAATCGAAAATTCTACCATGTTGGAGGCGCATATTACCCCGCCACTCCGCGTCTGATTATCAAACAACCCGTCGATATGACTGGGGTGAAGCATGTCGTCGCTGTCGAGGATGACGGCAAAGCGGCCCCGCGCTGCGTCCAGGCTGGTATTGCGAACGGCACTCAACCCCCTGCCCGGACCATCTAGAAGGCGTACGCGCGCATCGACGCGCGCGTGATTGTTTATGATTTCTTTGGTCCCGTCGGTCGAGCCGTCGTCGACGACAACGATTTCTACATCGCACATCGTCTGCGCCCGGGCGGAGCGGATGGCCGCGTCGATGAAAGGCGCGGTGTTGCGTGCCACCATCAGAATGGAAACTACTGGACTGCCTGTCATTGTAGCACGATCATTTCAGCTGACATGCGGGCATATCTTCCAGGACCGCAGGTGTCCTGACCTGCCCCCGCAATCTAGCCAAGGCTCGCCCATCCAAGAACCGAAACGTCATCCATTCCGGAGCCAACACTTTGCAAGAATCCTGTGCTGGCTGGTAACGTCTGCTTGGCGTCAGAATAAGCGGAACGGAAGAGGAGACCGGCGATGAAATGGATCGTGTTGCTTCTTGCTGCCACTGTGGCTGCCGCAGTCATGATCCAATCCGTCAGTGCAGAGCCCGATGCTTCCCTCCCCGATTTCAGTCAACTAGGCACACCATCCTTTGACGAACGCTTCCGCGCGTTCGATCATGGGACGGATCAGACCCGCCCCCGAAATCCGCATCGTTGGCGCACCGTTTACGGGCACGGCGGCGCAGGATCTATCGCCAACCGACAAATGTCTGCCGGCAGCTTCGCTGCCGACCCAGAGTTTGCCGGGGTCGCCCGCTCCGGCGCGGGCCGGCGCACGCTTGGCCTGAACCCGTTCCAGCACAGGCCCGGCCAACTCACGATTCTCGCGCGCAAGACTCCAGAGACCCTCCGCCCTCTTGCATGGGACAAGCCTTATTATGGCGGCGCAATCACCACTAAGTTCAGCTTCGCGCAGAAATATGGCTACTTTGAAATCGAAGCGAAACTGCCCGTTGGTAAAGGCATGTGGCCCGCCTTCTGGCTCATGCCAGCCGGCGGCAACTGGCCCGGCGACGGCGAGATCGACGTGGTTGAAGGTCTTGGGAACCCTCGCACTATCTTCTGCACAGTCATCGCAGGCAAGCACAAGCAGAGTCTACGAGTGCGCCTCGCCTTCGATGCATCTGCCGGGTTCCATCGCTACGGCGTCTTGTGGAGCGAGAGGGAACTAATGTGGTTCGTTGATCGCAAGGTGGTAGCGCGCGCGCCAACGCCTGCGGCCTTGACGACCCAGCCCGCCTACATGATCGCCAATCTTGCCGTCGGGGGAAGCTGGGGTGGGTATCCCGACGGAGGCACAGCATGGCCCGGTGAGTATGCAATCAGGCGGGTCACGGTGTGGCCTTATCCACTTTCCTGAAACGTAGGCAAGCAAACTGCTCTCTAGCAGCGATCATCAATCCCGATCTTTTCCCTTGGAAAGTCTGCAACTCATCTTCTTACGGCTTGAGTTGCGTAGGCTACGCTGCAACACTTTCCTGCAAGCATCGATGGACCCTGCTTCAACTGTGCTCGCGCATGCGTGATGGGAAAGGATATCCAAGCGATGCAGCACGAAGAGACAGCCGATCTGCCTTACCTGCGCAAGGTCGTTGGTGCGTCCATGGCTGGTACGGTGGTCGAATGGTACGAATTCTTTTTGTACGGCACCGCATCGACATTGATTTTCGGCAAGCTGTTCTTTCCTGCGACCGGCAACGAACTGGACGGGGTGCTCGCCGCCTTCGCTACGTATGCTGTAGGTTTCATCGCCCGACCGCTTGGCGGTGTGGTGTTCGGACACATAGGCGACAGGATCGGTCGCAAATCGTTGCTGCAGTTCAGCCTCATGCTGATCGGGGCATCGACGTTCCTTATGGGCTGCCTGCCAACCTTCGCCACGATCGGATACTCGGCGCCGGTACTGCTGGTGCTGCTGCGCTTCCTTCAGGGGTTCGCATTGGGTGGTGAGTGGGGCGGCGCGGTGCTTCTGGTTACCGAACACAGTCCAAACCGGAGCCGCGCATTCTGGGGGAGCTTTCCACAAGCGGGGGTGCCGCTGGGCAATCTGCTGGCAACCGTGGTGCTGCTAATGCTTTCGGCCACACTGTCGGACGCTCAATTCCTGTCCTGGGGGTGGCGCACGGGATTCTGGCTTTCAGCCGTCATCGTGGGAATCGGGTACTACATCCGCACTCAGGTTACGGATTCGCCGATATTCGAGAAGGCAAAGACCGAAGCCAAGGGTTGCGCTGCGGAGGGGTATGGCCTTGCCGAGGTGTTCCGCCGTTATCCGCGCGGCGTCTTCACCGCGATGGGTCTTCGTGTAGGAGAGAACATCCTCTACTATATGGTGGTGACTTTCTCGATCACGTATCTTGCGCATATCGGCGTAAAGACGACGCGGATCCTGGCCTTGTTGTTCTGTGCGCATATCCTGCACGTCATGCTGATACCTCTGTTCGGCGCGATGGCGGACAGGATGGGGCGCAGGCCGGTGTATCTTGCGGGCGCGGGGCTGACAATGGCTTGGCCGTTCGTGGCGTTTCCCATGTTCGACAGCGCGAACACTGCGGTTGTGCTCGGCGGCATAATGGCTGGCATGGTCGTCCACGCGCTGATGTACGCGCCGCAGCCTGCGATCATGGCCGAGATGTTCCCGACACGGATGCGATATTCGGGGGTTTCGCTCGGCTATCAGGTGACAGCGATCTTCGCAGGATCCTGGGCCCCGCTGATCGGGACAAGCCTGCTGCGCTCCTATGACGACTGGTTGCCAATCGCCTTTTATGTGATGGCCGCTGGCGCGATCAGCCTCATTTCCGCGCTGGTCATGAGTGAAAGCAAGGGCATCTCGCTTTTGGAGGTTGATCGCGAGGATGGTCGACGTACCGGACAGCCTTCAATCTGAACAGCGGCGCCGGGCGATTGGAAACCACCCGAACCCCAGTGCAGCGAACAGCATCACCGTGGGCGCAACCAATGCCGCCGGCCGGATGGGCTCGACCGGCGATTTACTCAGTTCCAGCGCCAGATAGGACAACCAGAAGCAGGTCGGCAGCGAAGGGGTCAGCACGAACCGCCGCAACAACGCCAGCACGCCCGCAATCCAGGTTCCGGCCAGCACGAAAAGCCCAACGTAACCGGTCTCAACCATTGTTTGAATGTAGCTGTTGTGGAAAGAAAAGGCGGTGCCTTCCTGCCGAATGTCGAAATAGCGCCATAGCCCGATCGCGTCGGGATTGCGGGGCGTCCAGAAACCAAAATAGCCGGTGCCAAGCCATGGCCGTTCCGCGATGATATATTCGGCGCGGAACCACAGGTAGCCGCGGCCAGTCAACCCGGCGTCCTTCGAAGTCAGTTCCTGCACCAGCGCCAGCAGAGGCTGGAACAGCAACGCGCAAAGGACGAAGGTTGCGACGAGCGCGGCGGCAAACCCCGCCTTCCAGACAGGAGGCCGTTGTCTCAGGACCATGAGGACCAGCAGCAGCGCCGTGGCGATCGTCAACGACGCCAGCGCACCTGCCGATCGTGCCTGCTGCGTGGCGACAATGCAGGCCATTGCCACCGCTCCGCTGGCGAAGGCCAGTGCGATGGCCCGCCGCTCAAGGCAAACCGCGACCATGACGATGGCAAGCAGAACAGCAGTAGAAGAACTGTCTGCGAAATAATTTTTGGCCTCCCCGCCCAGCCCAAACAGGGCCGGAGCACCGGTGATGCCATCCGGCCTCGTATGCCCTGCCAGCAAAGAGCAGACGGAATAGCCGGCGAAGGCTGCGAAAAGCCCGATCAGTACGGTGCGTGGGCGGATCGCTTGTGAGATCAGCAACCCCGCGAAAGCCGTCAGCGTCATCTGCACCGCCGCCCTGCCCGTGACCAGCGGATGAACCGCCCACGCGACCGAAAACAGCGCCAGCGCGGGATACGCCAGTTGGAGGCGACACCGCTTCAAAGCATCCACGCATTGGTCAACACGCAGCACGGCGTAAAGGCTCATGAAAGCGAGCCCTGCTGCCGCCCCGGCCATGCCGAGATTGGCGGGTATGCGCGCGAGCACGATGGCGGCCGCAAAAAACGCGTCCTGGATGGCACGATCCGATGCCAGCGCCACGATGCGACTTGCAGGCGGAGAAGGCAGCCTCGGGGCTGGGCGGCGATCGGCAGAGGCTGCGATGATTTTCATACCTGCGATCCGACTTGCGTCGCCTTGCCTGTACGAAATCTCGTCCCCTGCACTGTTCCCATGAAGCGTCGCGCGGCGCGTCCCAGCGGCTGTTCTATCCATGCATGGGTTCCCAAGGCTACGATGACCGCGCAGGCCATTGCCCCTGCCAACAGCCACGGTGCCGTCGTCGGCGACAGAAATCCGGCGTGCAGGGCTGCCTGTGTCCATGCCTGCGTCACGAAAGGATGCGTCAGGTACAGGGCGTAGCTCGCGTCCCCGATCGACTGGGCCGGACGCCAGGCGATCGCAAGGCCGCCGCGCTCGGCGACAAGCGCGCAGATTACGGCCGCCACCGCTGCCGGCAACGATCCAGGCCAGCCACCGGGCAAGGGCCAGCGGGCCATCCAGACCAGCATGACCAGTGCAAGCGGCGCCAGGCACGCGGCAAGTATAGCCGCCCCCTTCGATGCAGGCAGGCGAGGGTAGAGCCAGCCGATGGCCATGCCAGCTGCGAATTCCAGGAGCATCGGTTGGGTTAGAAACCGCACTTCCGGGCTCAGGCTGTCCCTCATCAAGGCCCCGAACGCCACCACCACGAGCAGCAGGCCGATCGTGCCCCCGATCCGGCGGTTGCGTTCGCGGATCATCAGCGCAAGCGCGAAGATGACGTAGAACGCCATTTCCAGATTGAGCGACCAGCCCACGAACAGGATCGGTCGCATCGTGCCGTCCCCCCGTTCCGCCGGGATGAAGGCCAGCGACCTTGCCAACGCTCCCCAGTCCGCTCGCGTGGTGCCAAGAAGGTGCGGCACGGCCAGCGCCACGACGAAAACCGCTACTGTAAGGCCCCAATAGAGTGGCGCTATGCGCACCAGCCTGTCGACGATGAACCGTCCCGGCGAAACGGGGCGGCGGGAGGTGGTGTGGACCATGATGAAGCCGCTGATGACGAAGAACAGGTCCACGCCGACGGCAAACAGGTCGAATACAAGCGGCTCCAGCCCAAGGGGGCTGCCGAGTGTCTGGAGATGGACCAGCACGACCAGCATTGCTGCCGTTGCCCGCAGGACCTGAATGTTGAGAAGCATGAACCGAAACGCCTCGAAGCCGAGGTACAGGAACGTACCCCGGCTTCGATACAGCCCCCGGGCAGCGCGGTCGACGCCGCCGAGGGAGAGACTGTTTCGTTTTGGACGAAGTTGTTAGTCGATCAGGACATCAGACCCAGCGTGCTGCCATATTCGCTGGTGCTCATGAACGTGATGTCCGATATGGCAAAGTGGTTGTCGCCCATCAGCGTGATCTTGTCTGCGCCGATGGAAACCACCGTCGACGTGGCAGTGTGGCTGATCGACACCGCATTCTGCTTGACGTTGACGAGCACAAGCTTGTCCACGCCGTGGTCGAAATCGGTGACCGTGTCCTTGCCGTAGCCCGCCGCGAAGACGAACTTGTCGGCGCCCGCTCCGCCGGTCAGGGTATCGTCACCCACGCCGCCATTCAGGACATCATTGCCGGCGCCACCGTCCAGCAGATCGTTCCCGGCCCAGCCGAACAGCTTGTTGTCGCCGGCATTGCCGTAGATCTTGTTCGCCCCGGCATTGCCCGCGCCGCTGATCGACGCACTCCCCGTCAGGCGCAGCGTCTCGACATTGGCGGGCAAGGTGAACTTGACCGACGACATCACGGTATCGTTGCCTTCATTGACCTGCTCCACCACCCGGTCGCCTGCGGAGTCGACGATGTAGGTATCATCGCCCTTGCCGCCGACAAGTGTGTCGTTGCCGGCACCGCCATCGAGGTAGTCGTTGCCCGCAAGGCCCGTCAGCACGTTGTTGCCGCCGTTGCCAATGAGGCGGTTGTTTTCGGCATTGCCGGTGCCGTTGATGTTTGCGGTGCCGTCCAGACGCAGGTTCTCGACATTGACCGGCAGAGTGTATGTCACGCCGCTGGTCACAAGATCGGTGCCTTCATTGGCATATTCTACGATCTTCACCCGCGTATCATCGACACGGTAAACGTCGTTGCCGGTGCCGCCCATCAGTGTGTCGGCGCCGCCGGCTCCATCAAGGTAGTCGTTGCCGGCAAGCCCCTTCAACACGTTCGCCGCGCTGTTCCCGATGAGCCGATTGTCCAGCGCGTTGCCCGTGCCATTAAGCGCCTTGTCACCGGCAAGCGTCAGGTTCTCGACATTGTCGGTGAGCGTGAAGCTGTCGCTGGCGAACACGGTATCGATCCCGCCGTTAGCCGCCTCGACGATCTTGTCCAGCTTGGAGGCGACACGGAAAGTGTCGTTGCCGGCCGAGCCAGTATAGACCTTGCCTGTATGCGTACCCGTCGAAGGCGTCGTCGTCACCGGCCCGCTGCCACCGGGCACGGTGACGACAGGAGGCGAGACAACCGGCTCCGTGGTAGTCGGCGCGGTGTTCACAGGCGCCGTCGGCACAGGCGTGCCTGTGGCGGGTTTATAGACCACATGCTTGCCATTGGTCGTAGTAGAAACGGTATCTGCGGTACGGTAAGCGTGGATGTAGTCGATCTTCATCTCGCCGGTCGGCGTGCTGGCATCCGTCGGGCCGCTCCAGCTCTGGTTGCCGCCAACGGCCAGGTTGACGAGCATGTACATCTCCTTCCGCATCGCGGTCGGGGTTACCTGGCGAGCCACTTCCACGCCGTCGATATAGAAGATGATCCGGTCGGCGTTCCAGTCGACACCGTAGGTATGCATCTGCGTGGTGTCCACGATCGCACGATCCTGCCCCTCGAGCGTCTTGCCCGTGGAGGTGCCGTGGGTCGACATGTACAGCACGTTGGGATCCTTGCCGTGCTGCTCGAACACGTCGAGTTCCGGCGGCCAGCTGTTGTCGGTCGGCAGCAGCCAGAACGCCGGCCAGAACCCGTTTCCTTCCGGCATCTGCGCACGGATCTCGAAGAAGCCGTACTGCTGCGCGAACGTGAACTTGGTGGTCAGCAGGCCTGAGGTCCAGGTGCGGCCATCCATGTATTGCAGGATGTCATCGCTCGCACGCTGCGCGGTGATGGTCAGGATGCCGTCGTCGATCGAGAACGGGTTGACGCCCAGCGCCTTCTTGCCGGTGCCGCCCCAGTCTTCGTCGAAATAAAGCTGTGCCTCGGTGCGCAGCGTGCGGCTGGCGATGGTGCCCGGACCGCCCGAGCCATACTCGGTACGCCAGGTGCCGCCCTTGGAATAGAGGCTGAGCGCGTTGAACTCATCGCCGAAGGTCTGGGTGAAGCCCGAGCGGTTCAGTTCATAGGTGAAGTCGGACGACGTCAGGCTCGTGGCCTTGACGTTGCGCAGAATCAAATCCTCGCCATTCCCGAAATGGAGGACCGTGTCGTTGCCCACCTGCTTCACGATGGACTGAATCTGGCTGAAGCTGGTGACGCCGTAGCCGCCAAGACGGATGGTATCGATGCCTGTGGCGAAGTCCATGATGACATCGCTGCCATTGCCGGCGGAAACGATGAACATGTCCTTGCCACCACCGCCGATAAGGACGTCGTTGCCGGCACCGCCGTCAATCTGCTGCGCGAACTCGTTACCCACGATGACGTTGTCCAGCGCATTGCCGGCGCCGTACCAGGCCTGGTTGCCTTCAAGGACCAGATTTTCGACGTTTGCGGCCAGGATGTGGTAAGTCGAGGAGCGGACCGTATCGATACCCTCGCCGGCGACTTCGAACACCTTGTCCTTGGTGGACGACACGACATAAGTGTCGTCGCCCAGACCGCCATGATAGCTGTCGCCTCCGCCGTAGCCACGCATCACGTCAGCTTTGTCAGTACCCTTGAGCACCTCGGCAGCAGCCGTTCCGAAAAAAGTCTTAGCTGCAGATGAAGAACTCTTAAGTGAAACGCCGTAAGCGTTCTGATATGAAAAAGCCATTACCTATATCCCCGATATGCAAGCACAATTGCTTCGCTGTTCCGGAGACCTGGATAATGTTGCTATTCACAATTCTAGCATAAGGACTCTGGTAAACGCAATTAAATCGATTGCATTCATCCGCTTTTAGCGTTGCGTATTAAATTGATCACGGCAAAGGGAAAATTCTCTCGAACTGTGCTTTCCTTCGCTCTCCGAGTTCGGCGAGAATGAAAATAATCCCCATCGTCATCGCCATCGCAACCGTTCCTGCCACCCACGAGGTACAACTTGCCGGCCACATGGCGGCAATCAGCACCATGACCGGCAGGTGCATGATGTAGAGCGTGAAACTCGCTCCCGCACAGTATCGGACTGAGCATTGCAACCACGATGGCCATAGCTCCATCTTCGGTGTCCCGGCTGCGAAGACAGCAATCGCGGTCGCCAGCAGCAGGCATAACACCAGATAGTAGCCCATGCTGGCGGCCAGCACATCCGGCGCACCCCATTCGAACAGGGGCACCGCCGCCGCCGCTACCCAACGCCGCCAAGCCAGCGCCGCCAGCCCGATCACGACAAGCGCCAACGAGGCGATCCAGCCGGGGATGCGCACGTCTTTCCGGATGAGCGACCACGTACCCACTCCGATCAGCCACAGCGGGAACACCAGTACGATGCGTGGCCCGACGGCCAGAAGCCACAACGCGCCAAATCCCCAGCGCCAGCCGCCGCGCGCATGGCGCAGAATAGCGAACGCCACATAGTACGCCGCTTCGAAACCAAGCGACCAGAAAGGGGCGCCGGTGCTGATCATGGCACGGTCGAACCAGATTTCGTTGGTGAACGTAAGATAGCGCAGGATCGCCAGAGCATCCGGAACATTGCCCACAGCCCCAGCATTCGGATAGCCCGCCCCCAATCCGTACAAGTCGGGGGCAATCGGCGCACCGATCGCATAGCACAGACATAGCACCGCGATGGCAACCGGAACCACGGAATACAGCCGAACCGCGCGCGCGCGCGCGAAATTCTTCCAGTCATGCTCCTTTTGATCGGTGACGAACGCGATGACCAGACCGGAAAGGACGAAGAAGATGGCGACGCCTTCCTTGGCGCTGTGGCCGATCATCGGGGGAAGATCCATGCCATAGACCGCCCCGCCATGCGCGACGAACACCATAACCGCTGCGGCAAGCCGCAACAGATCGAGAAAGACCGATAAGTTCCTGGCCAAGACATCCCCGCCGAGTAGTCGCCCCCCTTCGGGCAATTGCAATACGCTAGGTGACCTGCCGTGGAGACTTCAAAGCCAAATCCATCCGAAATAGTCCAGCATCTAAAACTTCGCCGGCATAAGTGGGCCCATACAGAAATTTCGGTAGAACCGCTTATCCCACTACGGCACTGCCTTGCAAATACTCGGATGCTAGGCCTTAAAGAGCCCCCACTGGAGGAGCAGCCTCCTGCCGCCTTGCCAAGGCATCAAGGCGTCCAAGCATTTCGTCGCGAAGCAGTCCACGTTTGATGGGATCGCTAAGATAGGGGTCCAGCGCAGCGATGCTGGCAAGCGCCGTTGCCGTCCTGACTGGACTAAATCCCAATAGGCGCCGTGCGGCAGGCACCATCTCAAGCATCCGCTTTGCCTGCACCTTCAGGAATGGGGGCGCTGAGGCAGGTTCGATCCGCTGACGAAACTCGGCCAAAGCATGTTCCACATCCAGCCTGAGCATCGACCCGAATGGCTCGGCGCGCTTTCCGAAACGGAACAACTGCAATGCGTCCGGCGGTGGCACCAGCGCAACATCGACTTCCAGATCGAGCGATGCAGCCCAGTCTGCCCATTTAGCCGTCGAGAAGTTGCGCGACACTGCAAATGGCCGCCACGGCACGCCAAACGCGTCCGCAAGAATAGCGCCATGCAGCGACTCGGTAACGACAAGACGCGCTCCGGCAAGTGCACCGATGACTTCCTTCGGAGTTCCGCGCGGGTCGACAAGGTCGAGCCCCGCCATCTGCGCTGCTTCGATCCAGCCTGGAAAGGCGATAGTCTCGAAATGCGGGATGACCACAACGCCGCCCTGCCGATCAGAGGGCGCATGCCTGAATTCCGCCAAGTTCGGCACCAGCACCGCTCCGTCCGTCAACACCTTGTCGGCATCCAACCCCAACACGCGCGCCGTCACCGGCCCTCTTACGCAGTGGTATTCGACATCACGGCCCCGCCATCTCTGAAGCGACGTATAGCCGGCTCCGCTTGAAAAGACGTGCAGCTTCGTACTGCGCCCCGGATCAATGCCAACGATCGTACCAACCCCGACAAATGCCTTATCGTCATCCGGCGCGAAAAGGCCGGGAGCAAGCGTCGGCCACAGCACCTCGTTCAGGTCGTCGCCGAAATTGGGAACGGCCGGTTTATGGCACAGCAGCCTCATGACCATGCATCCGCGCTGGTTGCATTACCGGCGGATCGTCCTCGCTGCACGGCCTCAAGCATGCCGGTCTCGTGCCCGTCTGCTCGAATCACGCGGGCGGGAAAACGACCGGCGTCGCTTGAGTTAGTTGAAGGTAGTCGCATCCGGTATGAACCGTTCCACTGCAACCCGCTACCGACCCAGTCGGACAAGGGCGCTACACATCTCTTCACGAGACGCATTTCCCTAAATAAAATTCCATATTGTCGTTTAAATAAAAATCTTAACTTCCTCCGTTCTGGAGATAAAATCATTATAAAAACGCAGATTCATATCGAACAAATCCTTGTAGCCGCAAATCATTAAGACCTATAATGAACGAGCCATAAGTCATGATCGGTTTATGGTCGGCGATCGATGCGCGACCGCTGAAAATCCCTGTCGAGGCAATTACATCAACCGAGCTAGGGATAAGTATTTACACTCAGGAGGACGGAATGCCATTCACCATCGGTAATGAAGACAGCAATCGTCTGGGCGGCACCAGTGGCAACGACGCAATTTCGGGCCGCGCCGGCATTGACTACCTTTACGGCGGCGCAGGTAACGATGCATTCGTTATCCGCCTCTCGGACATGGATGCCTCACTCAATGCTAACGGTTCAGTTGGTGCCAAGGCCCAGGATTTCATTTACGACTTCCACGGCGCTGGCGTCTATGAAGCCGGAAACAACGATTTCCTTTATCTCTCCGGCTTCGGCGCTGGCTCGACCCTTACTTTCCTCGGCTATGGCGCTAACAGCACTAATCCCGGTGGCGACATTCATGCACATTACTATTCCATTCACAGCACGACTACCGGTCTCGACTATGTAATCGCCGTCGGTTCGATGAATGGCAATCAGCTCATCAAGGGCGATTACAACTTCTACAACTGACTCAAACGATAAGGAATGCGGGGGCACCCTAATCGGTTGGCAGGCGCGAGGGTGGTGCGAAAGCACCGCCCTCGTTTACTATTTAAGCGGAATTGGAAATCGTCTGACTCCAATAGCTTCAGCTTGATCAGACATACTTAATGGATTGAACCGTGCAGAATTAGCTCCAAATCCATTCGTTCTTGGTTTGATCCTAACGGGCTGACTACGCCAGAATATGACCACGATGCTGGAACACTTCAGGATGCTCAATGTCCAAAATGTTTGTCACCCTTCCGATCTTGTGCCTCGCCACGCTAATGGCTGGTTGTGCGGGAAGCGAACGACTGCCCGAACTCGCTTTGGCCAGCAGCGACGCCAGCTATTCGCTTGGCTCGGGAGACAAGCTGCGGATCACCGTTTACGGGGAAGAAAAGCTTACGGGTGAGTATCTTGTCGACGGTACAGGTGCCATCGCCTTCCCACTGGTGGGCGCCATACAGGCAAAAGGATTGACGGCGCCAGCCTTGGCAGACCGGCTGTCGAGCGCACTTAGCAAGGGTTACCTCGACAACCCAAGCGTTGCGATCGATGTCCTGAACTTCCGTCCATACTACATCCTGGGCGAGGTATCCAAACCAGGCGAGTATCCGTTCGTCGAAGGGCTCACGATTTTCAGCGCGGTCGCCAAAGCTGAAGGTTTCACATATCGTGCCGACGCCCGTCGGGTATACATCCGACACAAGGATGGTAACACCGAGTCCCTGTATCGTCTCGACGGCGTTACCCCGGTACAGCCTGGAGATACAATCCGCATACTTGAACGGCGCTTCTGACATGGGGGCTTGGCGCTGTCCAGTTACGTCACCATCTTCACTCGCACGGTACATACGCACGCGCGCCGGCTTGGCGATCGTGGCTCTTACCGCGGGATGGGGTCAATCCTCCCACGCACAGGCGATCGGTCCTCTAATTCAGGAACCCAACGACGTTCCAGGCCAGCGTGTCATTCCGGAATACACACCGATCGGGTATAATCTGGCGGGCTTTGATGCATTGCCTTCCGTGGCCTTCGGTACTCAGCTGGACAACAACATCTTTACCCGAAACACCGTCAAGGCTTCCGACATTGTATTGCAATCCGAACCGCGAATTCGTCTTCGCAAAGAACGTCGTTCTGGGAGCATCACGATCGATGCCAATGCCCGATTTAGCCACTATGCCAAGTTGACGGATCAGAACTCCACCGAATATCGTCTGCAAGGTATATACGTCCGCGGCGCCAAAGGTCCGGAGTCCTTAACCGTAAATACAGGCTATAGACGCGAAGCAGTCCAGCGCGGCACGGCGGAGAACGATCTGACCGGCGGAGAACCGCTGATGCGCCGCGTGCTGCATGGCTCATTGACCGGACGCATGCGGTTCAACCGTTTATCCGTCGATGCGCAGCTACTTGCCGTGCGTCAACGCTTCGAAGATATCGGCAATCCCTCAGGTCGGGACATACCGCAGGGCTTTCGCAACGTCGATCATTTTGGTTTTCGCGCCATTACCGCCTATGAAACAACAAGCAGAACGTCGGTGTTCAGCAGTCTTGCATATGATCGCTTTGATTATGCAACATCACCGCTGCTGGACAACCGCGACGCAGTCAACTGGAGTGCCACAGCAGGGGTCCGATACGAAGTCACCCGCATCTTGCATGCACAGTTGGCCATTGGCTACCGGCGCTACGACTTCCGGGACAAGACTCTTGGTGCGATCGGCGGCCTCGCGGTATCGGGGCACTTGCGCTACTTTCCTTCTCGGGTGTTCGCGATCCGTGGCACCCTTGAGCAAAGCAACACAACAAGCCCCTACGATCTTGTCGGAGCCGTCACGCTAACCACGGCGCGGGTAGAGGCCGAATACGAGATGCGCCGGAACCTATCCTGGCTCGGTGCAGCCAAATTCATGCTGGAAGACTACGCCAAGCAGCCGTACTCCGCCCGGAGGGCGGAAGTAAATGTCGGACCGCGCTATCGTTTCAACCGTTGGCTGACGATCGATGCGAATGCAGGTTACGCACAGCGTTTGGTCCGTGGTCCGGCCCCCTTTGAACCTTTTTCCCAGTTCTACGGGATGGTCACATTAAGGCTGGCCCGATGATCATGAGTGTCAATCCATCGATCACCTCGTTCATAGGACTCAACCTCAAGTTGGCTGGCAGAGCTGCGCCGGTGTGCCATTCAGCACTGCGCGCGCTAACCTGGCTAGCGCTCATTCCTTTGGCGCAAATGCTGATCTCGGGTTCACCTCATGTAACTGGCAAGGTGGCGATGCCGTCCAATGTTCAGACATTAGACCGGGCGACTGGAAATGCTGCTTCAACGCTGGCGCCCACGCAAAGTGCCGCGCTGTTTCTCGCCGAAGTTCCGGCTGACAAAGCGCGCCAGATCAATCAGGCGGTGCCGTTCACTTTGGCGGGTATCGAGCGCCCTCTGCCATTTCACATGGCGGCCGATACCGCGGGCTATGATCGGGCTCTGGATTGCTTGGCCAGTGCGGCCCTGTACGAAGCGGGTGACAATCGTGTAGCGCAATCTGCGGTGGCGCAGGTCGTCCTGAACCGGGTGCGCCATCCCGCTTTTCCCCACTCGATCTGCGCTGTCGTCTATCAGGGCTCGGAGCGTGCTAGCGGATGTCAGTTCACGTTTACCTGTGACGGTGCGCTGCGCCGAGTACCTTCGCCGGCTGCATGGTACCGTGCTCGACAGACTGCCAGCGGATTCCTCGCCGGGCAGATCGATTTATCGGTGGGGATGGCCACCCATTACCACACAGACTGGGTACATCCGTATTGGAGTTCCTCGCTCGACAAGATTGCCCAAGTCGGCACACATCTATTCTTCCGCTGGCCCGGCACTTGGGGTCGTCGCAAGTCCTTCGACGTCGCCTACAATGAAGGCGAACCTATCCAGCCGCAACTGGCCGGCCTTTCCTCTGCTCATCGTGTGCTGGTCCCAGCCGCCCCTAAGCCGCCAAGCTCGAGCGCGCCTGTTCCAGTTGCGCCCCATAGCCAAGTGCTCGCCGTGCGCGAGGGTGACCATCTCATTCTGGTGGACGGCGGAGGTGACGGCGATCGCCTCGCTTTGGACGGGCTGGGAACATGCCAGGGTCAAGTATACTGCAAGATCGTCGGCTGGGATCGACGGTCTGCAGGCTACGGTTCTCCGCTCAATCCGACACTACAGACCGTGGCGTTCCTTTACGTTAGCGACAAGCGCACCGGCGTCGAGATCGTCCTTTGGGACTGCGCCCGCTTCAATCGACCGTCCGAAGCACAGTGCCTGTCTGAAAAGAATCGCCGATGGATCAGCTTCCAGGGGAACTTCTCCAGTGCATCCTAGAAAAGCATCGTGGCACCAGGCAACCTGTCCCGCACCTTCCGCCGCATGTTCCTCCGGCAATGTACGGATGCTGCTTTCAGTAAGCCATTCATCACAAACGCGCACCAACGCCGAGCCGTCATGAAAGCGATCATGCACCTTCAGTCTTTGCAAATGCGCCGCTTTTGGGGGTTCCTGCTCCCATGCCTCTGCATAACGACCGTGGGAGGCCACGCGGAAACCTTGGGGGAAGCGGTAGGAGACGCTTATCGCCACAACCCAGGCGTAGAAACCAGTCGCGCCTCGTCACGTGCGGCGCAGGAACGGGTTCAGCAGGCAAGAGCCCAGTTCGGCCCAACTTTGACAGCAAACGCAAGCTACAGTTTAGCGTGGCGACGGGTCAGCCAAAATGGAACGATTGCGCTGCGCCAACATGGCTTGACACCACAATTGTCCGTCTCGCTGGATCAACCGCTTTTCACTTTTGGGCGCTTGGCGGCGTCACGCCGTATTGCCGATGCTGGCTATAGCGCATCTGTCGCAGACATGCGCGCGGCTGAACAGGAACTGATAGCCAACGTTGTCATCGCCTATGCATCTGTCTTGCGTGACGAGAAGCTAGTGGAAATCGCCCGCGAAAACCTCTCGCAGCTGACAGAGACACGGGACCAGATAAGCGCACGCTACGCTGCACGCTATGCAACCGAAACTGACCTCCAGCAGACCCGCAACCGTATTTTCAGCGGTCAAGCACAGCTTGAACTTGCCCAAGGCGCGCTGCTTGCCAGCCGGAACAGATACCGGAATGTCGTAGGACACTACCCCGCGTCACTGGCGCCTTTACCGCAACTGCCACCGCTTCCTCGTGAGATAGAGGATGCTCAAGCCTTGGGCAAAATTGCAAGCCCCGTCCTGGAGGCTGCCCGAAACGATCTGCTTGCAGCACAGGCACGCATTGCCCAGGCACGCGGCAATACCAGACCTTACGCGGGAGTTCAGGCAAGTCTGGCCCGATCTCCATTGGGCATCGAGAACGACGATGTCCGAGAACTCAGCGCCCAAGTGCAGGTGGGTGTCACAGTGCCGCTGTACTCCGCTGGCCTGCTGTCTTCTACCATCCGCGAAGCCCGCCAGCTGGCAGATGCCGCTACACAGCAGGTCGAACAGACGTCCCGCGATGTCCGTGAAAACATCGGCAGTTACTGGGATCAGCTATCTGCCACCCGTCGTGCGCTGCCCGCCTATGCGCGCGCCGTCGCCGCCGCAAGGACGGCACTGGAAGGGGCCCAGCAACAACAGGTTGCGGGGCAGGCGACTTCACTGGACGTTCTCGACACCGCGCGCGACCTGCTCAATTCCAGACAGGCGCAAGCCCAGGCAGAAGCGCAGCTTTATGTCCAGCATGCCACCCTGCTGGGGGCAATGGGGCAGTTGCGGGCGGACAACTTCGCGCCCGACACACCGGTGTTCAATCCCGATCGCTATCAGGGATTGGGCTGGGCGGGCCAGCCCACCGGTCCGCTCGTCGAAGCTGTTGACGGGCTCGCGCTCGACAGCCGCTTCACGCCTTCGCCGGTTTCCATCGAAAACGCCTCTGAACCGGGCCACGTGATGGCACCGGAGCCGGGGAAACAATGACGACGCAGCCGCTCCATCATTCCAGAAACAGAACCGGACCTGCCAGATGCTTTCGGTAAAAGACGACCTGTTCGCCGACGTTCGCGCCATGCTACGAACCGTCCTGCCGGTGATCTGGCCGATCCTGCTGTTCAGCGCAGTCTTCAATGTGCTGTTACTGTCCGGATCGTTCTTTATGCTGCTGGTGTACGACGACGTTTTGGCCAGCCGCAGCGGAGCGACGCTAGCTGGCCTGCTCATGATGGTGACGGTAGCTTATGCGTTCCAGGGCGCGGTGGACGTAATCCGTTCACGAGTACTGCTTCATACCGGCGCACAGGCCGACCAGCGTCTGTGTGACCGGCTGTACGACATCATAAGCCGGTACGAACAGGAAGTAGGCCCGATGCCTTCCGGCACTGCGCCGGTACGCGATCTGGATCTTGTGCGCGGTTACATCACCGGTCCGGGACCGCTTGCCCTGCTCGACCTGCCTTACGTGATTATGTTCCTGCTGATCCTGACTTTGTTCCACTGGGCGCTGGGTCTGGCGACGCTGGCTGGCGTATTGGTGATGATCGCCTTGATGATCGTTGGGGACCGCCGGACGCGGGAGCCTGCGCAACAGGCCGCAGCCGTAGGCGCAGCCCGCTTTGCAATGGCAGAGGACGTCCGCCGCAATGGCGAAGTCCTGCGCGTTCTGGGCATGAGTGCGCGGCGACGGGCAAGCTGGGACAGAGTGAGCCTTAAGCTTATTGCGGCACACGACGAACTCGCCGGCAGTTCCGGGCGTACGCAGGTGCTCGGCAAGGCCTTTCGCCTCTTCCTCCAGTCGTTCGTGCTGGCAGTAGGTGCGTTTCTGGTCATCGATAACGATGCCACCGGCGGCGTCATTATCGCCGGATCGATCCTGAGCGCGCGCGCGCTGATGCCGGTAGAACAAACCATCGGGCAATGGAAACCGATGACGGAGGCCAGCCAGGCTTGGCGACGCCTGTCATCGTTGCTCGAAAGGGTGCCACCGCAGCAGGCACCGATGCCTCTGCCCCGCCCGCAAACCAGCTTGGAGGTTCAGGGCGTCGTCTGTGGCCCTCCCGGACGCCAGAGGATCACCGTCGCCAACGCATCCTTCCGTCTCAGCGCGGGCGAAGCGCTCGCCGTGATCGGGCACAGCGGCTCAGGCAAATCTTCGCTGATGCGCGCAGTGACGGGAGCCTGGCCCTTGCTGCGCGGTGCTGTGCGCCTCGACGGCGCCGCGCTGGACCAGTGGGATCCCGCCGAGCTTGGCCGCGACATCGGCTATGTCCCCCAGACGATCGAACTTTTCGACGGCAGCGTGGCGCAGAATATCGCGCGGTTCGAACCCAATGCCGACCCGGAGGCCATCATCTCAGCTGCGCGCGCGGCCGATGTGCACGACATGATCGTCGCACTGCCGGGCGGGTACGAATATGCCTTGGGGGGGCCGGGTGGCGGCGGGCTTTCCGGCGGCCAGAAGCAACGTATCGCTTTGGCCCGCGCGTTGTATGGGGAGCCTTTCCTCATCGTGCTCGATGAACCCAATTCCAACCTGGATGCAGCTGGAGAGGATGCGTTGCTGGCCGCGATCGGCGCTGCCAAGCAGCGAGGGGCCATCGTGGTCATCGTGGGACATCGTCCCACGGTATTCGCTCAGGTCGATCACATCATGATCATGGCGGACGGTCAGGTCATGCAGATGGGAGAGCGTAACGAGATGCTCAAGCGCATCAACTTCAACCCCGCCCCACAACCGCCCCAGCCCACCCCTTCGAGCGAGTGAATGCCGTGCCCAGCCAGATCCTGAACCAGCCCGGCGTCGCTCCGGCCATTCCCGACGCTCCCGACTATCATCCCGAAACCAGCCTGCGCCGGGAGTTGCGCACCGGACTGATCCTGTGCGCAGCGCTGGTGTTCGGCCTCGGCGGGTTGGCCGCATTTCTGCCGATGACAGGGGCGGTCATCGGCCCCGGCCAAGTCGGCGTATCGACTTATGTGAAGGAAATCGGCCATCCTTCCGGCGGGGTAGTAGCCGACATCATGGTGCGCGATGGCGCTCATGTGAACAAGGGTCAGCCGCTGCTGCGGCTCGACACTAGGGTGACCGGGGCGACCGCGAATTACACGGGGGAGAATGTCGATCAACTGCTTGCCCGTGCGGCCCGCCTCACGGCAGAGCGCGACAATGCGGCAACCGTCGCCTTCCCCCCGGAATTGACCCGCAGAGCCGGTGACGCCAACATCGCCACGCTGATGGAGCAGGAGCGCAAGACTTTCGCGCTGCGCCGGGATGCCCGGCGATCGATGGCGGCCCAGCTGGGGCAGCGCATCAGCCAGACTCAAGCCGATATAGCCAGCTCACGAACCAAGGCGGCCAGTTTCAACGACCAGGCTGCGCTCATCAACGACGAACTCGATGCCACGCGCAAGCTCTACGAAAAGCGTTATACGACGCTGGACCGCCTCAACGCGCTCGAACGATCAGCTTCGGGTCTCAGCGCCGAGGCGAAAAGCGCGCGAGAAGCGGCGACTTCCGGGGCCGCACGGATCGGCGAACTGCGCCTGCAGATGGGCTCCATAGAGGCGGATGCGCGGGGTAGCGCCGCCGCCAAACTGATGGACGTGCTGGCCCGCATCAGCGAATTGCGGCGCGCGCAGGTCGCTGCGGATGACAGCTTTGACAGGGCGGTTATCCGCGCTCCGCAAGCCGGCACGATCGACAAGCTGGCGTACCGTACTGTTGGCGGCGTTGTTCCGGCAGGTCAGACGATTCTGGAACTGGTCCCGGATGACGATCGGATGGTGGTGGAAGCCACCATCGCGCCCAACGACATCGATCAGGTGCGCACCGGACAGAAGGCTACGATACGTTTCAGCGCCTTTTCGTCGCGAACTACCCCCGAACTGGTGGGCACTGTCACGCATGTGTCCGCTGACCGTACCGATGACAAGGCTACACGGAGCGCTTTCTATCGCGTCACCGTTGCCCTCGACAAAGGCGAACTGGCGCGACTGGGGGATTTACAACTGCGTCCAGGCATGCCGGCGGAAACGTTCATCCAGACCGGAAAGCGCACGATGCTGGGCTACATCCTGAAACCGCTTGCCGACCAACTGGCGCGGGCATTCCGAGAAGGTTGACCGGAATTCAGGTGCCCAACGTTGTCGCGGTGCGATCGCGGCGATCTATACGGAAGCCCGTGCCATTCACCGTCTCGCATCGCAGGTTGGCTGCATCCGGCTTTTCCCAATCGCTCACGGCCATGGGGGTGCCGTCCTCGGTCAGCCAGATCGCAGTTTCAGGAAAGCTGGCGTATCGGGCTGAATTGGAGGATCTGATTGCTGCCAGTTGCTCGACATGAGCCTGAAGGTCGTGGTCGCGGGTATTCCAGTCGATCCAGGTCAGCGCATTGTCCTGGCAGTAGGCGTTGTTGTTGCCTTGTTGCGACCGCCCGAACTCATCTCCGGCGGTCATCATGATCGTCCCTGTTGAGACGAACAACGTTCCCAAAAGCGCCTTGAGGTCGGAGCGGCGTCGGTCCAGCACCAGCGAGTCGGCGGATGGCCCCTCTACGCCGTTGTTCCAACTGAAATTTTCGCCATGACCATCGCGATTATGCTCCCCATTCGCGAGATTATGGCGCTGTTCATAGGCGACCACGTCGGCGAGGGTGAAACCATCATGTGCGGCCAGGAAGTTGATCGAGCGACATGGGCGTTGCGGGGAGTTGGGGCCAAACAGATCGCTGGAGCCAGCGAGACGCGTTGCCAGGGTGCCAATGCCTTCTCCGCCCTTCCAGAAGCGGCGGACATCGTCACGGAAGCGATCGTTCCATTCCAGCCAGTTGGGAGGAAAACGGCCCACCTGGTAGCCGCCTGGGCCAATGTCCCAAGGTTCCGCGATCAGCACGCGGTCGGCCAGCAGGGGATCCTGCGCAATTTCGGCAAAGATCGGAGCGTTGGCATCAAAGCCCGGCCCACGCGCCAGAACGGTAGCAAGGTCGAACCGGAAACCGTCTACCCCGCACCGCGACACGAAATGACGCATGGCATCCAGAGTAAGTCGACGCACTGCAGGATTGGCGAAATCCAGCGTATTGCCGCATCCCGTATCATTGATCAGGCTGCCGTCCGGAGCATGGGCGTACATGGCGTTGTCCAGCCCTCGCAGGGACAGGATGCCGCCCCACACATCGCTTTCGCCGGTGTGATTGAAGACGAGGTCTAGCAACACTGCAATGCCCGCCGCGTGCAATGCCGCCACGGTTTCGCGCAGTTCCGAAACGCCGCCCGGACACAGGCCAGGATCGAGCGCCATCATCGCCACCGGATTGTAGCCCCAGGCATTGACGAGGCCGAGTGGCGGCAGATGACGCTCGTCGATCCATGCGACGATCGGCATCAGTTCCACCGCCGCTACGCCTAGCCGCACCAGATGTGCCAGCACTTCCGGATGCGCCAAAGCCGCCACGGTGCCGCGCCGATGTTCCGGAACATCGGGGTGCAGCATCGTGAACGCCCGCACATTCAGTTCATAGATCAACCCGCCCGGCGCGAACCGCGGCGGCTTCAGAGCGAGTGAGGGTGTGGGGCTTAGGACAATGGCGCGCGGCACGACGGCAGCTGTGTCCGTGCCATGTTCCGCCAGCGCAGGGTTCTGGATGAAACGACGGTCGAGTTCGACGGCGTAGGGATCCACCAGCAGCTTGGCCGGATCGAACCAGCATCCCGCTTCCGGCGCCCACGGCCCGGCAGCCCGATAGCCGTAGCGCGCGCCTGCAAGATCGCGCGGAAACGTCGCCACCCATGTGTCGCCTTCGCGCTCCATGGCATGGCGGGTTTCCGTGTCCCCGTCGAACAGGCACAGCCAGACGGCCTCTGCCCGCGGGGCGCGCACCGCGAAACGCGTCTTGCCGCGTTCGACTACCGCGCCCAGCATGGTCATGCCGTAGCCAGCATTCGGTAGAGTTCGGCGTAAGCATGGCCACTGGCGGACCATGAAAAATCGCACCGCATCGCGTTCTTCTGGAGCCGCTGCCAGAGCGGCGGCGATGCGTGAAGCTGGACGGTGCGGGTGAGCGCGGCTGCCAGTGCATCGTAGTTCACGCCATCGAACTGTACGCCGGTGGCGCATCCGGCAGCCAGCGCCGCAGGATTGGCGTCGATGACGGTGTCGGCCAGCCCGCCCGTTCGCGCCACTACCGGCAGGCAGCCGTAAGCGAGCCCGTAAAGCTGCGTCAGGCCACACGGTTCGAAGCGCGAGGGGATGAGAATGGCATCGCCGCCCGCCTGCATGCGGTGCGACAGCGCTTCATCGTAACCGATGCGAATGCCGACGCGGCCCGGATGGCGTGCCGCGCCTTCGTGAAGAGCGCGCTCTATCGCGGCATCGCCCGAACCAAGCAGGGCGAGGCGGCCGCCGATGCCGACTAGATGGTCGAGGACTTCGGGCAGGACGTCCATGCCCTTTTGCCATGTCAGGCGGGTGACGACGATGAAGATCGGGCCGTCGCCTTCGTCAAGGCCGAATTCCGCCTCCAGCGCGCGCTTGTTCGCCCGGCGCTTGTCGAGGCTGCGGTGTGAATAGCGCGCGGCCAGCGCCTTGTCAGTGGCGGGGTTCCAGACATCGGCGTCGATGCCGTTGAGTATCCCGTGGACTTGCGCGCCGCGCTCTACGATCAGCCCCTCAAGCCCCATGCCGAACGCGCTGGAGCGGATTTCCCGCGCATAAGTGGGGCTGACGGTGGTGATCGCGTCGGCGCTGGCAAGGCCCGCCTTTAACATGCCAAGCCCGCCGTGGTACTCGACCCCGTCAAGCGACCACGCGGTGTCAGGCAGGCCCAGTTGCGGGAACACGCCGGGGTCGAACCAGCCCTGGAACGCCATGTTGTGGATGGTCACGACAGAGGGCGTATGACGGTCAGTGAATGGTGCGAAGCGCAGATAGGCAGGGGCCAGCGCGGCCTGCCAGTCATGGGCATGGACCAGATCGAATGGCTGCGACTTCCCACGTTTCGTCACCGCGCCGCCCGCAATGTCCGCTGCGGCGCGCCCCAGCGCAGCGAAGCGCTGCCAATTGTCGGCCCAGTCCAGCCCGGCGGCGTCGGTGTAGGGAAGCCCTTCCCGTGCGTAGAGGGCGGGTGCGTCCAGCACCAGCAGCGGATGGCCATCGGGCAGTGCCCCGGCCAGCAGGCGCGCAGACGTGCCCAGCAGCGACGGCCAGGAATGGACCGCCTTTGTACGCGGTCCCAGTGCTCCCAGCACGGAGGGATAGCCGGGAAGGAGCGTGGTCGTTTCCACGCCGTGCGGGGCCAGCGCTGCCGGAAGCGCGCCAGCCACATCCGCCAGCCCCCCCGTCTTGACCAGCGGCACCGCTTCCGAGGCGACGGAAAGTACCCGAAGCGTGGTGCTCACAGGTCGAGCCGGTCGATCATCGGCTTGGTGATCAGACAGATGCCGTTCTCCGTGCGGCGGAAGCGGCGCGCATCCAGTTCCGGATCCTCGCCCACGACGAGGCCTTCCGGGATGCGGACGCCGGAATCGATGATGACCCGTTTCAGCCGGGCGCTGCGCCCGATGTTGCTGTACGGCAGCACCACGCCCTCCTCGACGCTGGAGAAGCTGCCCATCTTCACGCCGGTCATCAGCAGCGACTTGCGCGCCAGTGCGCCCGACACGATGCAGTCGTTGGAAATGAGCGAGGAGATCGCATGGCCCCGGCGGCCGTCTTCGTCGTGGACGAACTTGGCGGGCGCGGCGACGACCGAGTCCGACCAGATCGGCCATTCACGGTCGTACATGTCCAGCTTGGGCACGGTGTCGGTCAGGTCGAGATTGGCCTCGAAATAGGCGTCCAGCGTTCCCGCGTCGCGCCAGTATTCCTCGATCTCCTCTGCCGCGCGGATGCAGCTGTCGGTGAAACGGTGGGCCTGCGCCTTGCCGTGCTTGACGATGTAGGGGATGATATCGCCCCCGAAATCGCGCTTGCTGTCGGGGTCGGCGGCGTCGCGGCGCAGTTGTTCGAACAGGAAATCGGTGTTGAAGACGTAGATGCCCATGGACGCCAGCGCCATGTGCTCCTGCCCCGGAATACCCGGGGGGTCGGCGGGCTTTTCAACGAAGGCGGTGATGCGGTCGGTTTCGTCGACGTGCATGACGCCGAAAGCCACCGCTTCCATGCGCGGCACCACCAGGCAGCCCACGGTGACGTCCGCGCCCGAGTTGACGTGCTGCTGCAGCATCCGCTCGTAGTCCATCTTGTAGACGTGGTCGCCGGCCAGGATGACCATGTACTTGGGATCGTGCGGCTGGATGATGTCGATGTTCTGATAGACCGCGTCCGCCGTCCCTTCGTACCACAGCAGTTCGGAAATGCGCTGGCTGGCGGGGAGGATGTCGAAGCTCTCGTTGCGCTCCGGACGCATGAAGTTCCATGCCCGCTGCATGTGACGGATCAGGCTATGCGCCTTGTACTGGGTCGCCACGCCGATGCGGCGGATGCCCGAGTTGATCGCGTTCGACAGGGCAAAATCGATGATGCGCGCCTTACCGCCGAAATAAACAGCGGGTTTGGCGCGGTTGTCGGTCAGCTCCCTGAGGCGGCTGCCTCGGCCGCCGGCCAGAACATAGGCCATGGCTTCGCGCGCGAGCGGCGAGCCGGAAGCTGGTCTCATTTCATGTCTCTCCGTATCGATCTGAACAATATTCAGGCAGTGTATTCAAGCATAACGGTGGCAAGCGGCGGCAGGGTGACGCTTGCCGTCCCGCCCAACGCCTTTACCTGCCCAAGGTTGCCTTTCCCCGTCCCACCATAGTGAATTGAATCGCTGTTGAGGATCTCGCTCCATTGGCCATCGATCGGCAGCGGCACCTCGTAGCCGGTCCGCATCGTCGGCGTCATGTTGGCGATGACGGCGATCGGGGGCGCGCCCGGCGCCTTGCGCAGCCAGGCGAATACCGAATTTTCGGTATCGTCGACGATCAGCCACTCGAACCCGTCCGGCTCGCAGTCGCCGGCGTGCAGCGCTTCCTTGTCGCAGTAGAGCCGGTTGAGATCCTTGACGAGGTTGCGCACCCCTTCGTGCGCAGGCGCTCCGCGCAGGTCCCAGTCCAGCGCGCGGTCCTCGCTCCATTCGCGACGCTGGGCAAATTCCTGCCCCATGAACAGCAGCTTCTTGCCGGGATAGCCCCACATGAAGGCGTAGTAGGCGCGCAAATTGGCGAATTTCTGCCAGTCGTCACCGCTCATCTTGTTGAGGAGCGAACCCTTGCCGTGGACGACCTCGTCATGGCTGAGTGCCAGCACGTAGTTCTCGGAAAAGGCGTAGACGAGGCCGAAGGTCAGGTCGTCGTGGTGATATTTGCGGTGCACGGCATCGCGCGCCATGTAGCGCAAGGTGTCATGCATGAAGCCCATGTTCCACTTGAATCCAAAGCCCAGCGCGGTTTCCCGCCCCTTGCCGTCGCCTTCGTAGGCGGGCTGGGTGACGCCCGGCCATGCGGTCGATTCCTCGGCGATGGTCATGAAGCCGGGGTGCGATCCGTAAAGCGCGCGGTTGGTCTGGCGCAGGAACTCCACCGCCTCCCAGTTCTCGCGCCCGCCCTCGGCGTTGGGAATCCACTCGCCTGCCTTGCGCGAATAGTCGCGGTACAGCATCGATGCGACTGCATCCACGCGCAAGCCATCGACGTGATAGCGCTCCGCCCAGAACAGCGCATTGTTGACGAGAAAGCTCTGCACCTCGCGGCGCCCGAAGTTGTAGATCAGCGTCTGCCAGTCCGGGTGGAACCCCAGCTTGGGGTCCGCATGTTCGTACAGCGCCGTACCGTCGAACCGGACGAGGCCATGCTCGTCGGTGGGGAAATGCGCGGGCACCCAGTCCAGGATGACGCCGATGCCTGCGCGGTGTGCGCCGTCCACGAAGCGGGCAAAGCCCGCCGGTTCCCCGAAGCGGGACGACGGCGCGTAAAGGCCGGTCGTCTGATACCCCCACGAGGGATCATAGGGGTGCTCGCTGATGGGCAGGAATTCGATATGGGTGAAGCCCATCTCGACCACGTAGGGGATCAGTTCGTCCGCCATCGCGTCCCAGTCGAGGAACCAGTTCCAGCGATCGCGCTTCCAAGATCCGGCGTGCACTTCGTAGATCGACACCGGCACCTTGCGGGCATCGACAGACGCCCAGTGGTCCCGGTGCCTGGCGTCGCCCCAGTCCAGCTTGGCGGGAACGGCGGTGACCGAGGCGTTGTCGGGGCGGATTTCCGCCATGAAGGCGAAGGGGTCGGCCTTCAGCGGCTGCACCGCGCCGTCCGCACCGACGACGTGGTACTTGTAGGCGCGGTAATCGCCGATGTCGGGAACGAAGATCTCCCATACGCCGATGTCCGTGCGGCGGCGCATGATGTGGCGGCGCGGATCCCAGTCGTTGAAATCGCCCACCACGCTGACCTGCTGCGCATTGGGCGCCCAGACCGCGAAGTGGACGCCGTGCGCGCCCTCATGTTCGATCAGGTGCGCGCCCAGCTTGTCGAACAGGCGCATGTGCGTGCCCTGCGCGATCAGCAGGTCGTCCACCGGACCCAGCACCGGCCCGAAGCTGTAGGCATCGGTGACCAGCCAGTCGTGGCCGCCTGCCGTGCAGCGATAGCGGATCGGCTGCGGCTTTATCCGCAGCCGTCCCTCGAACAGGAAACGATCGTCCACTTTCGTGAGCGCGCCCAGCCACCGCCCGTCAAGACTGAAAGCCTCGGCTTCGTCAGCGCCCGGCAGGATCGCCCGAAGATAGGTGCCGTCAGGCCCGGCATGAGTTCCAAGAAGCGAAAACGGGTCCGCGTGGTTGCCTTGCAGCAGGGATTCAAGAGCGCTTTGCGGTGGCTTCACAGAACTTTCCAGATGTCCTTCGCGTACTCGGAAATAGTACGGTCGGAGGAGAACCAGCCGACATTGGCAATGTTCCGGATCGCCGAGGCACGCCAACCTGCCTTGTCTTCCCAGCGGGCATCGACGTCGCGCTGGGCGGCGGTGTAGCTGTCGAAGTCGGCGGCGCACATGAACCAGTCGTGCTCGTAGATGCCATTGACCAGCCCTTCGTAGCGGTGCGGATCGTCGGGCGAGAACACGCCCGAGGCAATGGCCGACAGGGCCTGCCCCAGTTCGCGCGATTCCTCGATCACGGCGCGCGGGTTGTAGCCGTTGGCGCGCTTGGCGGCGACTTCGTCGGCGGTAAGGCCGAAGATGACGATGTTGTCGTCGCCCACGTGCTCCTTGATCTCGACGTTGGCGCCGTCGAGCGTGCCGATCGTCAGCGCGCCATTGAGTGCGAACTTCATGTTGCCGGTGCCCGACGCCTCCATGCCCGCCGTCGAAATCTGTTCCGACAGGTCGGCGGCGGGAATGATCCGCTCAGCCAGGCTGACATTGTAATTGGGCACGTAGACGACCTTGAGCAGCCCGCCCACCGATGGATCGGAATTGACGCGCCGGGCGATGTCGTTGGCCAGCTTGATGATGAGCTTGGCGTTGTGATAGCTCGGCGCGGCCTTGCCGCCGAAGATCTTGACGCGCGGCACCCAGTCCCGCTCCGGATGGCTGCGAATTTGGTCGTAGAGCGCCACCGTCTCGATCAGGTTGAGCAGCTGGCGCTTGTATTCGTGGATGCGCTTGATCTGGACGTCGAACAGCGCGTCGGGGTCCAGCCGGATGCCCATCGTGCGCTTGATGTAGTCCGCCAGCGCCCCCTTGTTGGCGCGCTTGACCTGCCCGATCCGCTCACCCAGCTCCGGATCGTCGGCCAGCGCGTTGAGATCGGACAGCCGGGCCGCATCGTCCAGGAATGCCGGGCCGATGGCGTCCCTGATGACCGACGTCAGACCGGGATTGCACTGCTGCAGCCAGCGGCGCGGGGTGACGCCGTTGGTCTTGTTGTTGATGCGATCCGGGTAAAGCGCGTGGAGGTCAGCAAAGACCGTGACCTTCATCAGGTCGGTATGCAGCGCAGCCACGCCGTTGATCGAATGCGCGCCGACGAAAGCCAGGTTGGCCATCCGCACGCGCCGTTCCCCGCTTTCGTCGATGAGGCTGATCGCGGCGATCTGCGCGTCGGTCAGCCCGGCCTTGCGCGCTTCACGCAGGACGCGGCTGTTGATGGCGTAGATGATCTGCATGTGGCGCGGCAGCAGCCGTTCGAACAGCGGCAGCGGCCACGTCTCCAGCGCTTCGGGCAGCAGCGTGTGGTTGGTGTAGGAGACGGTCTTCTTCGTCACCTCCCACGCCTCGTTGAACTCTAGCCCCTGTTCGTCCACCAGCACGCGCATCAGTTCGGCAACGGCCACCGAGGGGTGCGTGTCGTTGAGCTGGATCGCGGCCTTGTCCGGCAGGGTGCGGATATCGCCTTCGTACTGGACATGGCGGCGCACGATATCCTGGATCGAGGCGGCGGTGAAGAAATACTCCTGCCGTAGCCGCAGTTCCTGCCCCGCCGGGCTGGAGTCCGCCGGGTAGAGCACCCGCACCAGGCTTTCGGCGCGGACCTTTTCGGCCAGCGCGCCGAAGTGGTCACCGGCGTTGAAGGCGTCCAGCTTCAGCGGGTCGATCGGGTTGGCAGTCCACAGCCGCAGCGTGTTGACGCGCTTGCCGCGCCAGCCGACCACCGGGGTATCGACGGCGGTGGCATCGACATGCTCTGCCGGCTCCCACATCACGCCGTCGCCCTGCGCCACCACTTCCCCGCCGAAGCCGATGCGATAGGTGCTTTCCAGTCGCTCGAACTCCCACGGGTTGCCATGGGCCAGCCAGGTTTCGGGCAGTTCCACCTGCCAGCCATCGTCGATGCGCTGGCGGAACATGCCGTTCACATAGCGGATGCCGTAGCCGTATGCGGGAATGTCCAGCGTGGCGAGGCTTTCCATGAAGCACGCCGCCAGACGCCCCAGCCCGCCGTTGCCCAGCGCCGCATCAGGTTCCAGTTCCTCAAGCTCGGCAATGTTCAGCCCAAAGTCGGCCAGCGCCTTTTCCATGTCGCCGGTGACGCCCAGGTTGGACAGCGCATCGCGCAGCAGCCGCCCGATCAGGAACTCCATCGAGAGGTAATAGACGCGCTTGCCGCCCGTCTCATACGTGCGCCGGGTGGATTCGATCCAGGCGTCGATGATGTGATCGCGCAGCGTCAGGATGGAAGAGGCATACCAGTCATGCTGCTTTGCGGCGCGCCGGTCCTTGCCGATCCGGCGCCGCAGCACGCGCAGGATGTCCTGCTTCATCTGCTCTACCGCATCGGAGGCGGAAGCACCGGGTTCGGTGCCGCCGGTCACGGGTTCGCTGGCCACGAGAGAACACTCCTTCGCTGGCCGCCCCTTGGCGTGCGGGGGCGGGCCGGTTACCGCCGTGGAGTGAAAGGTTTCCCCACTCCTTGAACAACATGGCTAGCACAGGCCGAAGAAGCGGCAAGAGCGATTTGTGCAATGCGGCACGAATTTGCGGGGGACGGTTTCAAGGAACCGCCCGCCGCCCTCGCCGGTTTCCCGCAGCGCAAGACAGGAGCCGAAATGCCGACGATCCTTGAAACGATGACCGTCGCCGCGCGTGACCGGGGCCGCATGGCCGAAGCGAGCGCGGTGATCGCACGGTTCGGGCTGGATTCGCTGCTGGCGCGTCTGGGCCTGTCGGGCGGGGCCGGCACGCAGGCGCAGGAGGAGGCCGATCTCCCCACCCGCACCCGCCGCGCACTTGAGGCGCTGGGGCCGACTTACGTGAAGCTGGGACAGATCCTGGCGACGCGGCGCGACATGCTTTCCGACGACTGGATCGCCGCCTTCGAGCAGTTGCAGAGCGACGCCCCGCGCCTGCCGTTCGACACGCTGCGCCCGGCGGTGGAAGCCGCGCTGGGCGAGCCGCCGGAAACCGCGTTCGCTAGCTTCGACGTGGAGCCGCTGGCGGCAGCATCCATCGCTCAGGTCCATCGCGCCACCTTGCATGACGGCACGCAGGTGGTGGTCAAGATACGCCGCCCCGGCATCCGCAAGGCGATGGAGGCCGACCTGCGGCTGCTGCGCCACATCGCCTCACTGGTCGAACAGCGCAGCGCGGCAGCGCGGCGCATGATGCCCTCGGCGATGATCGAGCAGCTTGGGCGCGAAATCCTGGACGAGCTGGATTTCACCAACGAGGGCCGCAATGCCGACATGCTGCGCGCGGACCTGGCATCCATCCCGCAAGTCGTGGTGCCGCGCATCCACTGGCAGCACACCAGCGAGGGCGTGCTGGTGATGGATTACATCGACGGCCTGAAGCCCCGCGATCCTGCGGCTCTTCGCGCGGCGGGCATCGATCCCTCCGCCATCGCCCGGCTGGGCGCGCAACTGGTGCTCGAGATGGTGCTGGTCAACGGGCGCTTCCATGCCGATCCCCACCCCGGCAACCTCCTGTGCCTGTCGCCGGACGCCCGGAACCCGCAGGATCGACTGGCGTTGCTGGACCTCGGCTCGGTCGGCTTCGTCAGCCCGCGCCGCCAGCATGAATTCCTGACCTTCATCCTGTCGCTGCGCAGCAACGATCCGGGCGGGGTGGCAGACATGCTGGCATCATGGTCGCAGGCTGGCGAAATCCCGCGCGAGCGCCTGCTGGTCGCCTCCGAACGCCTGGTCGCGCGACATGGAACGGGCGCGCTGGTGCTCAATGCCATGGTCGCGGATTTCTTCCCGCTGCTGCGCGGCGAAGGGCTGGTCCTGCCGCCTGATCTGGTGCTGATCTTCAAGGCGATGGTGACGATGGACGGGGTGCTGGCAGGCATCGCGCCGGACTTCGACCTGTCCGAGGCGCTGGGCGAACTGCGCGGCAGGCTGGTGGCATCGCGGCTTACCCGGCTGGCGGCTCCGGATCGGATGGAGGCCGTGCTGCTCGAACTCTCGCGCCTGTCCGCCGACGCGCCGCGCCTGATGCGCGCCGCCAGCGCCCGGCTTGAGCGCAGCGAGGGCCGGGAACCGGCAGCGCCCCTTGCGCCCGTGCTGCACCGCGCCGCGTTGCTGGTAGCCGGGGCGATCGCCCTTCACGCCGCAGCGATGCTCGTCACGGCGTTCGCCGGCTAGACGGCGCCGTCGGATTCGCGGCGAACCAGTTCGAAGCGCATCTGCGTCTGCCGCGGCGCCAGACGGCGACCTTCGCGCAAAGTGCGGATGTCTTCCACCAGTTGTACCACGGCGGCACGCGACATGTCGGCGATGGGCTGGCGTATCGTCGTCAGTTCGGGCCATGTCGTGGTCGCCTGCGGGGCGTCGTCGAAACCTACCACGGTCAGGTCGCCCGGCACGTCGAGACCCAGCCGGTGGGCGACCGAGACCGCAGCGGCGGCCATGTCGTCGTTGCTGGCGAAGATCGCGGTGGGGCGCGGGTCCAGCGCCAGCAACTGCTGCGCCGCCTCAAGCCCGGAGCGGTACGTGAAGAGCCCTTCCACCACCAGCTCCGAATCCGCTGTCAGCCCCTGCGCATCCAGTGCATCGACATAGCCGTAAAGGCGCAACGCCGATGCGGTCTGGTCCGGATTGCCCGAAATGAATCCGATGCGGCGGTGGCCCAGCGTGGCAAGATGCTCCGTCATCGCGCTCGCCGCGGCCCGGTCGTCGATGTTGACGGACGACAGGCCGATCGGCGGACGTCCCGATGCCACAACGACGCCGGGCACATCGGCATCACGCAGCAGCCGGTGAATGTCCTCGGCATCGCACAGCGGCGGCGGCAGGATCACGCCGTCGATGCCGCCGTCGATCAGCCGCTGGACGATGGCGGCGCGTTCCTCGGCCCGTTCGCAAAGCTGCACCACCAGCTGGACATTGGACCGGCTCGCTTGCTCAAGGCTGCCGACGAGAAATTCGTTGAGGTATCCTGCGCTGGGATTGCTGTAGAGCAGGCCGATGCGGATCTCGCTTGCCGCCGCCAGATTGCGGGCAGCGATGCTGGGGGAATAGTTCAGCGCCTTGATCGCCGCTTCCACCCGTTCGCGGGTTTCCTCCCGCACGTTGGCCTTGCCGTTCATGACGCGCGACACCGTCATCAGCGAGACGCCGGCATCGCGGGCCACATCGGCGATCGTCGCGCCCGCACGCGACCGCCGGGACGAGCGTGACCGTGGCGGCGATCCGGAATTGTCATCGGCCATACGCGTCATCTCCCTGGCAGGACACGGCTGCTAGAGCATTTTCAGGCCGGAGGGAATGACCCCACCGGCCCCATGTTCGGCTGCCAATCTTTTGCTAACCTATTTGGTTATGCAAGTCAAGACCTGGTGGGGAGCTTGATGGCAACGTCCGGGGCATCCCGCACCTTCAGGTACAGGGTGCCGTCTGCGGGCAGGGGCACTTCCAGCGTCCGACCTGTGAATCCGGGGGGTACCGGCACCACTTTTTCAAAGTTCGGATCGGTGCCAACCCTGTCCAGCAGGAACAGGCTGCGCCCCGTGATGACGCAGGTCTGCGCATTGCACGTCACGCCATCGATGCGCGGCAGGCGGACCACGGTGGTCAGCGGCGCCCAGTCCCCGCGTTCTTCCGCGCCGCCAGGAGCCTTGCGGGACAGCCGGAAGCGGATCGGCCCGAACGTGGCGGGCGGCAGATCCTTCGCGTCGAGCGTCGCCACGACGACATCCGCGCTCTCCAGGCTCAGTCCCTTGCCCATGGCAAGGCGGGCGACGGCGGCGACGTTCTGGCCGCTATCCTGCCCACCGGCGATCTCGATCGCGTCGCCCGCGCCGAACTTCGTGCTCCCTTGCGCTTTCAGCGAGAAGACCATCTCGGCATTGTCGGGCAGAACATCGCCGCCCCCAAGGTCCAGCGTCCGCGTTCCCGCCTCTGCCGGCGCAGGATAGATCGTGCGGCTCAATACCGAGGCCTGTGGACGCGCTGCGGCGATACGGACCGGCAGAGCCAGCACGCGGCCGTCTTCCAGCCTGACATCGGCCTTGAGCGAGGCCCCCGCATCCGGCACCCGCCCGGCCCCTTGCGCGGCCAGTTGCAGCCGGTCTGCCCCGCCTTCACGAGCAAGGCCGTCAGGGCGGAACTCCACGTCCCCCAGCATCACCGCGCGCACCTGATCCAGTCGCTGCCCTACGAGCACGCCGGTGGCGTCACCGGCATGCAGTTCCAGCCCGTCAAGGCGGCTTGCCTGCACCCGCGCGCGCAAGCTGACGGTCTGCCCTGCGCCGCCCCCCGTGCCACCTGCCGCGCCGCCGCGCTGGCGCACCTCAAGGCGCAGTTCGCCGGGCGCCGCATCGGCCAGCGGCACCGTCACCAGCAGCCGCCCGCCGTCCTGCGCCTGCCACTTCACGGGGCGGCCAACACCATCGGCGCGGCGCAGCGTGACGTTCTCCACGCAGCCGGGGGCAACGCCTTCCAGCACAACATCGTTGTCGCGCCCGATCACCAGCGCGTCGGCGGCGCCCGCCACCTTCCAGGCCGATGGACCGGGCCGCTGCAGCAGGAAGTCCGGCCCGTCGAACGGGGCAAACCCCCAGATGCCGTGCAAGTGCGCCCGCACATCGCCGACGAAGCTGGCGGGCACCGCCGCCATGTCCAGCACATAGCCGCCCTTGTCGGCCCGCGCGGTCACCGGAACCTCGTGCGTCTGGCCGGAAGGCGCCGTCAGCCGCAGCTTCATGTCATGCGCGAAGTCGGTCGAGTAGATAAGCGGCGCGCCTTCCACCGGCAGCACCGTGCCCGGCGCCATGCAGATCGGCCCCTTGGCGGTGCTGCGCAGCTGGGGCGGGATGTCCGCCTCCACCGCCGGCATCGCCGCGATCATCACCGACTTGGGCTTCTTGAACGACGGCGCCGCATTGAGCAGCAGCGACATCCGGTCTGCGTCGCGCAGGGTCAATGTGGGCAGGTAGTTGAATTCGGGGTTGTTGAACGCGCCGAAGATCCTGGCCACGTCACGCGCCACCGCGATATAGGCGCTGTAGTACCCTGCCCCGCCTTCGCGCGTGTTGGCCAGCTGCAGGGCAAGGTCGGTCGGCGTGCCCGTGATCGTCTCGGCCAGCGAGCTGGTGTGGACGTCGTTCAGCACCAGCGATTCACGGTTCTGCACCAGGCATGAAGCCTGCATCTGAATCACCTTGGAAAGGCAGTCCTCCTGCAGCTTGATCGACAGGCTGCGCGCCAGCACCGGGGCCACGGTACGCAGATATTCCGGCCCGGTATCGTCCTGCGCACGGATCGCGGCCATGAACGTCTCCAGCCGCGAATGGTCGAGCGAGGCCTGGTTGAGATCCTGGCTGGCCCGCACGAATTCGCCCGGCTTGCCCCGCACTGCGTCGACCAATACCCCTTCCGCGCCGCCCGTTTCCGGCACCATCATCAGCACCAGCTGGCGCGCCTCGCGAGGCACGGTGAGGGTCAGGGTGTTGTCCTTCTCCTTCTTTTTCCACGTCTCCGCAAAAGCGGTCCAGTCCTTGGGCGGCGGATTGGTCGCGCCACGCAGGAAAGCGGACATGATCGCGAAGTTGGCGCTCTGCGTCTGCGGCAGGTCACCGTGGATCACCACCTTGTCCCCCGGCGAGAGGCTGGGCACGCGCGCGATCGGCAGCGTCTTTCCATCGCGGGTGACTTCGACGCGCAGATCCGGCCCGTTCAGTTCGAAAGGCGCGGTATCGGCACTGACTGCGGTGGCCAACAGGGCTGCGGGCGCAATCACGGCAACGGCCATGAAGAGGCGCGATCTCTGGCGGATAGACGTTCGCTTCGGCAAGAACCTGCATTCCCGTCGTTGTTTCAGACCAGCCCCCGGCTGCGGCCTTAGCCTCTGCGGGCCTGCGCGGGCAAGCGCTCTGTAAGCCTACGAGCGGCCCGGTTGTTCCCCGGGCCCGGCTGGCTGCAATGGCAGCGGCAGGGTGACGGTGAAAGTACAGCCCTGCCCGATACCGGCGCTTTCGACCCCGATCGTGCCGCCATGCAGCTCCACCAGCTGGCGTACCAGCGCAAGGCCGATGCCCAGCCCACCCTGTGCATTGCGACGATGATCCTCCACCTGCATGAACATGTCGAAGACGTGCGGCTGCTTTTCGGGCGGGATGCCAAGTCCATCATCGGCGACGCGCAGTTCCAGCGTGTTCCCGGCGACCCTGGCGGAAAGCGCGATGTTGCCGCCTTCAGGCGTATACTTGGCGGCGTTGTTGAGGAGGTTGGCCAGCACCTGCGCCAGCCGGGTATGGTCGGCGTCGAGCACGATGGGGACATCGGGCAGGTCGATCGTCAGACGGTGCCCGGCGGCCTCGATACCATGGCGGCTGCCTTCCACGGCGGAAGCAACGACGGTGGCCAGTTCGATCGGGGCAGTCCTGAGCGAAACCTTGCCCTCGCTCACCCGCGACACGTCGAGCAGGTCTTCGACCATGCGCGATAGGTGGAACAGCATGCGGTCCATGCGCGCGCGGATTTCCTCGGCCTGATCGGCGGCGCGGGGGCGGCCAAGCAGGTCCAGCCCGCTCATCAGCGCGGCCACCGGATTGCGCAGTTCATGCGCCAGTACCGCCAGGAAGCGGTCCTTGTTCGCATCGGCCTGCCGCAGGGCCGCCGCCGCCGCCGCCAGTTCGTCGCGCTGGGCGGCGATCTGGCGGCGCTGGCGATAGAGGTCGAAGAACACCCGCGCCTTGCTGCGCAGGATGTCCGGCTCGATCGGCTTGGCGATGAAGTCCACCGCGCCGGCCTCGTACCCGCGAAACCTGCGCAGGGCATCGGATGCGCCCGCCGTCACGAAGACGATCGGCACATGGCGGGTGCGCTCCGCCCCGCGCATCAGTTCGGCCAGTTCGAACCCGTCGATCTCCGGCATCTGGACGTCCAGCAGAGCCAGCGCCACGTCGTTTGCCAGCAGCAGTTCCAGCGCCTCAGCACCCGACCCCGCCTTGAGGATGGTGACGTTCTCACCCTCCAGCAGCGCTTCCAGCGCCAGCAGGTTGGCGGGCAGGTCGTCGACGAGGAGGACGGGGACCGGATCGGTTGCGTTCATGCCGCCTTGCGCCCTTCGTCGATCAGGCAGTCCACGATCTGCGGGATGGACAGCACCCGCGCCCGTCGGCAGGCGGCCAGCGCGGCATCGGGCATCGTGCGGGCATAGGCCGTGGCCGGATCCTGCACGCAGACGCGCCCGCCCGCCTCTGCCACGGACCTCAGGCCGCGCGCACCATCCTCGTTGGCGCCGGTCAGCACGACCGCCATCAACGCGTCGCCATAAGCCTCGGCCGCGCTCTCGAACAGGACGTCGATGGAGGGGCGAGAGAAGAACACCGGCTCATCAGTGGAAAGCGACAGCGTGTGGTCGGCGCCTTCGGCCACTTCGACCAGCAGGTGGTAGTCCGGCGGCGCGAAGTAGACGGTGCCGGGCACGATCGGCTCCTTGTCCTCCGCCTCGCGCACGGGGACGCGGCACTTGCCCGCGAACAGGCCAGCCAGTTCGCTGCGGCGACCCGGCGGCACATGGATCACCACCAGCACCGGCAGCGCGAAGCCGCTGGGCAGCTGCGGCAGGATTCGCAGCAGCGCCTGGATCGCACCTGCCGAAGCACCGATGACGATCGCAGACACGGGTGAGGACTCGGGTACCGACGCGCTCATGCCTTGCGCCTCTGGTAGATCTTCTCCTCTCGCGCAAAGTCCGCAAAATCGGCGGAATGCGCGGAGAACCGCAGGGACTCCTTGGACCCAAGGCCAAGGAACCCGTTGCGGATCAGCGAATCGCGGAAGAGCGCGATGGCCCGGTCCTGCAGATCGCGGTCGAAATAGATCATGACGTTGCGGCAGGAGATCAGGTGCATCTCCGAAAATACCGCATCGGTGACTAGGCTGTGGTCGGAGAACACCACCCGTTCCCGCAGCGACTTGTCGAACACCGCCCCGCCGTAGCCGGTGGTATAGTAATCCGAAAGCGAGGACTTGCCCCCTGACAGGCGGTGGTTCTCAGTAAAGGCCTTCAGCCGATCCAGCGGGTAGATGCCGCGCGCCGCGATCTCCAGCGCTTCCTGATTGATGTCGGTGGCGTAGAACAGCGTGCGCTCCTCCAGCCCCTCCTCGCGGAACAGGATGGCCAGCGAATGCAGTTCCTCGCCCGCGCTGCATCCGGCGATCCAGACCTTGAGCGAAGGATAGGTGCGCAAGTGCGGCACCACCTTTTCGCGCAATGTCCTGAAATAGCTGGGGTCGCGGAAGAAATCGCTGACCTGCACGGTCATGAAGCGCAGCACCTGCCCGGCGACGGCGGGATCGTGCAGCAGCTTGTCCTGCAATGCCGAGAAGGTCTTGATGCCCATCCGCTCGCGCGCTTGCCGCAGGCGGCGGCGGATCGATGCCTGCGCATAGTTGCGGAAGTCGTAATGATAGCGGCGGTAGATCGCCTCCAGCAGGAGGCGGATCTCGATATCCTCGACCTTTTCCGCGTCCATCGTCATGCTTTACCTGGGCATCCACACGCGGACAAGGCTGAGCAGCTTGTCTACGTCCAGCGGCTTGGCCATGTAGTCGTTCGCTCCGGCCTCTATGCAGCGCTCCTGATCGTCAGGCATCGCTTTGGCCGTCAGGGTGATGACCGGCAGCCTGGCCCAGCGCGGATCCCGGCGGATGGCGCGGGTGGCAGTCAGGCCGTCCATCACCGGCATCATCACGTCCATCAGCACAAGGTCGATGCGCTTCGTCTCGTCCGCCGCAGAGGCTTCCAGCGCGTCCAGCGCCTCCTGCCCGTTGCGCGCGATTTCCACCGTGGCCCCCTGCGGCTCCAGGATGTTGGTGAGCGAGAAGACGTTGCGCACGTCGTCCTCCACCACCAGAATGCGGCGACCCTCCAGGATCGCATCGCGGTTGCGCGCGGCGCGGATCATCGTCTGCTGTTCGTCCGGCAGGTCGGTGACGACCTGATGCAGGAACAGCGAAACCTCGTCCAGCAGGCGTTCGGGAGACCGCGCGCCTTTGATGATGATCGAATCCGAATAGCGGCGCAGGCGCTGCTCGTCGGCAGGGGTCAGGTCGTGGCCGGTGTAGACGATCACCGGCGGGAAGGCGTAGGCGCCCTCCTTGCTCAGCGTTTCCAACAGGCTGAATCCGCTGGCGTCGGGCAGGTTGAGGTCCAACACCATGCAGTCGAAGGTCGCCTCGCGCAGCGCCTCCAGGCACTCTGCGGCGCTGGCCACGCCCACCGCCTCGACGTCGCCGGTGGCAAGCAGGCGGGTGACGGCATCACGCTGCACCGCGTCGTCCTCCACGATCAGCACGCGGCGCACTTCGGACGACAGCTTGGCCGCCAGTGCCTCCAGCACGCCCGCCAGTTCCTCGCGCTTGACCGGCTTGATGAGGTAGCCGATCGCGCCGAGCGCGAGCGCTGTCTGCGTGTGATCGCTGCCCGAAACGACGTGCACGGGGATATGCCGCGTTTCCACGTCGCGCTTCAAGCGGTCCAGCAGGGCGAGGCCCGACTGGTCGGGGAGCCCGACGTCCAGCACCACCGCATGGGGCTTGAACGTGCGCGCAAGGCTGAGCGCCTCTTCCGCCGTACCGGTGACGAGGCACTGGAAGCCCATCTCGCGCGAGATGTCGCGCACGATGCCGGCGAACGCGGCGTCGTCCTCCACCACCAGCAGCACGCGCTGGCCCACGCCCAGACTATCGCGGTCATCCTCGACCTGGCGCAGGATCGGCGCCGGGTGACGAGGTTCGGGCGCCGGGGCCTGCGCCTGAGGCTGTTCGGGGCCCGAAGGAGCTGCGGCGACTGGCACGGAAGGCGCCTGAACCTGCGCCGGGTCGTAAGTCACCGGGATCGTCAGTGTAAAGCGGCTGCCCTCCCCGGACACGCTGGTCAGCGAGATCGAGCCGCCCAGCAGGCGCGCCAGCTCTCGCGAGATCGACAGGCCAAGGCCAGTGCCGCCGAACTTGCGGCTGATGGTGCCATCGGCTTGGCGGAATGCCTCGAAGATGGCTTTCTGCTGTTCCTGCGGGATGCCGATGCCGGTATCGGCGACGGTGAACGCCACCTGCCCGTCCAGCGCAGGCGCGATCTCCAGCCGCACCGATCCACGCTCGGTGAACTTGAAGGCGTTTGACAGCAGGTTCTTGAGCACCTGCTCCAGCCGCTGGCGGTCGGTCTCGATCTCGGCCGGAACACCGGGGGCGACGGTGATGGCGAAGTCCAGCTTGCGGGTATCGGCCACCGGCTGGAACACCGGGCGCAAATCGCGCGCAAAGCGTTCCACCAGCACCGATTCCGGGCGGATCTGCAAGTGTCCCGCCTCGATCTTCGACAAGTCGAGAATGTCGTTGATGAGCGCCAGCAGGTCGTTGCCGGCGGATTCGATGGTGCGCGCGAACTGGACCTGTTCGCCGGTCAGGTTCTCGGTGCGGTTGTCGCCCAGCAGCTTGGACAGGATCAGCAGCGAATTGAGCGGGGTGCGCAACTCGTGGCTCATGTTGGCCAGGAAGTCGCTCTTGTAGCGGCTCGCCTGCTCCAGCTCCGCCGCCTTGGCTTCGACCGCCGCGTTTGCGCGGGCCAGATTGTCGCGCTGGTTTTCCAGCAGCTGCGCCTGTTCTTCCAGCTGCGAGTTGGTCTGCTCCAGCTCCACCTGCTGCTGTTCAAGGCTAGCCTGCGATTCCTTGAGGGCACGGCCCTGCTCTTCCAGCTCCTCGTTCGAGACGCGCAGTTCCTCGCTCTGGACCTGCAGCTCCTCGGCGTGGTGCTGCAACTGGGAGCGATAGCGGGCGGAACGCAGGGCAACGCCGATCGCCATCGACGCTTCGGCCAGAAACTCCAGCACGGCATCGTCCACCGGCTGCAGGAAGCCCAGTTCGATGACGCCCTGCACCGACCCGTCGGCGCTGGCGGGCGCGATCACCAGATGGCGCGGCTTGTCGCGGCCCAGCGAGGAACCGATCGTCAGATAGCCGTCGGGAATGTCGGACAGGACCACCGGCTCGCCGTCCGCGGCGACCTGCCCCAGCAGGCCCTGCTTGCGGCTGAACCGCTCCACCAGCTGCGCGTCCGGTGCCACGCCATAGGCGGCGATGCGGCGGTAATGGCCGTTCTCGGAAGAGAAGATGGCGCCCGCCTGCGCGCCTGCGAAGCGCACCAGGAAGCCCAGGATGTTCTCGCCCAGCGGGTCGATCGGCTGATCGCCCAGCACCGCCGCCGACAGGTCAACCTGCCCCGCCTGCAGCCATTCGCGGCGGGCGGTGGCAACGGCGGCACGGCGCAGCAGAAGGCCGATCACCATGGTCAGCACGATGCCCAGCAGGCAGGACATGACGCCGCTGACCCATGCCGACCGATAGGCCTGCTCCATTTCGGCAAGACGTTCCTTGCGCAGGCCTTCCTCGGTCAGGCGCATGTCGGCAATGCGGGCGCGGATCTCGTCCATGGCCACCTTGCCGCGATCGGAATTGACGATGTCCAGCGCGGCCTGCCCGCCACGTGCCCGGCGTGCCTCGATCGTCTCGCGCAGTTCGGCCAGCTTGGTGTCCAGATGGCGACGCAGCGAAGGCAGGCGGGCCTGCTGCTCATGATTGTCCCTGGTCAGGGAGGCGACGGTGTCATAGCGCGAATCCACGTCGGCCACAGCCGCGTTATAAGGCGCAAGATACGTGTCCTTGCCCGTCAGCAGATAACCCCGCTGGCCGGTCTCGGCATCCTTCACCGCCGACAGCAGCGCCGTGATCGACAGGATCACTTCATGCGAATGGACGATGCGGTCGGCGCCTTCGCGCATGGTCCGCACGTTCATGAAGGCGACGGAGCCGCTGACCACGAAGAACAGCACCGCGATCGCCAGGCCGAAGGCCGTGCGCGGATCGAGGCCCGCCTTTCGTCGCGAACGGACGGCACCTGAACTGCTCTGCATGAAGATCGTCAACCTCTATCCCGCGCCCAAGCGCCCGGGCGTTCCGCTTGCGGTGTAATCGACGAGAGATCAAGGTGTTCCATGCAACCTGTGCAAGAACGCCCCTATCCGCCGCCGCGCCGCAGGGCAGGAAGGTCGATGCCGTGCTTGCCCACCTTGTAGTAGAAGGTCTTGCGCGGGATGCCGAGCCGGCGGATCGCCGCGCCGATCTCTCCATTGGCGGCCTTCACCGCGGCGACGATGGTATCGCGTTCGAACGCATCGACGCGCTGCGGCAGGGTGTCGGCTTCGTCCGGCGTCGAGGCAGGCGAGGCGATTTCTGCCAGCCCTAGCACGAAGCGCTCGGCGAAATGCGCCAGTTCGCGCACGTTGCCCGGCCAGTCGTGGCTGGCAAGATGCTCGCGCACGGCGGCGGTCATCACCGGCAGCGGCAGGCGCAACCGGGCCGCTGCCGAGGCCGCCAGATGCGCGAACAGCGCGGGCACGTCCTCGCGCCTCTCGCGCAGCGGGGGCATGCGCAGGCGCAGCGCGGCAAGGCGATAGAACAGGCCCGGCGCGATGCGGTCGGGGATGTCGTCGCCCTTGCCTTCCGCCGTATCCGCCCCGCCCGTCGCGATCACGCGTACATCCAGCGGCAGCGGATCGCGCGCGCCGGGGCTCCGTAGCACGCGGTCCTCGACCAGCGGGGTCAGCCTTGCCTGCAACCGGCGCGACGCCTGATCGACATCGTCGAGGAACAGCGTGCCGCGCATGGCCGAGGCGATGCTGGCCTCTCCGCCCGGTGCGAACAGTTCGTCCTCCAGCACTTCGGGAAGAGCACCACAAGCAACCGCCAAAAAGCGATGGCGCGAACGCTTTCCCGCGCGGTGGATCAGGCGGGCGAGCAGTTCCTTGCCGGTGCCCGTCTCCCCTTCGATGAAGAGGTCGATGTCGGCATTGGCAAGGGTCGGGATCATCTCGCGCAGGCGGCGGATGGCAGGGGATTGCCCGACGAGGCCGGACGCCTCGTCCTCCTGCGCGGCAGCACGCAGTCGGCGATTGTCGAGCGCCAGTGCCCGCGCCGTTGCCGCCCGGTCCGCCGCCGCGACAAGAGCCTGCGGATCGAACGGCTTGGTCAGGAAGTCCCACGCCCCCGCTTTCAGCGCGTCCACCGCCATTGCCACGTCGCCATGCCCGGTCACCAGGATAACCGGCAGCTCGGCATCACGGGCATGGAGCGCGCGGAACAGCTCGGTGCCCGACATGTGCGGCATCCGCACGTCGCTCACGACGATCCCCGGCCAGTCCGCATCGACCGCAGCCAGCGCCGACGCCGCATCGGCAAAGGTTTCCACCGAAAACCCCGCCAGCATCAGCACCTGCGCCGTCGAGACGCGCATGTCCTCATCGTCGTCCACCAGCGCCACCCGGCGCGCGTCGCCGCTCACGACGCCCGCCGCAGTACGACGACGAACTGCGCGCCCCGGTCCGACGGGACAAGCCTCAGGGTGCCGCCAAAGTCCTCGACGATGTCCTTGGATATGACCAGACCCAGGCCCAGCCCGGATGGACGGCTGGTGGCGAACGGGGTGAACAGGCGGTCGGCCACTTCCGGCGAAACGCCGGGGCCGTTGTCCTGCACCGCGATGGTCACGCTTTGCGGATCGGCCTCCACCGACAGGTCGATGCGGGCATCCTGCTGCCCCTCCAGCGCCTCAAGCGCGTTCTGGAGGAGGTTCACCAGCACCTGCTCAAGACGGACATGCCCGCCCAGCACCATCAGGTCGGCAGGGACCGGCGGCCGGGTGAAGGCCACGCGCGACAGCCGTTCCTTGAGCAGCAGGCACGCCCCTTCCACCACTTCGGCCAGCGGCACCGGGCCACCGGCGCGGCTGCCCTTGCGCGCAAAGCCGCGCAGTTCGGCGGTGACGGTGCCGATCCGCTCGGCCAGCCGGTCGATGGCGAAAAGGTTGTCGCGCACCATGTCCTGCGCGCCCATGTCCAGCAGCTGGCGTGACGTGGCGGCATAGTTGCGGATCGCGGCCACGGGCTGCGCCGTTTCGTGCGCGACGCTGGCGGTCACCTGCCCCAGAGTGGCGAGCCGGTTGGCCTGCCGCAGCCCTTCGCGCAGTTGCGCCGCGTGGTCCTCGGCGGCGGTCCTGTCCTCGATCTCGCGGCGCAAGTCTGCGGTGCGTTCGGCAACGGCGGCTGCCAGCTGAGCGGTGTGTTCGCGGCGACGACGGCCGCGTTCGGCAAGGAACGCGGCGCTTGCGAACAGCGCCAGCATCGTGAGCGCCGCCACGACCTGCGCGGTACGCTCTGCCGCATCGACCGAACCACGCAGCGGCAGCGCCAGATTGACCCGCCAGCCCGATGCGTCGGGAGCGCTGGTGACGAGGAGATAGTCCCCCCGCTCCCCCGCAATGGCGATGCGCGGGCCGCCCAGACGCGTGAACGGCGCCGCACCGAAGCCGCCAACGCCGATCATCTCCCGCGCGCTTCGTGCCTGCTGCGGCGTCATCGCCCGTGTGGCGGCATAGCGCCAGCCCGGCCGGCTGGTGACGAGGATTACGCCATCGCGGTCAGTCACGAACGTGATGCCGCGAGCCGCGCGCCATTGCGCCTCAAGGCTGCCGAACTCCATCTTCATCACCACCACGCTGTTACCAAACGCGCGGCGGGCGAAGAACAGGCCCGGGCGACGGCTGACCGTGCCCAGCGCGAACTGCTCACCCGCACCCCTTCGGGCCGCTGCCTGGAAATAAGGCCGGAAGCCGTAATACTTGCCCAGGAAGCTGCGCGGATCGTGCCAGTTGCTGGCCGCCAACGTCAGTCCGTCCGCCCGTACCACATAGATGATCGGCGAACCCAGCGCGCTCGAAAGCCGCTCCAGCTTGGCGTTCATCACTTTGCGTGCACCGGGCCGCCCTGATACCAGCGCGACAAGATCGCTGTCATCCGCCAGCGCCAGCGGCAACAGGCGAAAGCGCGCCACTTCGTTGCCCAGCAGCGCCTGCCGCAGGCGCGCGTCCGCCAGCGCCTGCGCGGCGAAGCGCTGGGTTGCCGCTTCGCGCACGACGATCCCCGCTGCCAGTCCGGCCAGCAGCGCAGCCGCCAGTGCGGCGATCAGCCAGGAAAGCTGCCTTGAACGGATCACGCCTCTGCTCGCCTCCTTCCCGTCATCCGGATCGCCTTCCTGCTTAGGCCGCCGGACCGGCATGTGCAAGTTTCTGCACTTCTGCGGGACGGCGCGTGCAGGATATTGGACATGGAGCCCCGGTTCAATAACGCAACAGTCTGATAAGAAACACCTATTTCATTCGTGCAATTCCTCTTTGCGCGCAGCGGCAGCGGATGCACTTTGCCACTGGACACGAGCAGCGCTCCAAGGGCGTCTGTTGCGTGTCGAGGATGACGAAGGCTTTTACCGCATGCATTACGACCCGTCGCACATCGCGCCTGCCGCCCCGGCTGCACCCAAGCGCTGGTACACGCATCTCTACGTCCAGGTTCTGGCGGCCATCACCGCCGGCGTCCTCGTCGGCCACTTCGCGCCCGCCACCGGCGAAGCGCTGAAGCCGGTGGGCGACATGTTCATCAAGCTGGTGAAGATGGTCATCGCCCCGGTGATCTTCCTGACGATCGTGACCGGCATCGCCGGCATGCGCGATCTCGGATCGGTGGGGCGTGTGGCGGCGAAGGCGTTCGCCTACTTCCTGTTCTTCTCCACGCTGGCGCTGGTGGTCGGCATGACCGTGGCCAACGTCGTGCGGCCCGGCGCGGGCTTCAACATCGACCCCGCATCGCTCGACGCGGGCAAGGTGGCCCAATATGCTGAAAAGGCGCATGAGACGACCTTCACCGGCTTCCTCAACGCCATGATCCCGGACACGCTGGTCTCCGCGCTGGCGCAGGAGAACATCCTGCAGGTGCTGGTCGTCGCCATCCTGTTCGGCTGCTCGCTGGCCGCCGTCGGCAGTCGCGGCGACAAGGTTCTCGCGCTGTTCGAGGACGTCTCGATCGTGGTGTTCAAGCTGGTGTCGATCGTGATGAAGCTGGCCCCGATCGGTGCTTTCGGCGCGATGGCCTTCACCATCGGCAAGTACGGCGTCGGCAGCCTTGCCAATCTGGCGCAGTTGGTGGCGACGTTCTACCTCACCTCGATCCTGTTCGTTGTTGTGGTGTTGGGCGCGGTGGCGAAGCTGTGCGGCTTCTCCATCCTCAAGCTGATCGCATACCTGAAGGGCGAACTGCTGCTGGTGCTGGGCACGTCTTCTTCCGAAAGCGCCCTGCCCGCCCTGATCGAGAAGATGGAGCGCGCCGGGTGCCCCAAGGCCGTGGTCGGGCTGGTCGTGCCCACCGGCTATTCGTTCAACCTCGACGGCACCAACATCTACATGACACTGGCCGCGCTGTTCATCGCGCAGGCCTGCAACGTGGACCTGACGCTGGGCCAGCAGCTGCTCTTACTGGGCGTGGCGATGCTCTCGTCAAAGGGCGCGGCGGGCGTGACGGGCGCGGGCTTCATCACCCTGGCGGCCACGCTGTCGATCGTGCCGGACGTGCCGGTCGCGGGCATGGCGCTGATCCTGGGCGTCGATCGCTTCATGTCGGAATGCCGCAGCCTGACCAACTTCGTCGGCAATGCCGTCGCCACCGTGGTCGTCTCGCGCTGGGAGGGCAAGCTGGACCACGCCCGCCTCGACGCAGCTCTGTCCGGGCACCCGCTGCCCGCCGCAGCAGCGGACGCGCAGCTGGCACCTGCCGGGTAAGCCTGAAGACCGGCATACCGGTCGGGTGATCCCGGCCGGAAAGAACAAGAAACGACGGAGAGGGTCGCACCCCATGACCACTGCACATTTGCGGCTGCGCGCCGCCACCCTTTCGCTTGCGCTGTCCGCAGCCCCCTGCGCGGCGTCGGCGGAGGAAGCCAAACCCTATCCGCAGGCCTTCAACGGCGATGGCGCGATTACCGCCGGCTACTCCCTGTCGCGCTGGGCCGAGGACTGGACCTCCATGGCGGATGCCGAGAAGCGCGACGATCCGCTGGACCGGCTGAAGTACATCCCGCTCGACGATGACGGCAACGTCTACCTCACGCTCTCCGGCGAACTGCGCCTGCGCGTGAACCACACCACCAACCCCAACCTGCGCGATGCTGAGGCGCAGCGGCAGGACATCAACCGCGTGGTGGGCGCAGCCGATCTGCATCTGGGCAAGCACCTGCGCGTTTTCGGAGAACTGGCGCACGGCGGCATTGCGGGCGTGAACCTTGGCACGCCAACCACTTCGCTGCGCAACGACCTTGTCGTCCAGCAGGCCTTCGTAGAGGGCATGGCGCAGATCGGCACCGTCGATGTGGGCGTGCGTTATGGCCGGCAGGAGTTCGTGGACGGGCCTAACATCCTCACCTCGCAGCGGGACAACAACACCATCCGCTATACGCTGAACGGCTGGCGGGCCTATGCGCGGGGATCGAAGCTGCGGTTCGGGGCCTTCGATTTCTGGCCGACCGAGTACGGCAACCGCGGCTTCGGCGACGACCAGCACGATTCTGCCCGCCGCTTTTCCGGCGCCACCGTAGGGGTGATGCTGCCGGGGACCATCCTTGGCAGCAAGTCCACCGTCGCCTTCGATGCCTTCGTCTGGCGCCGCAGGAACGATGTCGGCGCGTGGGGCGGGCGGGTCGGCCCGGCGACGCGCTATTATCTGGGCGGATGGCTGCGCGGCGATGTGGGGCGCGTGAACTTCGACTGGTCGGTGAACCGCCAGTGGGGGCACTACATCGATCAGGACATTTCCGCCTGGCAGGCCTTCATCGCCCAGTCCTATCGCCTGGGAGATAGCAAGACCGCGCCGCGCGTCGGCGTCCATTTCGACTATGCCAGCGGCGGGGGCGGCTATGGCGACGGCAAGCTGCGCAATGCCTATGCGCCGTTCGGCAACAACATCTACTACAGCTATCAGCTGTACCTGACGCCATCGAACCTGCGCGCCGTAACGCCGAACGTCAGCTTCGCCCCGTTCAAGGGCGCTCGCCTGCTGGCGGAGTACGAGTTCGCTTATCGCGACAACGTGAACGACGCGGTCTACCGCGCCAATGGCCAGCCCTTTGCCGGAACGCAGAACGGCAGGGCGCGCAAGATCGCCGAACTGGCGCGCCTGCAGCTGACCTGGACGATCACGCCGCGCCTGTCCTTCACCGGACGCTACGAACACCTCCAGGCCGGCCCGGCGCTGACCGACGCCGGTTACAAGAGTTCGGACTTCCTTGCAGGCTGGATCAGCTTCCGGTTCTAGGCGCTCAGCAGCACTTGCCGCCGCCCGCCCCGCCGAAGCGCGCCTGTTCCCGGTTGCGGAAGAACGCCACCCGAGTCATCGGCGTGGCTTCGGGGTGGTGGCGCGCCATGTGCGCCAGATAGTCCTCGTAAGGCGGCTGCCCCACCATCAGGCGCAGCATGGCGCGCAGGGTCTTCATTCCGCCGGGACCATCTGCTCGGGTATCGTCTGCGCCGGGCTTTCGTTCACCGTCGGGCGATCCTGGCGCAGCGCCGCAAGGCACGTCCGCACGGTGAAGCCCAGCAGCGACAGCACCACCGCCAGGAACACCCCGCAAAGCGCGGCATCGACCCGGTCGTTGAAGACGATGGCGTTCATCTGCGCCATCGTCTTGGCGGGGGCCAGCACTGTGCCCGCCTCTATCGCGGCGGAGAACTTGGCGGCATGGGCAAGGAAGCCCACCGTCGGATCGCTCGACAGCAGCTTCAGCGCACCGGCGCTCAGCGTGCAGATCAGCAGCCACACGGTGGGGATCACCGTGACCCAGGCATAACGCTGTTGCTTCATGCGGAAGAGCACCGTCGTCGCCAGCATCAGCGCCACGGCGGCCAGCATCTGGTTGGAGATACCGAACACCGGCCACAGGGTATTCACCCCGCCCAGCGGATCGGTGACGCCCTGATAAAGGAAGAAGCCCCAGCTCAGCACGCACAGTGCCGTCGCCACCACGCCCGGCACCCAAGACGTGCCCGCGCGGAATGAGGGCACCGCAAGCCCGATCAGATCCTGCAGCATGAAGCGCCCCGCCCGCGTCCCCGCATCGACGGCGGTGAGGATGAACAGCGCCTCGAACAGGATCGCAAAGTGGTACCAGAACGCCTTCATCGCGGTGCCCCCCGCGACGTGGCTGAAGATTTCGGCCATCGCCACCGCCAGCGTCGGCGCGCCGCCGGTGCGCGATACGATGGTATGTTCACCTACGTCGCGGGCGGTCTGGACCAGCAGGTCGGCGCTGACCGGGAAGCCCATCGCAGTGACGGCATGAGCCGCGCTTGCCGGGTCGGTGCCGAGGATGGCGGCAGGGCTGTTCATCGCGAAGTAGATGCCCGGATCCAGGATCGATGCGCCCACCAGCGCCATGATCGCCACGAAGGCCTCCATCAGCATAGCGCCATAGCCGATGAAGGGCGCGTCAGTCTCGGTTGCGATCAGCTTGGGCGTGGTGCCGCTGGCGATCAGCGCGTGGAAGCCGGAGACCGCCCCGCAGGCGATGGTGATGAACAGGAAGGGGAACAGCGCGCCCGACCAAGCCGGGCCACCCCCGCCGACGAACTGCGTCAGCGCAGGCATGCGCAGCGGCGGAGCCATGACGACGATCCCCACGGCCAGCGCGGTAATCGCGCCGATCTTGAGGAAGGTGGACAGATAATCGCGCGGGGCCAGCAGCAGCCACACCGGCAGCAGTGAAGCCAGCGCGCCATAGCCGATCAGGATCCAGCACAGCGTCTGCGGCGTGAAGGTGAACAGCGGCCCCCAGACCTCGGACGCGGCCACGTTCTGCCCGAACACGATGGCCGCGATCAGGCCGACGAAGCCCAACACCGATACCTCGCCGATGCGGCCAGGCCGGATCCAGCGGGTGTAGACGCCCATCGCCAAAGCCAGCGGGATCGTGGCGGCGACGGTGAACATGCCCCAAGGGCTTTCGGCCAGCGCCCGCACCACGATCAGCGCCAGCACCGCCAGGATGATGACCATGATGAGGAAGGCGCCCGCCAGCGCGATGGTGCCGGCCACTGCGCCCATCTCCATGCGCACCAGTTCGCCCAGCGATTTGCCGTCGCGGCGCATGGAGATGAACAGCACCATGAAGTCCTGCACCGCACCCGCCAGCACGACGCCGAAGATGATCCACAGCGTGCCCGGCAGATAGCCCATCTGCGCCGCCAGCACCGGCCCCACCAGCGGCCCCGCGCCCGCGATCGCCGCGAAGTGGTGCCCGAACAGCACGCGCCGGTCCGTCGGCACATAGTCGAGGCCGTCGGCGCGGTAGATCGCCGGCGTGGCCCGGGTCGGGTCCAGCCGCATGACGTGCCGCGCGATGTAGAGCGCATAGTAGCGATAGGCGACGAGGAAACAGCTTACCGCCGCAACCACGATCCACAGGGCGTTCACCACCTCTCCGCGCGATACCGCCAGCACCGCCAGACAGACCGCGCCAACGATCGCAAGGATGATCCAGGGGATGTGTTTCAAGGCGTCCTCTCCATTCGTCGTCCCGGAATTCCTAGCCCACCAGCCTGCGTGTGCGGCCATAGAGGAACGCCAGCAGCGCAAAGAACAGCACCGTGCCGCCGATCAGCGCAGGCGTTTCGAAGCCCGGCCCGACCAATGCCAGCGGCGCGTCGCTGCCCGATGCCGCGACGATGCCCGCGAAGGCCACGCCCCACAGGCTTTCGCCCACGATCAGGCCGGTCGCCGTCAACACGCCCATGCGCAGCGCAAATTCCGGATCGCGACGACCTTCGGCCCACTTGTCGTAGAACCAGCCGACCACCGATCCGATCACGGTGGGCAGGATCACGCTCATCGGCAGGTAGATGCCGATGCCGACCGCCAGCGGCGGCAGGCGCAGGCGGCCCGCCTTGCCCAGCACTTCGTCCAGCGCGATGAACGCCACGCCCGCCGCCGCGCCCCAGCCGATCATGGTCCAGTTGAGATCGCCGCCCAGCACGCCCTTGGCCAGTGCCGAGATCAGCGCCGCCTGCGGCGCGGGCAGCGCGTTCGGCCCCGCGCCCGGCGCGCCCGAGAACCCGAAGGCGGTGTTGAGAAGGTCCAGCACCGGCGGTATCACCAGCGATCCGAACACCACGCCGATCACCAGCGCCACCTGCTGCTTCCACGGCGTTGCGCCGACCAGCTGGCCGGTTTTAAGATCCTGCAGGTTGTCGTTGGAGATCGTGGCCACGCCGAACACCACGCCGGTGACGATCAGCGCATAGGCGACCAGAGCCTCCGTCGTCCCCGCGCTCTGATCGCGTCCGAAAAGCCCGACCAGCATGAGCGAGGCCGCGACCACCGAGAGGATGCCGATGCCCGAAACCGGCGAGTTGGACGCGCCGATGAGGCCCGCCATGTACCCGCAGACCGCCGCGATCAGCAGGCCGAACACGACCACGAAGACCACCGCGCCCGCCACCAGCACGATCTCGCTGCCCGCGAGCGGGCCGCCGGCGATCACGCTCCCCAGCAGCACCGCGATCGGCACCAGCATGGCAAGGGCGCCCAGCGCCACAGCGGCGATCGGCAGATCCTGTTCCTCGATCGACAGCGCCTCGCCAGACTTGCGCGCCCTGCTGGCGGCAAGGGCGGAGCGGATGCCGCCGATAACCGGCCCGGCGATCCGCAGCAGCGTCCACACCGCCGCGACGCCGATCACGCCCGCGCCGAAGAAGCGCACGTTCTGCGAGAAGATCGCGCCGGCCCATGCGCCCACGTCTCCGGGCATCGGGGTCTGCGCGGTCAGGATCGGCAGCAGCACCCACCAGCCGACGACAAGGCCCAGGAACATCGCCAGGCCCACCGAAATGCCGACCAGATGCCCCACGCCCAGCAGCGCGAAAGAGAGGCCGCCCGAAACGCCGGTGGCCCCGGCGCCCGCGCGGAACCACACCGCCGCCTCGCCTACGACAAGGCGCGTCTGCGTCAGCACGGCGAAACCGATGGAGGCCAGCGCGTTCCATACCAGCACCGACAGCCCCTTGGCGCTTTCCTCAGCCCCTTCGCGCGACCCGGAACCGACGCGCAGTACTTCGGCGGCGGCGTGGCCTTCGGGGTAGGGCAGCGGCGTGTCCACCACCAGCGCGCGGCGCAGCGGGACAGAGAACAGCACGCCCAGCACGCCGCCCGTTCCGGTGATCGCCGCCGTCGTCCAGTAGGGAAAGCCCTGCCACCAGCCGATCATGACCAGACCGGGCAGCACGAAGATGATCGCCGCCAGCGTTCCCGCCGCGCTGGCCACGGTCTGGACGATGTTGTTTTCCCAGATCGTGGAATCCCTGAACCCGCGCAGCACCGCCATCGAGATGACGGCGGCCGGGATCGAGGTGGCAAAGGTGAGGCCGACCTTCAGGCCGAGATAGACGTTGGCCGCCGTGAACAGCAGCGTGATCGCGCCGCCCAGCAGGATGCCGCGCAGCGTCAGTTCCCTTGCCGAAGCCCTGGCCGGGTCTGCTGCCTGCACCGTATCGTTCGCCATCGTCGTTCCACCTGATCCTTCCAGCCGGACCTATTGGCATGCAGCGGCCTTGTAGGACAGAAGAAATCTTCTCTGCGCAACTTACGGGAAGTTTTCACACAAAGCCCTTCGCGCTTTCACCGAGCCGTCACATCCCGCACTGATAAGGGTCTGCCATGGACAGACCGACGCACTCCCCCGACATGGCCATACGGATGCCGGATACGGCGATAAGGATGATCGTGCTTGCCGGGCGCCACCCGCACGGGACAGATGCGCTGGCGCAGGGTTTCGGCATGACGCACAAGTGCCTGGTGCCGCTGGCCGGGCGCCCGCTGGTTGCCCACGTCCTGCAGACCGCTGCCGTCCACCCCGCCATCGCCAGCCTCGCGATTTCGGTCGAACGCGAAGCCTTCGACGGCCTGTTCGACGTGCTGTCGCAACTGCCCGGACGCGGCATCGCCAAGCTGGTGAACGCACGGGAGAACCTGGTCGACAGCGTGCTGGCCGCGGCCGAGGGGTGGGACGGGCCGGTGCTGGTCACAACGGCAGATCACGCGCTGCTCACTCCGGCCTCGATCGACGCCATGATAGCCGCGCTGGACGACGCCGACCTTGCCTTTGCAATGGCTCCGCGCGCAACGGTGATCTCCGCCGATCCGCAGCACGACCACCCGTTCCACGAATTTTCCGACGGGGCCTATGCAAGCTGCAACCTTTATGCCGCCGCCAACCCGGAAGCCCTGAATGCGGCAGAAGTGTTTCGGGGGGGCGGGCGCTTTGCCGGGAATGCGTGGGGCGTGCTGCGGGCGTTCGGCTTCGTCAACATGGTGCGCCTCAGCCTGCGCACCGGCAGCCTTGCCGACGCCGCCGCACGCCTGTCTCGCCGATGGAGCCTGCGCCTGAAACCGGTGGTGCTGCGGGATGGATCGCAGGCGCTCGACGTGGACGATGCCCGCACGCACGCGCTGGCGGAAGCCATGCTGGCCGAGCGCGCCACGCCGCCCCGCCCCGAACCAGGAGCGCCGCTGGCACGGCGCGCCCTGACCTAGCGCATCAGAGACCCTCGCCGCCTACCCAGTGTTCGTCGGCCAGGAACCGCGCCAGACCCCATACCTGACGGCGGATGTCCGGCACCGCCACCACTTCCCACGCCTCGCCCTTAGTGATCGGCCCCACCGCCAGCAGCGCGTCCTGAACCTTGCCCTCTGCATCGCGCACCCGGCCAAGGTGATCGACGTCCACGCCAAGGCCATGCACGTCGCCCCGGATGCGGCCTGCGTTCAGCAGATGCGTCAGGATCGGCGCATCCACCCGGCCAAGGTTGCCGTCGGGGCCGGCGCAGTTGAAGACGCGATCCACCGTCACCATGGCGGTCCCGTCCTCGCCGCGCGGGCGATAGCTGACGGTGACGCGACCATTCTCGGCTTCGGCTCCACACAGTTTGCCCGCGATGTAGCGCAGCCGCCCGGCCTCCTCCATCTCCGCCAGTCGAGCCGCGACGGACGGGGCCAGACGGTGCCGGTGAATGTCCCAGTAAGGCCGCAGATGACGCAGGAAACTGGCTTGGGCGGCAGGCGAGTGACGCCGCCAGATATTCTGCGTGTGCGGCCGCAGCGCGTCCACGGCCCCGCGCCAGCCGATCTCCGCTGCGCGCCGCCGCACTTCGCGGACCAGCCGCGCACCGCGCATGTCGGGATCGGGGACCGGCGTTACCACCGGCCCGCTTTCGGCATGGGCATGGGGCCTCAACCCTCGGCGCGAAAGGACTGTGACCCGGCCCGCAAAGCCCGAACTCTCCAGCGACAGCCCCACGTCCGCCGCCGTCAGCCCGCTGCCTACGACCATCACTTCGCTGAGATCCGCCAGCCCTTCCACGGCGGTGCGATCCCACGGGTCAGGGGCGTATAGCGCCGGATCAAGACCGTCGAACACGGGATGCGGGGCGGGTGGGAAGTTGCCCAGCGCCAGTACCGCCGCGCGGCAATCGACGGCATCGTCATCGGCCAGATGGACTTGCGCCGCGCCATTGTCGAATGTGATCGAGCATGCCTCCGCATCCACGATCTGCGCATCCGGGCCGGCCTTTGCCAGCGCTGCTATCAGCAATTCGCGCAGATAGCTGCCGTATGTCAGCCTTGGCACGAAGCGATTGGCCTCGTCCGCCTCGGCAAAGTTCATCCACCTTACGAAGTGCTTCGCATCGTCGGGAAAGGCGCTCATGTTCGCGGCGCGCACGTTGAGCAGATGCTCGGGACGGCGGGTTCCGAACGCCACGCCCTTGGCCAACTGCGCCGAGCTGCGTTCGATCAGCGTCACCTTCACCCCATGCCGCAGCAGGTTGATCGCCAGGAGCGTTCCACTGAACCCTCCGCCGACGATCGCGATCGGCAGGTCGCGCACGGTTCTGGCGCTGGTCATGAATGCAAAATCCCTATCGATGGAAGCTGACGACTAACAAGAAATATCTGAACCGTGGCGCTTTTTGTCCGCATCCAGGCATTTTGGCAATGCGACGGACGGAGTTTGCCCGTTAACCATTCCTAGCAATATGGGGTTTATACGGATGCCTCTGGTTGGGATTGGGGCATGCCTGTTCGGACATTTCTGATTTTCGTGTGGCTGACGCTGGCCGGTTCGCTGTGGAGTGCGCCAGCGCAGGCAGAGATCGTGCGCTTGCGCTCCGACGTGTGCTATGCGACCGCGCCGGCAGACCGTTCCGACAATATCGCCATCGTTTCGCGCCTGCGCTTCGACTGCGCCGCGCCGCCCCCCTACGCAGCTTATGCCAACGGTTGGGTGTGGCTGAAGCTGCGCGACACCGATCGGCTGCGTGCCATGCCTGCCGGTTGGCAGCTGATGACCGATCAGACCCGGTTTCGCCGCATGACCACGCTGATCGTCGCCACCGACGGCACGGTTCAGACCCACCGCATTGCGCCCGGAACGGTCGGCGGACACTGGGGCCTGGGCGGCATGCTGCGCTTCCCGGTAGCGCGCGCCGGCAGCGACGTGGCCGCCGTCTACGTCGGCTATCGCAAGCTTGATGACCTGTCATTGATGCGCAAACTCACCGCCGTCAGTCCTGCCAGCGCCCTGCGGCTGCAGGGGGTATGGCTGGGAATGATGGGCATGTTCGCGGGCGCCATACTGTCCGCATTCGCATACAACCTGCTGATCTACACCGGCCAGCGTCTGGCGTTCCAGCGCTGGTACCTCGTCTGGTCGGCGGTCGCGCTGTGTTACGGGCTGACGTGGACCAACGTGTTCGCCTTCGTGCTGCCCGAATATGTCGGGCCGGTCGCAGTCAAAGGAAACTACGTACTGGTTGCCGGGATGATCGCGGCGGGTAACATGTTCTTCCTCTCCGTGATCGAGGAAGGCGTCCTGCCGCAATGGCTGATGCGGTGCGGCAAGGCGCTGGCGGTGGTCAACCTAGGTGTGGGACTGATGGCGGGCTTCGCGCCCGTCGTTGCGCCCAAAACCATCGACCTGTGGCTCAACATCGTCTTCCTGATGAGCGCGCTGTGCCTTGGCACTGGCGTCGTCACCGCCATTTCGCGCCGCTCCCGCGTGGTGTGGTTCTACCTTGTGGGATGGACGCCCGTGCTGGGCATCTTCGGTCTGCGCGTTGCCCGCAATTTCGGTCTCATGGTGCAGGACGACACCATCGACATGGCGACCTTCGGCGCGATCGCGTTCGAAGCAGTCGCGCTGTCGCTTGCCATCGCCGACCGCTTCCGCCGCCTGCGCCAGGAACGCGACGCCGCAGAGCAGGCGCGCAAGGTCATCGAAGTGGAAAGCGACACTTTCCGCCGCGCCGCGCAGACCGACTACCTCACCGGTCTTGGCAACCGGGCGGCATTCCATGGTAATCTGCGGTCGCTGTGCGACGCGGCGCCGCAAAGTCCGTTCCTGCTGATGCTGGTGGATGTCGATCACCTGAAGGACATCAACGACCGGCTCGGCCATGACGGCGGTGATCTGCTGCTGTGCAAGGTCGGGCGGGGCCTTGCCGCCGCTGCGGGTCCGACCGCGCACGTCTCGCGCATCGGTGGGGACGAGTTCGCTATCCTGCTGCCGTGCAGGGACGGGGCGGAACAGGCCACCCGCCGCGCGCTGGAGGAACTGCAGGGTCGCACCCTGACGCATGGCGGACGATCCTGGGCGCTTTCGCTCAGCATCGGGCTTGCCCGCTGGCCCGATCACGCTGACGAGGCAGAGGTGCTGGTCAAGAACGCCGACCTTGCGCTCTACGAAGCCAAGCAGCAGGGCCGTCGCCGCCTGATCGACTATACCACGCAACTGCGCCAGACGCTCGACAGCCGGCAACTGTTCGGAGAGGAAGCCCGCGTCGGGATCGAGCGGGACGAATTCTCCCTTCATTACCAGCCGATAGTCGACATCGCCACCGGTGTGCCGCGCGGTTACGAAGCGCTGCTGCGCTGGCAGCACCCGGTCCACGGCATGATGACCCCGGCGATTTTCGGCGACATGCTCAACGAACGCAAGCTCGGTCTGGCGATCCAGCAGCATGTTCTGGACATGGCGCTGGCAACCTTGCGTGATAATCCCGTGGATGTGCCCCGCCTGTCCGTGAATCTGATCGCGGCGCAACTGGACAGTCCGCAAGCGGCGGCACGCCTGCTCGACCGCCTGCGCCATTTCGGGGTCGAGCCAAGCCGACTGTGCATCGAAGTGACCGAGGATTTCGTGCTGGGCCGCTCGATCGACGAGACCGCCCGCGCCCTCGGCCTGCTGCACGACGCCGGAATGACCGTGGCGCTGGACGATTTCGGCACCGGCTACGCCTCGCTGATCCACCTCAAGCACCTGCCCTTCGACATGCTCAAGATCGACCGGTCCTTCACGCTCAGCCTGTTCGACGACGACGGGCAGAGCGAGGCGATCATCCGCGCCATCGTCGGGCTGGGTACGGCGCTGGGCAAGCACGTCGTAGCCGAGGGGATAGAGACGGAGCGCCAGCGCGCCAAGCTGGCCGACATGGGTTGCCGCCTGGGCCAGGGCTATCTCTTCGCCCGCCCCGCGCCGCTTCAGGCAATCTCCGGCATGACGGCGGCGGCGGCATGACCGGCACCCTTCCCTACGGTCGGCACAACGCCTAGATCATACCGGGCAAGGAGAAGTCCCATGCTCGAAGTCCACCAGTTTCCGTGCCTGTCCGACAATTACGGCTACCTGCTCCACGATCCGGAGAGCCAGGAGACGATCTGCATCGACACTCCCGACGCCGACGAATACCTGCGGCAGGCTGCGGGCAAGGGCTGGCAGATCACGCAAGTGTGGAACACCCACTGGCACCCGGACCACGCCGGAGGAAACGCCGCGATCAAGGCCGCCACCAACTGCCGCATCACCGCACCCGCAGGCGATGCCGACCGGATCGAGGCGGTGGACCGCACGGTCGGTCAGGGCGATATCGTCACCATCGGGGACCGGCAGGCGCTGGTGCTGGACGTGGGCGGGCATACCAACGGTCATGTCGCTTATCACTTGCGTGGTTCGGTGATGGCGTTCGTCGGCGACGCGCTGTTCGCGCTGGGCTGCGGACGCATGTTCGAAGGGCAGCCCGACCAGTTCTGGGCCTCGCTGAAGCGGCTCAAGGCCCTGCCCGGCGAGACGATGATCTATTGCGCTCACGAATATACCGCATCCAACGCCCGCTTCGCGCTTCATGCCGATCCGGACAACGCCGATCTTCAGGCTTATGCGGAAGAAGTCGCCCGCCTGCGAGACAAGGGCCTGCCGACCGTTCCGACCAAACTGGAGCGCGAATTGAAGGCCAACCCCTTCCTGCGCGCCGATGACCCGCAACTGCAGGCCCGCTGGGGCCACCCCGGCGACCCGGTAGCCACTTTCGCCGCGCTGAGGAGCGCTAAGGACGGGTTTTGATGAACCTGCGCATCGCATCCGCCGTCCTGCTGGCGCTGGTCACGGCCACTGCGGGCACAACGACAGCATTCGCCGCCGATGTCGTGGTTTCCCCCGCGCCGCTGTCGGCTCAGCACGATCGCGCTCGCGTTTTCCTGGGCGGCAGTATCGAAATGGGCGTTGCCCGAGACTGGCAGGCGGACCTCACCGCCGCACTGGCGAAAGACGATGCCCTTCTGCTTAATCCCAGGCGCCCGGACTGGAACCCCGCGTGGAAGCCGGTTGCGGAGGAACCGCATTTCCGTGAGCAGGTGGAATGGGAACTCGCCGCGCTCGACAGTGCCGACGTGATCGTCATGTATCTTGCCCCCGGCACCCAGAGCCCGATAAGCCTTCTTGAACTTGGCCTGCATGGCCGCAGCGGCAAGGTCGTGCTGCTGTGTCCTGACGGCTTCTGGCGGAAAGGCAATGTCGACATTACTGCCGAGCGATACGGCATTACCCGCGTCGCCACCTTCGACGCACTCGTCTCCGAAGTGCGCCGCCGGCTGAAAGAATGGAAACCGGCCTGATCTACAGGGTTTCCGGGAAAGACAGTGTGTGGTTCAGCCGTTCCATCACTTCGTCCAGAGGCTCCACGACCGTCACCGAGCGACCTTCTCCAAAACGGATACGGGTGCCCTCGGACACTTGCGACACGAACGTGACCTGCGAGGCATTGACGGCGGTTGCGGTGCGGTCGGCTCCAGTGAATTTCACGAACATGGATCACCTCTCCTGCTATGTTGTCCCTGCAGAGTATGACGGGATCGCCCGTCGTGAAAGGGGGCATTGCTTCGCCTCGGTGCAATCGGCGCGCAGGCGATACAAGACCTGACTGGCCGGCAATGATCGGGACACCATCTAGCCATATCGCGGCGCCATGATTCATCGCGTTTTCCGTTCGCTTGCCGGCTCGATTTGCATGGCCGCCGCCGCGCTCCCCGGTGTGGCCCAAGCGGAGACGGCGCATGACGAGCAGGGCTGGCTGAACCTGACGGCGATGGGGCCGATCTCAGGTGACGTGGTCTATTTCGCCGAACTGCAGCCGCGCATGGGGGATGGCATTTCCCGGCTCGATCAATTGTTGCTGCGCGGCGCGGTCGGGGTGAAGCTGTCCCCGTCGGTGACGCTCTACCAGGGCTATGCCCATGTCGTCACTCCGGTGGACGGAGGGCGAGACTTCAACGAGGAGCGCAGCTTCCAGCAGTTGAACCTTGCGTTGGGCAGGCCGTTCGGGGGCGAACTGTCATCCCGCACGCGGCTGGAACAGCGCTGGCGCTCCAACGGCAGCGACATGGGCTGGCGTCTGCGCGAGATGATCCGCTACGAACATCCACTGAAGGACGGCAGCGACGCGGTGAACGCGCTGGTCTATGCAGAAGGCTTCGTCGCCTTCAACGATACCGACTGGGGGGCGCGTGCCGGGTTCGACCAGCTACGCAGCTTCGTCGGCGCCGAAGTGGGCCTGCCGGGCGCATCGACGCTGGAACTGGGCTATCTCAACCAGACCATCGACCAGACTCTGGGCCGCACGCGGATGAACCACGTGGCGTCGGTGACGCTGTTCTACCGCCATTGATGGAGCGCTAGTTCCCGTCCATCCGATAGTTCGGCAACCCGTCCAGCGCACTGCGCAGCGCCTCGCTCCAGCTGGTGGATACGGACTGGAAATAAGGGTCGCCAGCTTCGATCCGCCGTTCGTGCCGCGGTGCGAAGTTGTCGCGTTCGATCACCAGCAGGTCCAGCGGCAGGCCCACCGAAAGGTTCGCCTTCAACGTCGAATCGAATGACACCGTCATCAGCTTGACCGCGCTTTCGAAGCTCATGGCGCGATCGTAGCCGCGGATCAGGATCGGGCGGCCATACTTGGTTTCGCCGATCTGGAAGAACGGCGTGTCGAAGCTGGCCTCGATGAAGTTGCCTTCCGGATAGATGAGGAACAGGCGCGGTTCCATGCCCTTGATCTGGCCCGCCACGATCATCGAGGCGCTGAACGTCCCTGCCGCCGCGTTCTGGCCATTGTCCGCCGCACGTTCCGATATGATGTCCTGCAACAGGTTGCCGACGATGGAGGCCACCTTGAACATCGTGGGCGCTTCGAGCAACGAATTGTGCCGTTCCGCTGGGGCCTTGGTCCGTTCCTCGAGCTGGCTGATGACCGACTGCGTGGTGGCCAGATTGCCAGCGGTCATGACCGAGATGATCCGCTCTCCCGGTATCTCCCAATGCACCATCTTGCGGAAGGTGGAGATATTGTCGACACCCGAATTGGTGCGTGTGTCGCTCATCAGGACGAGCCCGCGATCGAGCATCATGCCGACGCAATAAGTCATGGTACTACGTTAACCCCGCGCAAACCCGATCCTGACCGCACCCCCACGGTGCGGGGACAGCCTTAGCTGCCCTGCTTCTGCTGCTGCCCGCCGGAGTCGGACTGCTGCTGCTGCATTCCTACCCGATTTTCCCCTACCGACAAATGAACGTCCAACCGGGTTTCCCCCGCGCCCATCGCGATGCCGGTTATAGGCGCGGCTTCGGCATAGTCGCAGCCCGTGGCGACCCGGATATATCGCTCGTCCGGGCAGATCGCGTTCGACACGTCGAAGCCGACCCAGCCTAGCCCCGGCACATGCGCCTCTGCCCAGCCGTGCCCGGCTTCCTGCTCGGTGCGGCCGTCCATGCGCAGATAGCCGCCGACATAGCGCATCGGCACGTCGAGCATGCGGCCCGCCGCGATCAGAATATGCGCGTGATCCTGGCACACGCCCCGCCCGGCTGCGAGCGCCTGTTCGGCGGTCGTCTGCGCGTCGGTCGTGCCCGGAACGTACTCCACCTGCTCGCCGATCACGCGCGACAGCGTGTGCAAATAGCCCAGCATGTCGCCGCGGTCTGCCTCGATCCCCGCCAGCAACTGGCGTACCTTGGCGCCGGGCCTTGTCAGCGCCGTCGGCCGCAGGAAGCACCACAGCGGCATCAGCCCGGAGTTAGGCCCGACAACCCCGTTGTTATCCACCGTGCGCACGGTGCCTTCGCAGGTCACCACGACTTCGGGCACGCCCGGCTCGATGGAGACGAGATTTACGTGGTTCATGTGCTGGTCTTCGTAGGACGCCTGCGTCGCCGCGCCCTCCAGCGTCATGTGCCAATCGACGATCTCCTGCCCGTGCGTGGACTTGGGCTTTAGGCGCAGCCGCTGCAGGCCGTGCGTCACCTTGTCGGCGAAGGAATAGCGGGTGGTGTGCTTGACGGTCAGGAGCACCTTGGCACCCTCCTACTCGTAGAACCGGTAATCGGCGGCGATGGCGTTGCCGATCTCGATGGTCTTGCCGATGAAGTCCTGCAGGTACTCGTGCAGGCCATGGTCGAAGATGTCCTCTATCGACGTGCGGTGCAGCCTGGCCCTGGCGTCGCGCAGCAGCTGGTGCGCGGACACCTCCTGCCCATATTCCTTGGCCAGCCCGGCCATGTTACTGCCGATCTTTTCATAGCAGAACACTAGGCTTCGCGGGAACTGCCCATCCAGGATCAGGAACTTCGCGATCCCGCGCGGGTCCATCGAGCCGGCGTTGAGCCACGAATAGGCCCGGTTGCCCGCCACCGAACGCAGCAGCGTATCCCACTGCACGTTGTCCAGACTGGAGCCCACCCACGCCGCCGAAGGCAGCAGCACGTAATACTTGACGTCGAGGATGCGCGCGGTGTTGTCCGCCCGTTCGATGAAAGTGCCGATGCGCGCGAAGTTGAACACTTCGTTGCGCAGCATCGTGCCTTCCAACGCGCCTCGCACCAAGGTGCCGGTGCGGCGGATCTGGCCCAGCACTTCGCCAAGGTTCGTTTCGCGCACGGGCCGCGCCAGCAGTTCGCGCAGGTGCATCCAGCCCTCGTTGGTGGTCTCCCACACGGCATTGGTCAGGCTGGTGCGCACCACGCGCGCGTTGGTGCGCGCATTCTCGACCATCGCCAGGACCGAGGCGGGATTGTCCTTCTCACGCAGCAGGAAATTGAACACCTGGGGGCCGGTGAACTCGGAATGAAGCTGGCTGTATGCCTCCAGCTGCCCGGTGGTGGTGAGGACCGACTTCCACTCCTCGTCCTGCGACTGGCGGCTGCCCCTCGTCAGCGCAAGGTGAAAACCCACGTCGATCAGCCGCGCGGTATTCTCCGCGCGTTCGAGGTAGCGGCTCATCCAGTAGACGCCGTTAGCGCCGCGGCCCAGCATCAGGCTTCACCTCTCATCGTTGCAGCGCTCATTCGTCCAGCACCCAGCTGTCCTTCGTACCGCCCCCTTGCGAGGAATTGACCACCAGCGACCCTTCCTTGAGCGCCACGCGGGTCAGCCCGCCCGGCGTAATATCGATACCGTCGGGCGAAACCAGCACGAAGGGCCGGAGATCGACGTGCCGGGGCGCCAGTCCGACCTGCGTGAAGATCGGCACGGTCGACAGCGACAACGTGGGCTGGGCGATGTAGTTGCCGGGATTGGCGCGCAGCTTCACCTCGAACTCGGCGATTTCCTTCTTCGAGGAGGTCGGCCCGATCAGCATGCCGTAACCGCCCGAGCCGTGCACTTCCTTGACCACCAGTTCGGACAGGTTGTCGAGCACGTAGCCTAGCGAATCCGCTTCCGAGCACCGCCAGGTGGGCACGTTCTGGAGGATCGGTTTTTCGCCGGTATAGAACTCGACGATTTCCGGCATGTAGCTGTAAATCGCCTTGTCGTCGGCTATGCCGGTGCCCGGTGCATTGGCGATGGTGACCCCGCCCGAGCGGTAGACGTCGAAGATGCCCGCAACGCCCAGAACCGAATTCGGGTTGAACGTCAGCGGATCGAGGTAGTCGTCGTCCACTCGGCGATAGATCACGTCGATCGCCTTGTAGCCTGTCGTCGTGCGCATGCAGACCCGCCCGTCCATGACGCGCAGGTCGCTGCCTTCCACCAGTTCCGCGCCCATCTGGTCGGCCAGGAAGGCATGCTCAAAATAGGCGGAATTGTAGATGCCGGGCGTCAGCACCGCCACGACGGGGTGTCTGCTGCCGCCCCTGTAGGCCGGGGGTGCGCAGGCCCGCAGCGAGCGCGCCAGCCTGCGCGGATAGTCGGAGACGGGACGCACCGGAACCTTGGTGAACAGTTCCGGGAACATCGCCATCATCGTCTCGCGATTCTCCAGCATGTAGGAGACGCCGGACGGCGTGCGGGCGTTGTCTTCCAGCACCATGAAGTCGTCCGGCCCGGTCCGCACCAGATCGATGCCCACGATGTGGGTATAGACTCCGCCCGGCGGCGTGAACCCGATCATCTGGCTGAGGAACGCCTCGTTGTTGCGTAGCGCCTCCATCGGCAGGCGACCGGAGCGGATGATCTCCTGCCGGTGATACAAATCCTGCAGGAAGGCGTTGATCGCGCGCACCCGCTGCTCGATCCCGCGTGTCAGCTTGCGCCATTCGCGTGCCGTGATGATGCGGGGGATCATGTCGAACGGGATCAGGCGTTCTTCGCCCGCGTCATCCCCGTAGACGTTGAAGGTGATGCCGATTCGGCGGAAGAACCGCTCCGCCTCGGCATCCTGCCGCCGCAGCCAGGCGGTATCCTGGCCATCGAACCAATCCCGGAATTCTGCGTAAGCCGGACGGACGGAGCCGTCCGCGTTGAGCATTTCGTCGAATTTCGTCTTGCTCTCAGCCGACATTGTGACTCCCTGTTGCCCAAGTTGTGCAACAGGGAAGAATGCTTGCCAAGGAATACCGCTGCATCGGCGGCTATAATTAAAGCAACAGGGTGCGCGCAAATTTGCGGCAGGTCACCCCAGCAGCCCGCGCCGGGTCAAATCCGCCCGCAGCGCATCGGCTCCCGCGAAGTGATGCACCTGCCAGCCCAACGCGCGGGCGCCTTCGATGTTGGCGGCGTTGTCGTCGATGAACAGCATGGCCCCCGGCGCATGGCCGAAACGGCGGGCGGCAAGATCGAAAATTCGCGCGTCGGGCTTGAGCAGCTTTTCATCGCCCGAAACGACGATGTCGCCGAACAGGTCGAACAGCGGCTCGCCGGCGCGATATTCGTGCCAGAACGGGCTTGCGAAGTTGGTGATCGCGAACAGCGGCACGCCGCGTGCAGCCAGTTCGCGCACGAGCTCGTGAGTGCCGGTGACGTTGCCGGGGATCGTCTCGCCGAAGCGGGTGGCATAGGCATCGAGCAGGTCGTCGTGCCCGGGGAACTCGGCCTTGCGGGCAGCCACCATCTCGGCAAGATCGCGCCCGGCGTCATGCTCGAAATGCCATTCGTGCGTCACGACATTGGCTAGAAACCAGTCGAGTCGCTCCGGCTCGGCAATCAGCTTGCCGAACAGCAGGCGCATGTCCCACTCGATCAGCACCTTGCCGACGTCGAACACGACGGCTTCGATTTCCCGGCCAGAAATTTCGTGATCGGTAGACATGACAAGACCCCCGCGGTCGGCGGGGGCCTCATGCACGCGACGAAACCGTCCGCCTGTCATCGCCTGCCCGAAGGCAGGCGTACAGGATCAGCCCTGGCGGGCCTTGAAGCGACGGTTGGTCTTGTTGATCACGTAAGTGCGGCCGCGACGACGGATCACGCGGTTGTCCCGGTGACGGTCCTTGAGCGACTTGAGGCTGTTGCGAATCTTCATGTGTCTCGTTCCGTGTCGTCTTGGCGGTTACCGACCGCCGGAAATTCAGAGTGGCGCCGTTAGTGTGGCTGCGCGGCAAAGTCAAGCGCGACAGGCCGTTGCGGGCACCCCTGCCAGCGCCTATCTTCGTTCAGGCGCGGGCAAGTTGTGGCCCGCATAAGACAAAAGCCGGGCGCGACTCCACCGAAATCGGACAAGAACACGATGAAAATGCCAAACGCAGCGGGAATCGCCGCAGGAATTGCCCTCTCGCTGTTGGGATCTTCGGCACAGGCGCAATGGGGACCGCGCTGGGGCGGCGGTTGGGGCAATCGATGGGATCGTGGCGGTTCGATGCTCGATTCGCCTCGCGCGCAGACCCGATCCTCCGATGGTCGAGAGGGCCGCGTGGAGGTGAGTCGCTTCGTGTCGCCCGACGCATCCGCTGCTGCCGAACTGGGTCACGGCCCCGTGTCCGTCGAATCTGAATCGGGCGAAGGCGCCTGGATCGATGCCGGCACCCGCCGCACCTACGAAGCCGCGATCGTCGATGCGCTGGTAGGCGCGGGCTATGATACCTTGCACCCCGACACGCCCCAGCCGCAGATCACCAAGCTGCGCATATCGCGGCAGGTGCTGGCTGCGGCAGAGGAGAAGCGTAGCCCGGTCAGCGGCACCGCCGCCATGGAAGTGGGGACTTACGGCCAGGCTTATGGCCTCGGTATCAACGTCGATCTGACGAAGCCCCGTTCCGCACTGGTCTCTACCCGACTCGATGCGCAGATCGTCGACAGGGCAAGCGGAAAGGTGCTGTGGGAAGGCTATGCCACCATCGCCACGCGCGAAGGGGACAACAAGTGGCCTGACGGCCTTATCGCCACCAAGCTGGCCGGCGCCCTGTTCGACAACTTCCCCAAGGCCGATGCCATCGGCCCGGACGGCGTGGGCCGGGAGGGGTAAGGCCTCCAGCGCGCGTCCTGAGTGCGTGGGTGGCAGGGCCGGAACTTCGCAGGTACCCATGGGGTTTCAGAGAATGTCTTGCGGGACGAACTTGTCGTAATCCACACGGCAGGGCACTGACCGGAAGATCACGAAACCCCCGCCAAGAGGACCAAGACCGATGCGCACCCTGCCTGCAATTCTGCCGCTTGCCGCCGCCCTTGCGCTTTCGGCCTGCGTCGCGCCGGTCGGCCCGGTCGAAGTCACTCGCTTCCACGCACCCGACACCGCTCGCCTTGGACGCGGCACGATCCGTGTTGAACCGGCGCCGGGGCAGGCCGACAGTCTTGAGTTCCGGACTTATGCCGCCGCCGTGGCACGCGAATTGACCCGCATCGGCTACAGCGAACCTCTGCCCGGCCAGCCGGGGAGCAGCCAGATCGCCCTGCTGACGCTCGATCGCAACACCTACCAGCCCCAGCGGGGCCGCGGCCCGGTCTCGGTGGGGCTGGGCGGTGGCACTGGCGGCTATGGCTCGGGTGTGGGCCTGGGCATCGGCTTCGACTTGTCCGGCAAGCCCAAGGAACAGGTGGAAACGCGCGTCTTCGTATCGATCCGCGACGCAGCCGCCGCCCCAACGGCGACGGCGCTGTGGGAAGGACGCGCAGCCTTCGTGGTGCGGGGCGATTCGCCCCTCGCCCAGGCGCCACTCGGTTCGGCCAAAGTTGCCGAGGCATTGTTCAAGGGGTTCCCCGGACAGTCGGGCGAAACTATTCAGGTGAAATGACCGACATCCAGATCACCGCCGCATTCGATTCCGGCAACATCGAAGTCCTTTCCGTTTCCGGCGCAGAGGCGCGTCTGGCTATCCGCAAGGATCACGAATCGGACTTCTTCCAGTGGTTCCACTTTCGCGTTTCCGGCGCGGCAGGGCGTGCGCTGGTGCTGCACATCACCGGCCTCAACGGCTCCGCCTATCCGATGGGCTGGCCGAACTATGACGCTGTCGTTTCGGAAGACCGCGAGTACTGGGGTCGCGCCGCCAGCACCTTCGACGAGAGCGTGGATGGCGGCACCCTGACCATCCGCTACGAACCGGTCGGCAACCTTGCCTGGTTCGCTTACTTCGCCCCCTACTCGATGGAGCGTCATCACGACCTTGTCGCCGCCATCGCCGGTGCGCCCGGCGTAGAGCATCGCTCGCTTGGCCTCACGCTGGACGGGCAGGCGATCGACTGCCTCGACATGGGCGACGGGCCATTGCAGGTCTGGCTCTATGCCCGCCAGCATCCCGGCGAATCGATGGCCGAATGGTGGATGGAAGGCGCGCTGGACCTGCTGGCCGACCCTGCCAGCTCGGTCGGGCGCGAACTTCGCCGCCGCTGCACCCTGCATGTCGTGCCTAACGCCAACCCCGACGGTTCGCGCCGCGGGCACCTGCGCACCAACGCCGCGGGCGTGAACCTCAACCGCGAGTGGGACGAGCCGACGCCGGACAAGTCGCCCGAAGTGCTGGCGATCCGCAACGCCATGGATGCCAGCGGCGTGGACTTCGCGATGGACGTCCACGGTGACGAGGCCATTCCGGCCGTATTCCTCGCCGGGTTCGAAGGCATTCCCTCGCTCGGCAACGAGCAGCAGGCGGGCTACGTGCGCTATGCAGAACTGCTGGAGCGCCGCACGCCCGATTTCCAGACCAAGCTGGGCTATCCGCTGACCCGCCCCGGCACGGGCAATCTTACGATGTCCACCAACCAGGTGGCCGAACGCTTTGGCGCAGTGTCGATGACGCTGGAAATGCCTTTCAAGGACCATAACCCGGCTGCCGACAAGCTTCAGGGCTGGAGCCCGGAACGATCCGCCCAACTGGGGCGCGACTGCATGGCAGCCCTGCTGGAATGGCTGGTAGCGAGCGAGGCGGCCTGACCCATCAGGCGGGCTGCATCGCCGGTGCGCGCGTCCTCGATGCGCGCGCCTTTGGCCTCCCGGTAAAGCGCTTCTCCACCAGATGCCAGCTGGCAACCCCTGCCAAAAGCGACAGGGCCAGGCACACGGCTACGTAAACGGCAAACGGCAGCGGCACGGTGGCACGCACCATCTGCTGGATGGGGAAACCATACAGATAGGCGCCATAGGATAAGTCCCCGAAGCGAGCCGGATCGGGCATCCTCGCGGCGCTGAAGGCCAAGTGGAAGGTCACGTAAGCGACGGAAACGGGAAACACGAGGTCGAAGAGGATCCGCGATCCCGCGCCTAATTGGGCTGCCGCGACAAGCGCGACGACGGCGGCTGCAAGTAGGGCTCCGCTACGAGGAACGGCGGTTCCGCAAAGCCGAACCAGCACGCCTGCCAGAAAGCACGGCGCCAGCGAAAACCACGCATAGGGCCAGCCGAACACCGCCTCTATCACCCCGCCGCCGGGCTGCTTGCCGGTAAGGTCGAGCAGGGCCTTGCCTGCCATAACCGCCAGCATCAGCGCCAGCACCAGACGGGGCCTGCGCAACACGCCAGCCATACCCAGCGCGGCGAGCCCGACGTAGCACCACGCTTCATAACGGATGCTCCACAAGGCGCCATTTACCGCCTGCGAGGGATTCCCGGCAAAGGCGTCCGCGCCGGGGACCGTGCCCTGCAGGGTGAGCGCGTGCCATGCCCAATCCAGAACCAGCCGGGGCGTAATCAGGCTCCAGCCCGCGCTGGCATACAGGGGCACCACCACCAACCAGCACAACGCCGTAGCGACGATGAAGCCCGGATAGATCCGCCGGATTCGCCGTCCGAAAAAATCCGCCTCGCCGCGGCGGGCAAGGTAGCTCTGTGCAATCAGGAAGCCGCTGATGATGAAGAACACCCGCACGCCGAGGTTCCCCGCGTTGCAGAACCCTGCGAACAGCACCGAGACCGGTTCGGTATCCTCGCTCCCCAGATACAGTGCAAAACAGTGCGACCAGATCACCGCCAGCGCCATCGCCAGCCTTATCGCATTAAAATGATTGCGCCGCACTTCGACGGCATCTTTCGGGACAAGTCCGGTCTTCACACGCGTTTCCCCCGCACGCACCTGCATGGGGAAAAGGTATCAGCAGATACGCTTCGGTGGCATTGCGCCGACGGGGATGGCCTTTGCAGGAGCGGGGAAATCGGGACGCCCCGCCCCGTGCTCATCCCAGATTGGCAGGACCGAAGGCGTAAGGCAGCAGTTCGGACAACTTCGTTTCGAGCACTTCGCCGCCGCCGTCGCACCAGATCACGGGGTCGGTACCGCCAAGCTGCGCGATCTCATTGAGCACCTGCCGACAGCGCCCGCACGGCGTCACCTGCGCGCCTTCCCCGGGAGCGCCCGGCGCGCCGCCCGTGACTGCCACGGCGTGTAGCGCGGGGCGTTCTCCGCGCGCCAGAATGCCCGATACAGCCACGGTTTCCGCACAGAGCGACAGGCCATAGCTGGCGTTCTCCACGTTGGCGCCGGTCACCACGGTGCCATCCGCCAGCAGCAGGGCCGCGCCGACGTGGAAGTTGGAATAAGGCGCATAGGCCCCCGCAGCGGCCTTGCGGGCGGCGGCCATCAGGGTGTCTCGAGTCTTGTTATCGGTCATGGCAGCACCACTACCCAGCGCAGACCTCCCTGAGCAACCTCGTTCGCCAGTGCATGGTTGGCCGTCCACATCGTCCACGGACGCCCGGCATAGCCCGGCTCTACCCGGTCCTGCACCAGCCACAGGTTGCGGTCCAGCTTGCGGGCGATGGCATAGCGCGACTGGAACGCCGGGCTGACCTTGAGGATCACCGGCTTGCCCGCATGCGTCTCGACCTGGTTGAGAAAGGTCATCAGCTCGCTTTCGACGCGGGCATCGGACACCTTCACCGGGCAATTGTCGGCCAGCATGTCGAGTTCGACGGCGGGCGGCAACAGCTTGGGATCGCGCGGCACTGTGGTGACGAAGTTCGCCGCCTGCGTTCCTGCGGGCTGGCATGGATCGTAGCGGTGCAGCGCGCCCACCTGCATTCCCGCCGCCTTGGCCGCATCGAAGTTGTCGACGAAACCCGGATCGCGGGCAAATGCGCTGGCGCTGGCATCGATATAGGCGAAGTCCGCGCCGATCGCCTTCAGCGACTTCCAGCTGACTTCGCCATCGTCGGCGCCGATCTCCACCCCCTGCAGCGGATAGGCCCCCCGCTCCGGCGTCCAGTGGCGCAAGTGCCACCAGCCCCACGCTCCGGCGACGATCGCCGCCAGCAGCAGGGCGCCCAGCACCTGCCATAAAAGTTTCCTGCCGCCGCCTGCACCTCTGCGAGGGGCGGACTTGCCGTTGCGCGCCATGATGCCCCCTCAGCCGCGGATGTGCAGGACGCAGATCAGCGTGAACAGCCGCCGGGCGGTAGGGTGATCCGTCTCGACCTTGCCGGCAAGCCGTTCGATCAGCAGTTCGGACGCTTCGTTGTGGATGGCGCGGCGGGCCATGTCGATGGTCTCGATCTCCTGCGCGGTCGCCTTGCGAATCGCCTGATAGTAACTTTCGCAAATGGCGAAATATTCGCGGATCGGCCGGCGGAAACGGGCCAGACCCAGCACCAGCGTCTCCAGTTCCGAGCCGTCTTCCGCCGCGATCGCCAGCGAAAGCCGCCCGTCCTGCACCGACAGCCGCACATGATACGGCCCGCCATGGCCGGCCTTCGACGAGCGCAAGGGATTGAAGACGTTGTCTTCTATAAGGTCGAAGATGGCGATGCGCCGTTCCTGTTCGATGTCGGCATTGCGCCACAGGATGGTCGCATCGTCGAGTTCGATGTGGGAGATACGCGGATCGGCCATTGCACCCTGCCCTTTACGCGCTAGCAGCGGGGGCGGGCAAGTGGGCTTCGACTGGCCCAAGTTGATGAAATACATGCGCGCAGGCCCATGTATGAAACTGAACAAGCCGTCTTCGGCGCGACGATGAGAAAGACCCGACGCGAGGATACCGGGCACCGCAGGTGTAGGAAAGCGCTATCGGGTTTAGAGCGCCACTGACGCATCTGACCGAAAATCCGGCGCGTTCACTGTCTGCACAATGGACGCCGCCCTTCTGGAACCGCGTCAAAATCGTCGTCACGAAAGATTATTGCTGCATGCGCAAAAACGAGGCTCTCGATTGTGAGGCCTGGCCCACACCGGCAGTCCCGCTCCGAGAAATCGGGAGCAATGCGTTAACCACGGGTCGGTACTTAGCGCTATGTATAAGAACGGACGAGATCTGGATGGCACCGAAAAGCGGCTCTGGCTCGCTGTCGTCAGCGGATGCGTCCTGGTGGCTTCGTCTGCTGCGTTGTCCGGCTTCAGTTTCACCCGTAACTCATTACTTACAGTGGGCTTCTACGGTCTTTTTTCCATTCTTTCAGCACGCAGGCGTGCGAACGATCATCCGGTTCTGAAATTCGCACTCCGGTTCCTCAACATGCTGCTGCTGTTCACGATTATTGGAATGGTGGGCGCCGTAGCGAGCTATGTCTCGATGAAACATTCTATCGATTTCAAAGACGGCGTGCTTCATGAAGCCGACCGTTTCATCGGGTTCGATTGGCTTGGCGTGAGAGAGTGGGTGACAAGCCACCCCGCATTACTCGTTACCTTGTCAGCGGCGTACTTCACACATATTGCTTTTCCACCAATAATCATCGGCGTACTTTGTATCAAAGAGATGTTTGAGCGCCTTTATTTCTTCATGACAGCCTTTGGCGTATCCCTCACGATCACAGTACTCGTATCTTTCTTCTTCCCTGCACGCGCGGCGTTTGTCTATTACAATGATGGAAGCCGCCCGGCGAACGCCGATCATTTTGATCGAATAATCCAGGGCATCACGGACGGTTCTTTGACCGCCATCGATCTGCAAGACCTCGGCGGCATCATTACCTTCCCAAGCTTCCACGCTACAATGGCCATCATCTTTGCATGGGCTTTATGGCCCTTTGCAGCTTCACGCCCGATCACGATATTTGTCGCGACCCTCTTGTCCATCTCTGCCATCCCGATTGGCGGGCATTATTTCGTCGACATTCTAGGCGGGTCACTTGTCGCCGTGGCGGCGCTTTGCACGGTACGCACGTTCTTCCACCGAACGCCGCCTATGGACGATGTGGTGACCATTCATGCCACATGAGCGCTGGAGAATCGCAGTTTCGCGCTCCACCATCATCAGAGCGATCAAGTCGATCCTAAATGCATCTGCCGAAAGCGCCGCCGGCAACGCATCACAGCACGCGCACCATGTACCTTGCGCCTTCGCCGTAACTCGCCAGCTTCGCGCTCAGCACGTCATCGGCGGCGACGGGCGCAAAGCCCATGCCTTGCCAGAACGCCAGTGAATCGTTGACCGATACCAGCGCGATGCGTGTCGCACCCGCTTCCCGCAAGGCGGCGGCCAGGCGCTCCAGTGCGGGGCGCGCGTGGCCGCCGCCGCGGGCTTCGGGGTGGAGGGCGAGGTCATGGAGGTAGAACGCATCGCGTGCGTCCGGCAGCGCGCCGAGGAGTGTGTTGAGCGGCGGGATGGCGCCGAAGGGCCACGGGTACGCGATGAGATAGCCCTTCACCGCATCGCCCCGCCCCAGAACGAAGCAGCCGCCGGGATAGAGCGCCAGCCGCTCCTCGAAGCACGCGCGGTTTTCGAAATGATCGGGAAAGCAGGCCGCCGCCACCTGCACGACCCCATCGATGTCAGTTGGCTGCATCGCCCGCCATCCAAAGGCGCTCACAGTGACTGCACCCATGTGCCCAGCCGCTCCGTCGCCTGATCCAGCATCGCATCGGACTTGGTGAAGCACAGCCGCACGATGTGGCTCGGCACGCCTCTGCCTTCGTAGAGCGCGCTGACCGGCACCGTCGCCACGCCCGCCTCGCGCAGGGCCCGTTCGGCAAAGGCGGCGTCATCCAGCGGCACTCCCGATGCGGCAAGGTCGGCGCAGAGAAACCACGTCGCCGCATTGGGCAGCACCGCCAGTCCGGCGCCTTCCAGCCCTGTCCGCAACCGGGCGCGCGATGCCGCCCATTGGCTCTGCAGGCCGTTAAGCACGTGGGCCATCGCCAGCCCTTCGGCCACCGCCCATTGCAGCGGCACGGCGCTGGTGAAGGTCAGGAACTGGTGTACCCGGCCAAGCGCCTGCGCCAGTTCACCGCGTGCGACGGTCCAGCCGATCTTCCACCCGGTGAGCCCGAAGATCTTGCCGGCCGAACCGATCTTCACCGTGCGTTCGGCCATGCCTTCAAAGGCCATCAGCGAGCGGTGGGGCCCGCCATCGAAGCGCACCTGCTCCCACACCTCGTCGCAGATCGCAGCAAGATCGTGCGCCACACAGATCCGCGCGATGGCTTCCAGTTCCGGTACGCTCGCCACGGTTCCTGCAGGGTTCAGCGGGTCGTTGAGGATGATCGCCCGCGTTCGCGGCGTGACTGCCGCCTCCAGCGCTGCGCCGTCGTAGCGAAAAGCGGGCGGCTGCAGGCCGATGGACACCGGAATGCCCCCGGCCCGGCGCACTAGCGGCGCATAGGCATCGTAGGCGGGCTGGAACAGGATCACCTCGTCCCCCGCCGAAACCAGCGCCAGCACGGCAGCGGCAATCGCCTCGGTGGCGCCGGACGTGACAGTGACTTCGCCCGGCGACAGCGCCAGCCCCTGCGTGCGGTCATAATGCGCGCACACCGCCTCGCGCAGTTGCGGCAGCCCGCCGCTGGGCGGATACTGGCTCGACCGGTCGCGCAGCGCCCTCACACCCGCTTCCAGCAGTTCCGGCGGCGGCGTCGTATCGGGAAAGCCCTGTCCCAGGTTGATCGCCCCCGTCTCGCGCGCAAGGGCGGACATGCGCTCGAACACGGTGGCGCCCATGTTCGCGTAGACGGGATGGATGCGGCCAGGGGTCATTGCAACGGTGCTCCGGATAAGCGGCCCTCCTAGGTAGGGCACGCAGAGGGGTTTTGCACGCACCGGAACCGCCGCCGCTTTCACGCGTCTGTTTCATGCGATACTGCGGGGAGGCGCGCGTCGCAGCAAGTCGATCGAGGTGAAGCGTTGTCCAGACTGAGTCGCTTTACCGAACGCCTGCCCCTGCTGCCCGAACGGCCGGCGGTGCAGTATGCGACGACGGCGGGGCTGTGCCTCTTCGCCTTGTGGCTGCGCTGGACGCTCGATGCGGCGTTCCCGCCCGGTTATCCGTTCCTCACCTTCTTTCCGGCGGTAATCCTCAGCTCTTTCCTGTTCGGGCCACGCCCCGGCACGCTTGCAGCAGTGATCTGCGGGCTTTTTGCATGGTACGTATTCATCCCGCCGCGGATGGCGTTCGGAACCGACGCGGGCACCCTGACGGCAATGGTGTTCTACACGGCCGTGGTCACCACCGACATCGCGCTCGTCCACTTCATGCAGTCGGCCAACGCGCGCCTTCACGCCGCGCGCGAGGAAGTGCGCGCCCTGGCAGAGGAGCGCCGCCATCTGGCCGAGCGTGCCGAACTGCTGTTCCAGGAAATGCAGCACCGCGTGGGCAACAACCTGCAGATGGTCGGCGCGGTGATTGCGCTGCAGATGCGCGGGCTGACCGAACCCGCCGCTCGCCGCGCTCTGTCGGACGCTTCCGCCCGGCTTCAGGTGATCGGCGACATTCAGCGACAGCTTTACCGCCATGACGGGGAACTGGTGTCGCTTGACGATTTCCTCCGCGAAGTCTGCGCCAAGACGATGGCCAGCAGCGCACGGCCCGGCATCACCTGCACGATCGACGCGGCGCCCGGCATCACCTTGCGCCCCGACAGCGCCGTGCCGGTCGCGCTCATCGTGACGGAGGCCGTCGCCAACGCTCTTGAGCACGGTTTCGCCGGGCGGCACAGCGGTGCCATCGTCGTGCGCCTCGCCCGGGATGGCGACGTCATGCTGCTGCAGGTCGAGGACGACGGCGCAGGCCTCGCCCCCGGCTTCGTCCCGGCTGAGGCGGACAGTCTGGGCCTGCGGATCTCGCGCGTACTGAGCCGCCAGTTGGACGGCGAGATCGCGCTGGAAGGTCGCGAATCGGGCGCCTGCATGACCCTGCGCCTGCCGCTTGCGCGGTTGTCTGACATTCACTGACGCACGTTCAAGGGCGGTTGCGTCGAATATCGCGCCAAAACGATCGCGGTGATCGCCCGCCCCGCTTGTGATTCAGCCCCATGCGCTTACATTGACGTGCGAAAGGACGGATTCCCGCAAAATGAACGACGACCAGCCCAACGGCAACCCCTGGGTCAAGAGCCTGCTCGTATGGGGCGGCATCTTCCTCGCGCTCCTGATGGTGGTGTCGATGTTCGGATCGCGCGCCACTAGCGGTCCGGCGATCCCCTATTCGGACTTCCGCGCAAAGGTCGCCGAAGGCAGCGTCGCCTCGGTGGAGATTGCCGACACCCGCATCGACGGAAAGCTCAAGAACGGAGACAGTTTCTCGACCGTCCCCGTCCCTGGCGACACTTCGCTGACGCAGCTGCTGTCGCAGAACGACGTCAAGTATTCCGGCAAGGAAGCCGAACAGGGCAGCCTGCTGCTCTACATCCTGGCGCAGACCCTGCCCTTCGTGCTGATCGTCGGCATCGCGTTCTTCGCGCTGCGGCAGGTCCAGAAGGGCGGCGGCTCGGGCGCGATGGGCTTCGGCAAGTCGAAGGCCAAGCTGCTGACCGAACGGTCGGGGCGCGTCACCTTCGACGATGTCGCCGGCATCGACGAAGCGCGTGAGGAGCTGGAGGAAATCGTCGAGTTCCTGCGTGATCCCAGCCGCTTCTCCAAGCTCGGCGGCCAGATTCCCAAGGGCGCGCTGCTGGTCGGCTCGCCCGGTACCGGCAAGACCCTGCTCGCCCGCGCCATCGCCGGCGAGGCGGGCGTGCCGTTCTTCACGATCTCGGGCTCCGACTTCGTCGAGATGTTCGTCGGCGTCGGCGCCAGCCGTGTGCGCGACATGTTCGAACAGGCGAAGAAGAACGCGCCGTGCATCGTCTTCATCGACGAAATCGATGCCGTCGGTCGCCATCGCGGCCATGGCCTCGGCAACTCGAACGACGAACGCGAACAGACCCTCAACCAGCTGCTGGTCGAGATGGACGGCTTCGAGGCGAACGAGGGCATCATCATCATCGCGGCGACCAACCGCCCCGACGTGCTGGACCCCGCGCTGCTGCGTCCCGGCCGCTTCGACCGCCAGGTCGTGGTGCCCGTGCCCGACATCGACGGCCGCGAGAAGATCCTGGCCGTGCACATGAAGAAGGTGCCGCTGGCGCCTGACGTCAACCCGCGCGTGATCGCGCGCGGTACGCCCGGCTTCTCCGGCGCCGACCTCGCCAACCTCGTGAACGAGGCTGCCCTGCTCGCCGCGCGCCGCAACAAGCGGCTGGTCGCCATGCAGGAGTTCGAGGACGCCAAGGACAAGGTCATGATGGGCGCGGAACGCCGCTCCATGGTGATGACCGACGACGAGAAGAAGATGACCGCCTATCACGAAGCCGGTCACGCCATCGTCTCGCTGAACGAAGCCGCATCAGACCCGATCCACAAGGCCACCATCATTCCGCGCGGTCGCGCGCTGGGTATGGTCATGCGCCTGCCGGAACGGGACAGCTATTCGTACCACCGCGACAAGATGCTGGCCAACCTCTCGGTCGCCATGGGTGGCCGCGTGGCAGAAGAGCTGATCTTCGGCTACGACAAGGTATCGTCCGGTGCCTCCTCGGACATTCAGTACGCCACCAGTCTGGCGCGCTCGATGGTTACCAAGTGGGGCATGTCCGACAAGCTTGGGCCGATCCAGTACGAGGACAGTCAGGAAGGCTACCTCGGCATGGGCGGCACCCAGCGCACGATGGGTTCCAGCGAAACGAACAAGCTGATCGACAGCGAGATTCGCGCTCTGGTGGACAATGCCCATGCCCGCGCCACGCAGATTCTGAAGGATCAGGCCGAGGCGCTGGAAGCCTTGGCGCAGGCCATGCTGGAGTACGAGACGCTCTCGGGCGACGAGATCAAGCAACTGCTCGAAACCGGCAAGATCGATCGTCCGTCGGACATCCGCGGCCCGTCCGCGCCGCGTCCTCTGTCGGGCTCTGCCATTCCGAAGGCAGGCCGCCGCTTCTCGGGCCACGCCCCGCAGGGAGCCTGAACGGGACTGAAGAGTTCTCCCAAGTGGAGAATGCAGGAGGGGGCGTCAGGCGCAGGTCTGACGCCCCCTTTGCGTCCCGCATTCCTCCCCGCGCTTAATCGGGGGGCGGAGCCCCTCCGAAGAAGTGTGGGGGGCAGCCAACGTCAGGGCACACGGCGTGCATCATGCGGCGATCGCGAGACTGCCCGATAGATGAATCGCCTTGCCAATCGTCGTGGCGGCAACCTTAGGAGCGCGGAATAGCGACGTCACCGCAGGCGCAGCCTCCTGGCGCGCTGACCATCTCATCGAAACACCCTCAGCGCGGCTGGGCCAGCTTCTTGTCGATCGCGCCCCACAGCCGTTCGAACGCCTGCGCGGCCGGGCTTTGCGGCGCAAGGGCGCCTGCCGGCTTGCGCTGGACGGCGCATTGCTCCACCGCGCTGGCATAGGGAATCGCCGGCCAGTTGGGGTTCGCCTCCTGCGCCTGACGATGCAGCGTCCGGCGCAGGTCCAGCATCGAGAGCACGGGCAGGATCGGCGGATGCCGCTTGGTGTTGCCCGCAATTTCTCGAACCACGAGGTCGAAGGCACGGGCGGACAGGGGCGAAGGAGGCAACGGCACGATGACCAGATCTGCCGCGCGCACGACCTGGGCCGATAGTTCGTTCATGACGGGCGGGCAGTCCAGCACGATGCGGGCGTAGTCGGCAGAGAGTTCCTCGGTCAGCTTCGCCAGCCGTCGGCGTTTGCCAAGGCGCACCAGCTGCGCATCCAATGCTCGGATCGATTCATCTGCCGGAAGCACGTCCAGTCGATCAAACCCCGAGGGCTGGATCAGCCGCGCGGGCGATCGTTCGCGGGCGAAAACCTCTTCGGCAAGCCGGGTTTCGCTGGGCTCAAGGCCGTAGAGGAAGGCCGAACCACCCGCCGCGTCGAGATCCCACAGCAGCGTGGAGTGCCCCGCCTGCTGCGCCGAACACCAGGCCAGATTGGCGGCGAAAGTCGTCTTACCGACGCCGCCCTTGACGCTGTAGATCGCGATAGTCGCGCCGGACTGCCTTTGCGCCTGTTCGGGAGCTTCTCCAGACGCAGACGGAGGGGCGGCCCGCTTGGGCGCCCCTCCGGTCAATCCGATAATACGCGGTAGTTTCGATTTTGCAGCCACGCCTTACCGTTGCCTGCCGCGCCGCGACAGTCAACGCCAGACGTCAACCGTCGTAATCGCCGCCCAGCGAAGTGTTGCGGGTCGGAGCCGAGGCAGTGATGCGCAGGGCTTCGGCCGACTGGCTGAGCGAACCGATTTCGTCCATCTCGTCGTCGTCGTCCGGCAGCACGCGCTGCATCGAGGTGACGAGGGTTTCCTTGAGGATCTTGGGCACGACGCTCTGCTCTGCGATTTCACGCAGGGCCACGACGGGATTCTTGTCGCGATCGCGCTCGATGGTCAGTTCCGCGCCGCCCGAAATCTCACGCGCGCGCTGGGCGGCGAGGAGGACGAGGTCGAAGCGGTTGGGGATCTTGTCGACGCAATCTTCGACAGTAACGCGCGCCATGGGCACTCCCGGTAAAGAATCTAAAGGGATCGGAAAGGCCGGGAATTAGGTTCCACTAGCGCGAAAGTCAAGAAAATGCGTAGGCAGTCGGCTGCGAGGGCTTCGACAGGCGCAGCGCAGACCCTTGCGAAGCCTCCGCGCCTTGCCCCGAACTAGTGGTTCACGGCCGGCAATCCGTGATCAGGTGCGGGATGTCGGAGCGGCCTGCGCAAAGGACAGGGCAAGCCGGGCCAGTTCCGGGAAGGCCTCCGCCCGTTCTCTCGCCTGGGCGTTGGCGGCAGTGCCCCGGATGACGCGGCCCTTGATGCCGTGGAAGATTGCTGCCAGCCGGAAGAAGTTGAACGCCATGGTGTAACGATAGTCCGGCAGCCCGTCGCGCCCGGTCCGACGGCAGTAGGCGGCGATGTAGTCCTGCTCGGTCGGGATGCCCAGCGCAGCGATGTCGGTGCCACCAAGCCCCGCCACGATGTGCGGCGGCATGTGGTACATCATCGCGTGGTAGGCGAAATCGGCCAACGGATGACCCAGCGTCGACAGTTCCCAGTCCAGCACCGCCAGCACGCGCGGCTGCGTGGGGTGGAATATCATGTTGTCGATGCGGAAGTCGCCGTGGATCACGCTGGAGGCGCCGTCGTCCGCGGGCATTTCGGCTTCCAGCCAGGCGATCACGGCGTCCATGTCGTCGTTGCGACCGGCGGCCTCGTCCTCGAAATACTGCTTCGACCAGCGGCCCACCTGACGCGCGAAGTAATTGCCGGGCCGCCCGTAGTCGCCAAGGCCGATCGCCTGCGGATCGAGCGAATGGAGCTGCGCGATCGTGGCGTTCATCGCATCGTAGATGGCGGCGCGTTCCGCATGGGACACGCCCGGCACGGCAGCGTCCCAGAAGATGCGACCCTCCACCATGTCCATGACGTAGAACCATGTGCCGATGACGCTGTCATCCTCGCACAGGGCATGGACGCGGGCGACCGGGAACCCGGCGCCGTGCAGAGCGGTCAGCACCCGCGCCTCGCGCTCCACGGCATGGGCGCCCTTCAGCAACTGGCCCGGCGGCTTGCGGCGCAGCACGTAACTGCGCGACGGGGTCACCAGCTTGTAGGTCGGGTTCGACTGACCGCCCCGGAACTGTTCGATCGTCAGCGGCCCCGCGAACCCAGCGACGTTGGCCTCAAGCCATGCCGTCAGCGCCGCCTCATCGAAGGCATAGCCTTCGCGCACGGCGGTGGTGCCGGAATTGGCCTCGGCAACGTCGCTCATGCCGGCTGGCTTTCCGTTTGCGCCCCGGTTTGCGCTTTCGCCTCCTGCGCCTTGCGCCAGTCGCGGCGGATTTTCTTGGCTAGGCTCCATTTGTGGACTTCGGTGGGGCCGTCATAGATGCGGAAGGCGCGCACTTCTCGGAAGGCCTGCTCCACGATGGTCCGTTCGGTGACGCCGGTGCCGCCCATCACCTGCACGCAGTTGTCGGCGATCTTCATCAGGGCTTCGGACACCGAAACTTTCGCCATCGAGCTTTCGACCGTGCCCAGCGATCCGGTATCCAGTACGCCTGCGCACCAGTCGATCATCAGTTCGCACTGTTTGATGAGGATTTCGTTCTCGGCCAGCATGAAGCCGACGCCTTCGTGCTCTATCAATTGCTTGCCGAAGGCATGGCGGCGGCAGGCATAGTCGCTGGCGATTTCGTGCGCGCGCATGCAGGTGCCCAACCAGCGCATGCAGTGCGACAGGCGCGCCGGGGACAGGCGGACCTGCGCATACTTGAACCCTTCTCCGGGGCTGCCCAGCATCTGGCTGGCGGGCACCCGCAGGTTGTCGATGGTCAGGGTGGCGTGGCCGCCGGGCATCGAGCTGTCGATGGTGTCGGGAACCTCGTCGATGCGGATGGCGTCGTCGGGCAGGTCCACCAGGAACATGCAGGCGCCGCCTTTGGTGTCCTCCTCTGCCGACGCCGCCATGACGATGCCCACCATCGCCCCCTGCGCGCCGGTGATGAAAGTCTTGCGCCCGTTGATGACCCAGTGGTCGCCGTCCCTGCGGCAGGTGGTCTTCATCATCGAGGGGTCGGACCCGGCGCCGCCCCACTCGGCGGGTTCGGTCATGAAGAAGGCGGAGCGGCCCCTGCCCTCCACCAGCGGCTTCAGGAACCGCTCCTTCAGGGCGGGCGAGCCGACATGGCCGATGAGGTACATGTTGCCCTCGTCAGGCGCCATGGTGTTGCAGGCCAGCGGCCCGAGCGGCGACAGGCCCGAACGGATCAGCACCACAGCCGTCTCACGCTGGGTCAGGTGCGAACCGTCCGCCTTGATGTGCGGGGTCAGCACGCCGGCTTCGCGGGCCATGGCGCGCAGGTCCATCAGCAGTTCGTCGGTCGGCGCGCCATGATGGTCGCGGCGCGGGTCGCTTTCGAACGGCACGACCTTTTCGCGCACGAAGGCCTCGACCCGGTCGGCCATGTCGCGCGCGTATCGGGAAATCTCGGTCATCACTGCAGCACCCTGATCGGATCGGAACCGTCCCAGTCACGGGCGGCGTCCTTCATCATCTGGAACAGGCCTTCGGTGCCGGACAGCGGCTGAAGGTATTCGATGACATGGCCCGGCCCTTGGCCGGGATCGACGTAGATCACTTCGCCATCCGCGCCGACCTTGCCCTCGACGATCACCTCGGCGCCCGCTTCGGCGCAGGCGCGGCGGGCCTCCGCGATGGATTCGACGAAAACGCAGACGTGGTGCAGCCGGTCGCGCACGGCGTATTCGCCGGAGTAGAGCGAGGGCGCATCGCTGTCGGTGCGGATCAGCTCTATCTGAATGTCGCCCCAGTACCCGATCGCCATGGTGAAGGTGGCATCGGTGGGCTGGCCCTTGTATTTCATGTCGTCCAGCCGCACGTCGTTGAGCACGAAGAACGGGCCGACGCCCACTGTCTCGATCCAGTATTTCAGCGTGGCATCGAAGTCGGTCGGGAAATAGGCCAGCTGGATCACGTCGCCCAGTCGCTTGAGCGGGCCGGGCCTGAGGTCGGGTTGGGCAGCCTCTGCGGTCATTCTCTTATCCTTTTTCTTGTCCAGTCAGGCCCCGAACAATCCCTCGGGCGCTTCGATCAGGCCCTTGAGCGTTTGCAGGAACTGCGCGCCCGCAGCCCCGTCGATGGCGCGGTGATCGACCGAGAGGGTCAGCGACAGGCGTGTCTCGAAGGCGACGCCGCCGGGGCACTCCACCGGCACGCGGGCGGCGGCGCCCACGGCCAGGATCGCGCCCTGCGGGGGGTTGATGATCGCGTCGAAGTTCTCGATCCCGAACATGCCAAGGTTCGAGACTGAGAATGTGCCGCCCTCCATGTCTTCCATGCCCAGCTTGCCGGCCTGCGCCTTGTCGATCAGGCGGCGGGTTTCTGCTGCCAGCTGGTCGATCCGCATAAGGTCTGCCTGACGCACCACCGGCGTGACCAGACCCTTGGGGCTGGCGACGGCGATGGCAACGTCGGCGTGGGGAAAGCGGTGAATCTCGGCCCCGTGCACCTGCACGTTCACGTCCGGGTGCCGGGCCAGAGCGACGGCGCTGGCCTTGACGATCCAGTCGTTGACAGAGGCCTTGCTGCCCAGCACCAGGTTCGCTGTCCGGCGCATCTCAAGCAGGGCGTCGGCGCGGGCCGATGTGCGCAGGTAGAAGTGCGGGATTTCCTGCTTGGCCTGCGTCAGCCGCTGCGCCACGATCTTGCGGATGCGGTCGAAGGGCACGATCTCGGGCCGGTTTTCACCTGCAACGAAAGCGGGCGCGCCGATGCCGCCGGCTGCGGGTTTCGGGACCAGCGCCAGCACGTCCGCCTTGGATATGCGCCCACGCGGGCCGGTGCCGGTCACGCCCTGCAACGACAGGCCATGCAGGGCAGCGATCCGGCGCGCCAGCGGAGACGCGAAGATCTTGAGATCCTCCAACTCCACCGGCAAAGCGCCCCGCGGGGCGTCCGTGGCCGCTCCGCGCAAAGCCTTGACCACGTCCTGATGCGTGATGCGCCCGCCCCGGCCAGAGCCTTCGATGACGGCGACGTCCACGCCCTCTTCCTCGGCAAGACGCAGGGCCTCGGGGCTGATGGGGCGGTTGGTGTCGATCCGGGTGCGAGGCTTCTCGGCGACCGAAGCGACGGCGACGGGTTCGGGCGCGGCCTTCGTCTTTTCGGCACCCTTGGCGATCCCACCCTCGGCGGGGCGGAATGCGGCGACGAACGCGTCGATCTCTTCCTCGGAGTGCGACCCTTCATCGAACACCGCCAGCAGCGCGCCGACCGGCTCGGCCTCCGACCCGCCGGGCACGATGATGCGGCGCACGGTGGCGTCGTATTCGGCCTCGACCTCGTTGGTGATCTTGGCGGTTTCGATCAGGCATAGCGTCTGGCCGCGGCGGAAGCTCTCGCCCTCCTTCACGGTCCAGTCGGCGATGGTGCCTTCGGTCATTTCGATGCCCCACTTCGGCATCGTGAAGGCGCGGATGCGGCTCATGTCAGGGCCTCCTCACCGGTATGAAAGCGTCTTGCGCACGGCCGCCGCGATCTTTGCGGGGCTGGGCAGGTACGCGCTTTCGAGTTCGCGGGCGAACGGCACGGGGGTGTGCGGCGGGGTGACCATCTCAATCGGCGCGCGCAGGCTGGCAAAGGCCTTCTGCGCCACCAGCGCCGCTATGTCGGTCGCCAGCGAGCAGCGCGGGGGCGCTTCGTCGACGATGACGGCGCGGCCCGTCACTTCCACCGAATCGAGGATCGCCTCCTCGTCCAGCGGCGACGTGGTGCGCAGGTCGATCACGTCGCAGCCGATGCCGTCCTGCGCCAGATCGTCGGCGGCGGTTTCGGCATAGCCGACCATCATGCCGCTGGCCACGATCGTCACGTCCTGCCCGGCGCGCGCTAGGCGGGCGTGGCCGAAGGGGATCGTGAAATCCGGATCGTCAGGCACTTCGCCGGTCATGCCGTACAGGAACTTGTGCTCAAGGAACACCACCGGATCGTCGTCGCGGATCGCCTGCCGCAGCAGGCCGCAGGCGTCGGCGGGGGTGGCCGGCATGACCACCTTGATCCCCGGCATCCCGGTCACGAACTGGCTGATCATCTGGCTGTGCTGGGCGGCGGCATTGTACCCCGCGCCGCAGGGCATGCGGATCACCGCCGGGCAAACCGACTTGCCGCCGAACATGTAGCGGAACTTGGCGATCTGGTTCCACAGCTGGTCCATGCACACGCCGATGAAGTCGGCGAACATGATCTCTGCCACGGGCCGCTTGCCAGCCAGCGCCAGTCCGCCCGCCGCGCCCATGATGGCGCTTTCGCTGATCGGGGTGTCGATCACGCGGTCGGGTCCGAAGGCGTCGTAGAACCCGGTAGAGGTGGACCAGATGCCGCCGATGGCCTCCGGTCCGCCCGCCGTGCCCATGCCCCCCGCGACGTCCTCGCCAAGGACGACGACGCGGCTGTCGCGCTGCATTTCCTGGAAGATCGTGTTACGGATGGCGTCGCGATACATCATCTTTGCCATGGGTTCGCTCCTGCCGTCAGTAGCTGATGTAGACGTTGTCGAGGACGTTCTCGGGCGCGGGGCGCGCCGCTGCGCGTGAAGCCGCCACGGCATCCTCGATCGCTTTCAGGGCGTCCGTGTCGATCGTGTCGAGCGCGGCATCGTCCAGCAGCGCGGCGCCGGTCACGCTCCTGCGGAAGATTGTGATGCAGTCCCGCTCGGCGCGCAGGCGATCCAGTTCCCCCTCGCCGCGATAGCGCTGCGGGTCGCCTTCGAAGTGGCCGAAGAAGCGCTCCGTATCGAATTCCACTGCTGCCGGGCCGTTGCCGGGGGCGCGGACATATTCCAGCACTTCGCGGAAGGTATCGTAGACGGCGAAGAAATCGGTGCCGTCCGCGCGCCAGACCTTCATCCCGAACGCCTCGGCACGGCTGGCGATGTCGCGCGCAGTGCCGACCGCGTAATCGACGCCGGTGTGTTCGGAGTAGTGATTGTTCTCGAACACGAAGATCGCCGGCGCTTTGGTGACGACGGCGAGGTTCATCGCCTCGAACGTGGTGCCCTGGTTGCAGGCGCCATCACCGGAAAAGGCGATGGAGACGGCCAGCTTGCCGTCGGCGTCGGGGCCGTCGATCTTGGAGGAGATCGCCGCGCCCACCGCGATCGGCGCGCCCGCGCCGACGATGCCGTTGGCGCCCAGCATGCCCTTGTCGATGTCGGCGATGTGCATGGAGCCGCCCTTGCCGTTGCAAAGGCCCTCCTGACTGCCCCAGATCTCCTTCATCATCCCCTCCACGTCGCAGCCCTTGGCCAGGCAGTGCCCGTGGCCGCGATGGGTGGAGACGATCTTGTCCCGTTCGGTCAGGTGTTCGCACACGCCCACCGCCACTGCTTCCTGCCCGCAGTAGAGGTGCGTGAAGCCCGCGATCTCTCCGGTCTGGATTTCCTCGTGAAGCCGTTCCTCGAATTCGCGGATCAGCTTCATCTGCCGGTAGGCGCGGGTCAGCGCCTCGCGGTTCAGCTGCATCGGGGGTTCCTCTCGGGTTTGGTGTTGATATGTGCAATCACAGGCCCAGTACCGATCTGGCGATGATGGTGCTCTGCACTTCGTTGGTGCCGCCGAAGATCGTCCAGGCGCGGCTGTTGAGATAGCGCGCCGAGGCCACCTGCGCTGCGCGCGAATGAACTGCGGTGGGCGCATTGTCGCCATAGAGCGGACGCGCGGTTTCAAGCTGCAGCCCGGCGGGGCCGTACAAGTCCACTGCCAGAAGATCGATCTCCTGCCGCAAATTGGACGCGAGCAGCTTAGTCAGCGAAGTCTGCGGGCCGGGTTTGCGGCCCTTGGCGATTTCGGAGATGATCTTCAGTTCGATCATCTCCAGCGCGTTGACTGCCAGCCGCGCCCTCGCCACCCGGCGGCGCCAGTCGATCTGTTCGGCAAGAATCCCGCCTTTTCCATCGCTCTCCTGCCGTGCCGCCTGCTCGATCTGGTCCAGATCGTAGCCCAGCTTGGGCGCATGGCAAGAACCGCCGCGTTCGTTTTCGAGCAGGAACTTGGCGATCGTCCAGCCGTCACCCTCGCCGCCGACGAGGTTTTCGGCAGGCACCAGCACGTCCTCCAGGAACACCTGGTTGACTTCATGGTCGCCCGCATTGGTCAGGATCGGGCGCACCGACACGCCCGGGCTGGCAAGGTCGATCAGCAGGAACGAGATGCCGGCCTGCTTCTTCACCTCCGTATTCGTGCGGACCAGTGTGAACATGCGGTTGGCGTGATGCGCGTGAGTGGTCCAGATCTTGGAGCCAGTTACGCGGTAGTGGTCGCCCTCCCGCACGGCGCGGGTCTTCAGGCTGGCAAGGTCGGACCCGGCGCCCGGCTCGGAAAAGCCCTGACACCAGTAATCCTCGCCCGAAAGGATGCGCGGCAGTACTTGCGCCTTCTGCGCCTCGGTGCCGAAGTTGTAGATGACCGGGGCCAGCAGCTTCAGGCCCAGCACGGTCAGGTTCGGCGCGCCTGCCGCAGCGCACTCCTTCTCGAACAGGTAGCGCTGCAGCGGGGTCCAGCCGGTGCCGCCATGTTCCACGGGCCACTGATAGCCCAGCCAGCCCTTGGCATGGAGCACCGCGTTCCACGCCTGCCCAATCTCCGGCTCGACGAAGACCGACGGGGTCGCCGCCGCGCCGTCTTTTACTTCGGCGGGCAGATGATCGCGCAGGAAGTTGCGAACTTCTTCGCGGAACGCGGCATCTGCAGGGGAAAGGTCTATATCCATCAGCGTTCCATAATGGTGACGGCGGAGACGCCGGGGGCACCGTAGACGTGGCTGTAGGCCGTCCTTGGCCCTCGCCCGTCATGGCCGGGCACCTGCCGCCCGCCGCCGTCGCCCCGCAATTGCACGACGTTCTCGTAGACCTGCCGCAGGCCCGAAGCGCCGATCGGCTCTCCGCAGGCAAGGCAGCCGCCATCGGTGTTCACCGGCAAGGCGCCGTCGATCTGCGTGCGCCCTTCGGCCAGCCACTGCTCCTGCTCGCCATCGGCGCAGAACCCGTTCTCGGCCATGTGCATGATCTCCGCGCCCGCCTCGGTGTCCTGAAGCTGCGCGACGTCGATGTCGTCCGGCCCGATGCCCGCAAGGCGAAAGGCATCGGCGGACGCGATGCGCGATGCGGTGGGGCGCGGCCCGGTGTCGTCGGCCATCACGTCCACGCTGGGCGCGAACACCTCGAAGCTATGCGGCGGGCGGGTGCGCATGGTCGCGGCCTTCAGCCGGATCAGCGGTTTGCCCAGTTCGCGCGCCTTCTTCTCGCTGGCCAGCACCAGCGCCACGCCGCCCTCCGCCGGAGAGCAGAACATGTACTTGGTATAGGGATCGCTGATGAGCGGGGCGTCGAGGATTTCGTCCAGCGGCACCGGCTGGCGGCGCCATGCATGCGGTGCATGGACGGCGTTGCGGAACGCCTTTTCCGCGACCAGCCCCAGCGTCCTTTGCGAAATGCCGAACAGGCTCATGTAGCGCATGATCTTGGCCGCGAAGAACTGCGTGGTGACCATCTGGCCCACTTCGCCGTACCAGTCGGGCAGGTTGTATTCCGATGGCAGCGCGTTGAACGCCCCGCGCGGATGCTTGTCGAAGCCGACCGCGATGCCAAGGTCGAACTCACCCGACTTGATCGCCATCTGTGCCGAGAACAGCGCCGATCCGCCCGCCGCGCAACCGTTGCGCACGTTGATGAACTGAACCCCGGTAAGGCCCAGCCGATCCACCATCGTATCGGGATTCCCCGCAGCATCGGAACTGCCATAGGCAAACTGGACCTGCGGCCATTCTACCCCGGCATCGGCCAGCGCCTGCCGCACGGCGAACGTGCCCTGATCGACGCCGGACGCGCCATCGGTGCGCCCGAAGCGGTGGATGCCGATGCCCACGATGCACACGTCGCCGCTCATGCTGCACCCCTTGCTGCAGGCACATAGGCCGGGATCAGCGGGCTTTCGGGGTCATGCGGGTCCAGCGCAGAAGGCGCGAAACGCACCGGCATGCCGACGGCGACATCCTCGAACGCAACATCGTTCAGGCGCGCCTCGACGATCACCTGTCCCGGCAGTTCCACATAGGCGACCACCCACGGCTCGAACGCCTCAGGCCCGGCATAGGGCGGCGTCTTCGGGCGAAAGCGCTGGACGGTGTAGGACCACAGCGTCCCCTCGCTCGCCAGCGGCACCGGTGTGAACCGATCGGACGCAGGACAGGGGAAGACGATCCGGCCGGTTTCCCGGTCCGTCCCACCGATCAGACGCGGCGGCGTCTCTTCGGTGAACAGGCCTGCGGCTATCGCTCTCATCTCTCTCCCGCTCCTCATTGCAGAATCGATTTAAGCCGGTCGCCGCAGCATTTGTGACTCACCAAAACGATAGGATAGCCATTGCGCTAGTTCGTGCGACCCATGCGGGCGGGAGAGACGAACCATGCACAACGACAATTCCGGCCCCTGGGACTACATCATCGTCGGCGCTGGCAGCGCGGGATGCGTCATGGCCGAGAGGCTCAGCGCCGATGGCCGCTCCACCGTGCTCGTGCTGGAAGCCGGCGGCGAGAACGACAGCTTCTGGGTCACCCTGCCCAAGGGCGTTGCCAAGCTGGTCAAGAAGCCGGAACACATGTGGGCCTACCACGTCGCCCAGCCGCGTGATCCGGGCGCCAACGATCCCGGCGCCGGAGAGGTCTGGATACGCGGCAAGGGGCTGGGCGGATCGTCCTCCATCAACGGCATGATCTGGAGCCGGGGCGAACCGGCGGACTACGATGCGTGGGAAACCGAGGCCGGGGCCACCGGCTGGAATGGGCGCAGCATGACCGAGGCGTTCCTTGAACTGGAAGACCACGCCGCCGGCCCCGGACCGATGCGCGGCAGCGGCGGCCTCGTGCGGGTGAACCCGGCCTGCTACACGTATCCTCTGGCCGAACGCATGATCGAGGCGGGCGAATCGCAGGGCCTGCGCCGGGTGAACGACCTCAACGGCACGCCCGGCCCGCGCGTCGGTTATTACAGCCACAACATCCGCAAAGGTAAACGCGATTCGTCCGCGCGGACCTATCTTGCCGTTGCCCGCAAGAGGGCCAACGTCACGGTGCTGACCGGGGTGACGGCGGAACGGATCGTCTTCGACGGCACCCGCGCGACCGGGATCGAAGCGACGGTGAACGGTAGCCCGCGCCGGTTCGACTGCGCAGGCGAGATCATCATCAGCGCCGGTGCGATGGAAAGTCCGCTGCTGCTGCAACGATCGGGCATCGGCGATGCTGCACGCCTTGCTGCGGCGGGGATCCCGCTGGTGGCCCATTCGCCCGACGTCGGCGAGAAGATGATAGAGCACCTGTCGCTGTCGATCCCGTTCCGGCTGGACCGCGGCAAGGGCACCAACCGAAGCTTCTTTGGCATCGGCGCTGCTTTGGCGATGCTGCGCTATTTGCTGCGCGGCGACGGCGTGCTGGCCACCGGCCCGTTCGAGGTCGGCGCCTTCTGCAACGTGGCCCATCCCGACGGACGCACCGACGCGCAGTTCTACCTCGGCGGCTACACCTTCAAGGTCGGTGACGACAAGGATCCGGTGCCGCTCGACAAGATCGACCCGAAACCGGGCGTCACGATCTATGGCCAGTTGCTGCGCCTCACCAGCGAAAGCAGCGTGCGCGCCACTGGCCCGGCATCAGGGGATGCGCCCGACATCCTGCACAACTTCCTCTCGACGGAGCATGACCGGCAATCCGCCATCGCGCTGGTCCGCGCCATGCGCGCCTACGTGCGGGCCGCGCCGCTGGACACCATGGTGGGGGAGGAACTGGTGCCCGGTGCCGCCATCGACAGCGACGAAGAGATTCTCGCCATGTTCCGCCGCCTGTCCAGCTGCGGCCTGCACGCGATCCGGTCATGCCGGATGGGCAGCGATCCGCAGGCCGTCGTCGATCCGCGCCTGCGCGTGAACGGCGTGCAGGGCGTACGCGTGGCGGACTGCTCGGTGATGCCGTGGCACGTCACCGGCAACACCAATGCGCCTGCAATGGCGCTGGGCCTGCGCGGCGCGAAACTGATGCTGGAGGATCGGGATCAGGGGGCCGGATGATGCTCCGACCCCGACAACTCAAAAACCTACGGAATCGAGGATCCAGTAACGCACTGGCGCAAACAGCGCGGCGAATGCGGCAAAGATAACGAGCAGCTTGAACAGCACGGCAGTGTGCATCTTGCGTTCCATAGACATCCCTCTCTTATTTTGTAGGCCGAGTGTAACAAGAAATTCGGCTTGGGAAAGAGGATTGTGAAATAGCGCAGACACACTTCGTCCACCGTGACTTCGAAGTGACGAAGTCCTGAGCGCGGTTTCTTCAACAGCTATGGAATTGCATGTAAAAATAAAGGCTTGCCGGTTCTGCCGGTCAAGCCTCGTGATGGGTTTTCGCGATGCTGGTCTGCTCAGTTCTGCAGTGAAATGTAGCCCAGTTGCGCCGCCTTGAAGACGGTCTGACTGCGATTCACCGCGTTCAGCTTGGTCGCCGCGTTGTGGATGTGGAATCGCACGGTGGCGCGGCTGCGCGACATGATCATGCTGATTTCAAGATCGGTCTTGCCGATCGCGGCCCAGCGCAGGCACTCCACCTCGCGCTTGGACAGGCGCGATTCGGGGGGCAGCGCCTGGGTCGACCCCATGACCTGCACATAGGTGGCGATGAACGTGCGGGCGTGCAGGCCAAGCGCATCGGAATAGCGGGCGAAATCTTCCGAAAGGTCGGTCCTGTCGCGGTCGAGCGGATTGAAGCTGACCGCGCCGATCTGGCCGAAGGGCAGGTGCACCGGCACCGTGATGGCAGCGCGCGTCAGGGCACGGGTCTCGAAATTGGCGATGTCGATGGAAGACAAGTACGCATTCGCCTCACGCGTGCGGAACCCTTCGGCATTGGCCCAGAACGGCTGGCTTTCGAACCGGCAGGCGGTGGTCAGCGGACTGTCCAGCGCGATCCGCGAATTGCGCCACCATACCCTGTCGCCATCCTCCCAGCCGAACACGGTGGTCGCCAGCAAGTTGCCGTCCGCATCGACGGGCGTGCGCTTGTCCGCGATGTCATGCGCAGGCGCGGCGCGCATTCCGCATTCCATCGCGATGCGGTGCAAAGCTTGTGCTGCGGGGCGGATGCCTTCGGGTGAGGTGACCCGGACGGCGTCGATGTTTTCCTGTGACAACAGTTGCATTGGCATCCTCTCGCGGCCTTCTTAGCTTGCACAAACCGGAGGCACAATCGCCTGACACCCGGAATTACCGCCTCTTCATGACTAGTCTTTTGCGCAGCGGTAACCGGCCCGGTCTTGGTGTTAGACCGGGCATGAACCCCAATGCCGGAGCGAACGACCCCGGCACGAATGGCCCGCGCAGTGGCTGGCGGAGTGAATTGTGAACTTCGATCTCAGCGAAGACGAGGAAATGCTGAAAGCGCTGACCGAGCGCTTCGTCACCGATCATTACGATCACGACAGCCGCCGCGCCTTTCTGGCCGAACCGGCGGGATTCTCGACGCGAAACTGGCAGCTTCTGGGCGAATTGGGCCTGATCGCGGCGCCCTTTCCCGAAGAACTGGGCGGCCTTGACCTAAGCCCCACCGGCATCGCCACGGTGTTCGAGGCGCTGGGGCGCGGGCTGGTGGTGGAGCCGCTTGCCGAAGCGGTGATGGTGGCCGGGCGCATCTTCGCCGCGACCGCGCCCGAACCGCTGCGCAGCGTCTGGCTGGATGACATCCTGGCCGGCACCCGGCGGCTGGGGCTGGCCCATGCCGAGGCCGGGGCGCGCGACGGATCGACATGGGTGGAGACCAGCGCCACGCCGCACGATGGCGGATGGACGCTTGCGGGTGCGAAGCCATACTGCGTGGCATGCGGCGGGGCCGACGGCTATCTGGTGACGGCGCGGGTAGACGGCGCGGCAGGCGATGCAAACGGTGTCGCGCTGTTTCTTGTGCCCGCTGGGACGGCTGGCCTCTCAGCGCACGACTGGCATCTGGCCGACGGCAGCGTTGCCACGTCGCTGGAGCTGGCCGGGGTTTCCGTCCCTGCCGATCACAAGCTGTCGGACGATGGCCTTGTCGCCATCGCCGCCGCGGACGACCTTGCCGCGCTGGCCCGCAGTGCGGAGGCGCTGGGTATCATGGAGCGCATCTTCGCCGATACCCTCGATTATCTGCGCACCCGCGACCAGTTCGGCGCCGCGCTGGGATCGTTCCAGGCGATCCAGCACCGCATGGTCGCACAGTACGCCGCGATCGAGCAGAGCCGCGCCCTGCTGAATCTGGCGCTCGTGGCGCAGGGAGATGCAGAATTCGCGCTGGCCGTTCGCGGCGCCCGGGCGTGGATTTCCGAAGCATCGGTGACGCTGGGGCACGAGATGATCCAGTTCCACGGGGGCATGGGCGTGACCGACGAACTCGCCATCGGCGGCGGGCACAAGCGCCTGCTGGTGCTGTCCCGCTGGCCGGAAGGCCCGCTCGCTGCGCTCGATCGCTACGCCGATCTGCTGCACTGACCGAACCACCACCTGACGAAAGGGGCGGCCCCGCCATGGCGCCGCCCCTTCTTTTTTAAGATGCCCTCAATCCTCGCGCTGTTTCAGCCAGTCCACGCCCCGGCGCAGCAGTTCGTGAAAGACAGGCAAGTCCCAGGCACACCGATCCACCGTGGGCCACCAGTCCAGCATCGGCTGGAGGTCGTAATGCCCCCGGCAGTGCCCCAGCGTGTTGTAGAGCACCGCGCCCTTGCCGTGCTGCTTTAGGTACATCACCGGGTGCGTGCCGAGCGCATCGGCGGCCTCGACGAAGCCGGTGCCTTCCACGGTGCATTCGGTTTCCAGCAGGACGTGCAGGTCGCCGTGAAGTTCCATGTGGTAGAGTTCGTCGGTCGTCTCGAAGGCCTCGATGCCGGCGACCAGCGGGTGATCGGGATCGGCCACCGTCACCGTATAGGGTGCGATCGGCGGGTGCGTCAGGAACTGCGACCCCACCAGATCCATGAACAGCGGCGCCCAGCGCGGGGCGTCCCACAGGCCCTTTTCCGGCCCCTCCGCCAGCAGGCGCAGCACAGAGTTGGTGCCGTGCAGCGCATGCCAGCGTCCGCCCGCCGTCAGCCAGTCACGCAGCACTTCCTGCGCCGCCAGCGACGGGGTGACATCGCAGGTGTAGGTTATCAGGATGTCGGCGGCGCGCAGCGCGTCGAGGTTCTCGTAATCCTCGAACACACGGGTGCGGACGCGCGGGTCTTCGCCCAGCAGCTTGAGCAGTTCCAGCCGTGCGAAGTCCATGTCGTGCCACACGCCGCCGCAGATCAGCACGCAGTCGATGCGTGGGGGATGGGCCTCTGTTTCGCTCATGCCCCAGCCCCGCCGGGTTCCCCGCCTAGTTCACCGCCGATGTATTTCATCATCGTGTCCTGGAACTGGCGGATCCGGATTTCCTGATAATTGCCAAGGTTCACCTTGCCGGTCTTCGACGCATGGAGGCCTTCCTGCACATAGGGCAGGTTGTCCATGTCCTGCTCGAACACGTCGCCCAGAATGCCCAGTTCGGGTGCCTCGGTCCATTTCTGGTCAAGCCGCAGCATCTTGAGCGGGGCGCCGCGCGGGATCGGCTGGCCCTTGGGGATGCGCGCCAGAATACGCACTTCCATGATGCAGGTGTCGGGCGTCTTTCCGGGCAGCCAGTTGTAGACGATGTTCGGCATGTATCCGCCCCAGGGCGCGAAGTTGGGGAACACGTTGTAGACCAGCCCATCCAGCAGTTCCGCATCGGTGGCGTCGGCGTGGTCGTAGCCGGTGCTTTCGGTATAGGCCTGCCGCATCGCCGCGCCGAGGGCAGCGCGGGCGGTCATGCCGTCGGGCACCTTGATCGCCATCGGGTTGGCGTGGGCCTCTCCTTCATAATTGTCGCCCGAACGGCCGTTGTACTTGATGAACTCATCGACGATCCACTGTTCGCCCTGACCTTCCGCGATGTGCGGGCTCATCACGCCGAACGGCACTAGGTTGACGTTCACGTTGTCGCCCCAGGTCCAGTACGCGGCGTTGGAATCGCCGGTGAAGGGCAGCAGCTGCGGATGCGTGACGATGGTGTGCCACGCCTCCATGAAAGCCTCCATCACCACCTTCCAGTTGGCGGGCACTTCCTTGGCGACGCGCATGACGCTGGCGCATTCCTCGTGCCGCCAGCGCTTGAAGTGGTCGGGCAGCGGGGCGAGGAACTCCTCAAGGCTGGGACCGCCCTTCTCCTCGCGCAGGAACACGTATCCGGCCCAGCGGCCCACTTCGGCTTCGGGCAGGTCCAGGTTCTGCTGCGCCAGGTGCGGGAAGTCCCACTGGCACGGCATGGAATCGAAGCTGCCGTCCTTCTTCCAGGCAAACCCATGGAACGGGCACACGAACCTGTCGGCGGCGCCCTCTTCCGTGCGCAGCTTGCGCCCGCGATGGAGACAGACGTTGTGCATCGCCCGGATCGACCCGTCGTCCTGCCGGCTGACGAGGTAGGAGCGCCCGGCATTCTCGTAGACGATGAAGTCGCCGGGATCGGGCAGGTCTTCTTCCCGCGCGACGAACTGCCATACGAAAGGCCACATCCGTTCGCGTTCCAGCCGGGCGAACGCCTCGCTGGTATAGCGTTCGGCGGGGATCGGATCGGACCCCCGATAGGTGTAGCTTTCCTGCGTCAGGATGGCGGGCGGGCGGCGCGAATCCTGCGCCATCAGTTCCGCCCAGCTGATGCCTTCGCTGCGGTCCTCGCCCAGGTGCGTGGCGATTTCCGGGTCTCGGTCGGCCATGGTCCTTCAGTCTCCCAGGTGCGCGTTTCGCTGTTTGGCACCATGTCTGCCCCTTGCGCGCGGCCAAGTCACCTTGCTCAAAATCATAGGTTGTGGAGCGGGACGGATGGGCCATGCTGGCAGGCAAGAGAAACCGACCTTGAAAACGGGAGAGTGCCGTGAAGCGGCTTGAAGGCAAGGTGGCGCTCGTCACCGGAGGAACGTCCGGCATCGGCGCCGGAACCGTCCAGCGGCTGACTGCCGAGGGCGCGCGGGTGATCTTCACCGGCTCCAACAAGGCGGCAGCGGAGAAGCTATGTGCCAAGACAGGGGCCACCTTCATCCGCCACGACGTGACCGACGCCGCAGCATGGGACGGACTGGTGACGCAGATCCGCGAGGGCCATGGGCGGCTCGACATCGCGTTCGCCAATGCCGGCACCGAAAGCGGCGACGGCAGCATCGAGGATATTTCCATCGACGGCTGGAACAACGTCATGGGCGTCAACCTGACCGGGGTCATGCTGACGGTGCAGCATGCCATGCGTGCCATGGCGAAGAACCCGGAGGGACCGACGGGTTCGATCATCGTCAATTCGTCGATGAACGCGCATCGCGCGATGGGCAACTTCGTGGCCTATTCGGTGTCGAAGGCGGCGGTGATCGCGCTGGTCAAGGCGTCTGCGGTCCACGCCGGCAACCGCAAGTACAATATTCGCGTCAACGCCGTGCTGCCGGGGGTTGTGGAGACCGCGCTGATCGTCAACCTGATCGAGAAGTCTGGCGACCCGGTTGCCACGCGCGCGGCTTACGAAGGGCTGTCTCCCATGGGGCGCATGGCCTCTGTGGAGGAGATCGCGGGCATGGTCGCGTGGCTCGCCAGCGACGAGGCAAGGTTCTGTTCGGGCAGCGAATTCACCATGGACGGCGCATCGACCGCAGGGATGAACGGGGTATGAGCGACCTTGGATCACAGCGGCTCAAGGGCCGCGTCGCGCTCGTGTCGGGCGGTTTGCGTGGCATCGGGCTGGCCTGCGTGGAACGGTTCCTGGCCGAAGGCGCGGAAGTGGTGCTGACCGATCTGGAGGCGCCCGATACCGAATACGCCGCCGCCACACTCGCCCGGCTGGGTCAGGCCGCCAGCTACGTGAGCGCCAACGTCGCCAGCGAGGATGACTGGGATCGCGTGCTGGCCGCCGTTACGGAGCGGCACGGCAAGCTGCACATCCTCGTCAACAATGCCGGCATCGACCTGACCGGACCGGTGACGGAAACGTCGCTGGAGGGCTGGCGCCGGATCATGAGCATCAACGTCGATGGCGTGTTCCTGGGCGTGCGGACGTTCGTGCCGCTGCTGGCTGCCAGCGGAGCGGATGTGCGTGGCGGCTCCTCGATCGTCAACGTCAGCTCGATCATGGGCCTTGTCGGGCTTAGCGAAGTGTCCGGCTACAACGCCAGCAAGGGCGCAGTGCGCCTGTTCACCAAGTCAATCGCGCTGGAATTTGCCGAAAAGAAGCTGCCCGTGCGCGCCAATTCGCTGCACCCCGGCTTCGTGATGACCCCGCTGCTGCAGGAAGGTTTCCAGCGCTGGGTGGACAAGGGCGTGGCGTCCAAGGCGCAGGATCTGGTGGACCTCATGTCCAGCCGCACCCCGATTGGCCGGCTTGCCGATCCGTCCGAACTGGCAGGCGCGGTGTTCTTCCTGGCCTCTGCCGACAGTTCGTACATGACCGGCGCGGAACTGGTCATCGACGGGGGCTGGACGGCGCAATAGGCCGTCCCTTTCGCAAAAAAGAAACGGGAGAACTGACATGACCGCAAGCACCGCCATCGCCCTTCCCAATGTCGTCGCCGTGGTCACCGGCGCAGCCGGCGGAATCGGGCGCGAGATCGTCAAGGCGATGAAGACGGCAGGTGCCACCGTCATCGCCACAGACCTGAAGGACGTCTCAGAGATGGAAGGGGGCGAGATCGAAGGCGCCGACCACTACCTGCGCCACGACGTCACCAGCGAGGCAGACTGGCGCGCGGTCGAGGCGCTGGTGCGCGATCGCCATGGGCGGCTCGACGCGCTGGTGAACAACGCCGGCTATTCCATCGTCACCCGGTTCGAGGACACCGCGCTTGGCGAATTTCACAAGGTCAACGCGATCAACGTCGATTCCGCGATCATCGGCACGCAGGTGCTGCTGGACCTTCTGAAGGAGGGCGGCAGGCAGCGCGAATCCGGCGCTTCGGTGATCAACCTGTCGAGCGTCGGGGGCTTGCGCGGGGCGGCGTTCAATTCGGCCTATTGCGTCAGCAAGGCGGCGATCAGGATGCTCAGCAAGTGCCTGGGGGCAGAGTTCGCGGCGCTGAAATACAACATCCGCGTGAACTCGGTGCATCCCGGTGGGATCGACACGCCGATGCTGAACTCCATCCTGGACCGTTACGTCGAACTGGGTGCCGCGCCGTCGCGGGAAGCCGCCGATGCTGCGAACAATGCTGCGCACCCCATCGGTCGTCTGGGGCGTCCGGACGAGATGGCGGGCGGCGTGGTGTTCCTGGCCTCCAGCGCATCCAGCTTCATGACCTGCGACGAACTGGTGATGGACGGCGGCTTCAGCCAGATCTGACCGCAGCTTGAAGGACACGGCTCATGACCCGCACGCTGCCCGGCATCATCGGCGTCCACCATATCGGCATATCCGTGCCCGACCTTGAAAAGGCGCGGGAGTTCTACCTGGAGATCCTGGGCGCGGTGGAGGAGGTGGAGCCGTTGAGCTGGGCCGACAACCCTTATATCGACGAGATTGTCGGGCTGAAGGGCAGCGCCGCTCGCCAGTTCTTCTGCCGCCTGGGCAACGTCCAGATCGAAGTGTTCCAGTACGACGCGCCCAGGCAGGCGCCGCTGGATGCGCGGCGCGGGGTAAATGAATACGGCTACACGCATATCGCGCTGCAGGTGAAGGACATCGTCGCCGTGCATGACCGCATCGTCGCAGCAGGCCTGCCGGTGAATGCGCCACCTTCGCTGGATGGCATCGCCACCGATGCAGACGGCATCCGTCATGGGTATACAGGTACCTACTGCCGGGACTTTTTCGGGAATGTTTTCGAGATTCTGGAGATCCATGAAACTCCCGAAATCCGCCCTATCTGACGGACTAGCGCGTTCACATTTGAACGCAAGGAAAAAATTTTGCGACATGGCGCAAAATCGTTCGCTGAACCGAAACTTAATCCCTCCAGCCGTGTTCCCGGAGTCAGAGCAGAGCGGCCTCCAGTCGCCGCGCCGCTTTCTTCGGGAGCTTGGACGTGGATATCAATACCCTCAACCGCAACAATGGTAAGACCCCGGCACCGCGCGTCGTTGCGCCGCTGGTGGCGGAACCTAAACCGGTGGAGGCAGACGCCCTCAACGCACGCCTTTTGCGCGACGCCGTGCGTGAGGCGGGCCTGTTCCAGCGCTCTGTGCTGGGCCATCTGGACCACAAGGAATGGCGCGATCGCGTCCGCATGGACGGCCAGCGCCTGATCGATCTTCTGGCGGAAATCGGCTTCAGCCCCAGCCTGAACCAGCGCCCGGGCCGCAAGTCAGCCTGAACGGGCAGCATCCAGAGGCGGCATTTGCGATGCCGCCTCGGTCACGGAAAAACTGCGGATACGGCTGCGGTCGAACAGGTTCTCTTCATCCGCGACGATCATCGCCATGGTTTCCTTTGCCTGCATTGCCGCGAAACAGGCGTCCCGCGTGGTGGCGTCCGGAAAGTCGATCTCCATCACCACATCGTAGTCGAAGGGCTGCTCCGCCTCGTGCACAGGTGACAGATAGCGCCTGACATATCGGCTGGCATATCCACCCAGCACGGCCTCTCCGATGAGCCGGTGTCGATCTTCATACCACGCCCGAAAGTCTGCACCGCTCATCCCCTCGCGCCGCTTAAGCAGCGTGATGACGGTAACCGTCACGCCAGTGCGTCCAGCCAGGCACGGGTGCCGTCCAAAACCGCCTTGGCCCGCAGCACCGGATGGTCGAACGCATCGCGCAATGCTGCAGAGCGCATTTCGATCGAAAGCGGAATGTTGCGCGGCAGGGCCTGCAGCATGGCGGCAAGCGGCAGCGCGCCCTCGCCGGGCTGTTCGCGCAGATCAACGGCATCGGCGATGATCGCTGCGAAATCCTGTACGTCCGGCCGCTCTGCCCGAGCGTCGCAGAACTGGGCATAAGGCAGCAGCGCGGAATCGATCGCCGCAAGCTGGTCCACCGTGGTGCCCGACCGATCGACATGGATCGGATCGACCAGCACTGCCCGCAGCGGATGGCCTACCCTGTCAAGGATGCCCAATGCCTGCGCCAGCGTCTTCACTTCGGTGAAGATCCCGAATTCCAGCGCCACGCGCATTCCGGACCCTTCGGCATGGCGGCACAGGGCGGTCAACTGCTCCACCGTCTCGCCCTCTTCATGGGAAGACACGCACAGCACATTGCCGGCGCCCAGCCGCGCCCCGACGTCCAGAACGCGGCGGTGATCGTCCAGCCGGGTGTCCGGCCTGATCCACACCACCTCCACGTCGAGCACGGGGACACCGGTGCGCTGCAGCGCTGCGTCTGCATCACGGGTATGCTGCGCCGTCCACTGCAGCGGATCGACCCACAGGCCCACCGCATCGAACCCCGCAGCAGCGCCTGCCTCGATAACGTCCACAGCCCCGAATTCGGGCAGGACGCCCGAGGCAAGGGAAAGCCAATGCGCCACGCGAGCCGCTACATCACCGGTTCGGGCAGCGAGGCATCATCGGCCAGATACCAGTTCAGCCATTCGTGGAAATACTGGTTCCCCCGCTCGTTCCTGCCGAAGGTCAGTTCGTCGTGCGCGCCCGATTCCAGCCCTTTCTGGATTTCCAGCCCGATGACGTAATCTTCCTCATAGGTCACGTCGCGGAAGAAGTTCATCGCCGCTTCGGCGGCTTCGCGATCGGCCTCATCCTTCACCGGATCGCGGCGCAGGTAATTGAGCACGGTGCGGTTGCGGTCCGGCGTCGGTCCGGGGAACAGCTGCGCCACCTGAGTGATTTCCGGCGCGATGAAGATCGAGACGTTGGGGAAGAATATCCGCACGAAATCGTAGCCGTAATTCTCGCGGTTGCCCCACTCCTCACGCGGGACGTCCTTCAGCTGTTCGGCGATCGAATGCTGCGGGAAGCCGATGCGGATGTTAGGGCCGAAACCTTCGTAATGCGTGCAGTTTGACGGCGTGCGCGGAAAGATCGTCTCCGGGTGCAGCGACTTGAAGTGATAGCCCTCCAGATACCCGTCGAACGCGATCTTCCAGTTCGCGCCCTCTATCGTGCGGTTGCCCAGATAGGTCCAGTTGGCGAAGTCCAGCGCGTCGAAATCCTCGAGGAAATCCTTGAAGTAATGGTCCAGGTCCATCGGCGCGTTGGGGGTCAGGCACACGAAGATCATGCCGCCGCGCTCCTCGCACGGCAGCTCGCGCAGGCCCATCTCGCTCTTGTCGACCTGACCGAAGGTGCCCGGTTCGGAAATGCCGATCAGCTTGCCGTCGGCGCCGAACGTCCATGAATGGTACTTGCAGGTGAACCGTGCGCAGTTGCCCCGGCCCTCCGGGGCGACCGGGGCGCCACGGTGGGAACACACGTTCAGGAACGCGCGGACCTTGCCGGCCTTGTCCCGGTTGATCAGCACCGGGCAACCGACCGCGTCCATCGCCTTGTAGTCGCCCGGATTGGGCAATTCGGCGGTGAAGGCCAGCATCAGCGGCGTGCGCTTGAACACCAGCTCCATCTCGGCACGGAACTGGTCCTTGTCGGTATAGCTGCTGGTCGGAACCCGAAGCGGCCGGTCGGTCTGGAACGTCTTCTTGTTCGCCACGTAGTCGAGCATGATCTCGGCCACGTCGCCGATGCGCTTCACCCGTTCCACGATCGTCTCCCGTCAGATTTATTGCGCCGATCCTGCGCGAGCGATGCGATGGCGGCAACCTGCGCAAGGTGATAGGCTGCCCTGGGAATGATGCTGCGGCTTGGCACTTTGACCAGTTGGCCACACAAGGCACGAAGAGGCACTCAGGGACGCATGACGGAGAGGAACGGCCCGCCCTGGGCATGGCTAGAGACACCCCCTGCGCACCTGGCCGCCTATGCGGGCACGGGGCTGTGGGACGAACGCACCATCGCGCAGCAGGCGATCGCGCTGGCGGAAGACGACCCCGATTTCGTCGTCCTGCTGGAGAATGACGTTGCCGTCACCCGCGCGCAGGCCGTCACCGACGCACAGGCGCTGGCCGCCGCGCTTCATGCGCGCGGGCTTCGGCGCGGCGATGTGGTGGCGTTTCAGGTGCCGAACTGGCGCGAGGCGATGGTCATCAACCTGGCCGCCGCGCTGTCGGGGCTGGTGGTCAACCCGATCGTGCCGATCTATCGCGACCACGAAGTCTCGGTGATGCTGGCGGACAGCCGCGCGCGGGCGTTCTTTGTCGCGTCCTCGTTCCGCAAGTTCGACTATGCGGCGATGGCGCGGCGGCTGGCGGCCACCCTGCCCGATCTGGCCCACGTCTTCACCGTGCGCGGCGACGGTCCTGACGATTACGCCGCCCTTGTCGCCGAAGGGCGCGACCTGCGCTTCGACCCGCCCGCCGTCGATGCGTTGGGCGTGAAGATGGTGCTCTATACATCGGGCACCACCGGGAGGCCCAAGGGCGTGCTGCACAGCCACGTTTCCATCGCCCGCATCCTGCGCGAAAGCGGGCACCACTGGGGCCTTGTGCCCGGTGAAGCAACGCTGATGCCCTCTCCGGTCACGCATGTGTCGGGCTATGCCAACGGGCTGGAGGCGCCGTTCATCTGCGGCACGCGCACGGTCCTCATGGAAAGCTGGGACGCGGCTGAGGCGCTGTCGCTGATCGACAGGCATCGCTGTGTCGGCACCGTGGCGGCGACGCCGTTCCTTGTCGAGCTGGCCGCCGCCGCCCGCGCCAGTGGCAATCCCCTGCCCAGCCTGCGCTTCTTCGCCTGTGGCGGCGCGGCGGTTCCTGCGGACCTGATCCCCGCCGCCAACGCCGCGTTTGCGCAGTGCCGTGCCTTCCGCGTGTTCGGCGCGTCCGAAGTGCCGCTCGTCACGTTCGGCTGGCCCGGCGAAGAAGCGTTGGCCGCCACGACCGACGGGGCCATCGTCGATTACGACGTCCGCATCGTCGACGACCACGACAACGACCTTCCCGATGGACGGGAGGGAGAAATCCTGGCGCGCGGCCCCGGCATGATGCTGGGCTATGCAGACGAAGGCCAGACGCGCGAGGCGATCACGGCGCAGGGCTTCTTCCGCACCGGCGACCTGGGCGTGCGGACGCCCGAAGGCGCGATCACCATCACCGGGCGCAAGAAGGATCTCATCATCCGCGGCGGCGAGAACATCTCGGCCAAGGAGATCGAGGACGTGCTCCATGCTCATCCCGGCGTGCGCGAAGCCGCCGTCGTGGCGATGCCGCACACAAGGCTGGGCGAAGGCGTCTGCGCCTACGTCATCGCGGCGGGGGATGCGCCCTCAGCCGCCGATCTTGCCGCCCACGTCGCCGCCAGCGGCCTTGCCCGGCAGAAGATCCCCGAGCGGTTCGAGTTTCGCACCGACTTTCCGCGCACCGCATCGGGGAAAGTGCGCAAGGACCAGCTGCGCGCAGACGTCAAGGCGCTGGTAGAGGCTGCTTAGGGTCAACGGCGGCGCAGGCGCGCAGGGTGTTGCCGGGTTGCAGGGCCGGGTAGCGCGCAAGGATTGCGCGCGTCACGCCGTTGGTCCAGCCGAAGCCGTCCTGCGTGGGATATTCGCCGCCGCCGCCCGCGCGCCGTTCCTCGACATCGTACTTCTCCAGCATCTTGCCGGTTTCCAGATAGGTGCAGTTCACCGTACCCAGCCAGCGGGCCGCGATGTCCTTCGCCAACGTGGCCTGTCCGTTCTTCTGCAGGCCATCGATGGCGACCCACTGCAACGGCGCCCAGCCGTTCGGCGCGTCCCACTGCTGGCCGGTGTGCAGCGACGTGGTGCGCAGCCCGCCGTTTGCCAGCAGGCTGCGGCGCACGTCCGCCGCCACCGCTGCCGCCTGCTGCGAAGTGGCCATGCCCACGAAAAGCGGGAACAGCGTCGCGCTCGACCGTACCGGGCTGGGTTTTCCTTCACCCACCAGCCAGTCGGCGAAGCGCTGTTCGCGCGGCTGCCACATATAGCGCACGATCGCGGCCTTGCGCGCGGCAGCGCGGGCGGCAAATTCGCGCACGCAGACCTTGTCGCCTGCCTGGCCGCAGCCTCTCTCGATGCGCTTTTCCATGGCCCACATCAGCGCATTGAGGTCCACCGGCACCACCGCGCCGGTACGGATGGTCGCCAGATCCTGCGGGTCGGCCAGCCAGCGCGAACTGAAGTCCCAGCCGCTTTCCGCCGCGGCCCGCAGATCGCGATAGACCTCGGGCGCCGGGCGGCCTTTCGCTTTCGCCGCCGTGGCGCGGTCCTCCGCAAAGGATTCGTCGCGCGGGCTGTCGCGGTCATCCCAGTAGCGGTTGAGCACGCTGCCGTCGGGCATGCGCACCACCCGGTCGCAGGACTTCACGGCAGGGCTGGCGCAGCGCTCCCCGGCCATCCAGAAGGCATGTTCGCGGCGCAGCGCGGCAAGGCGGCGGGCGCGGATGGTGCCGTCCGACTGCTTCGACAGGTCCAGCATCAGCGCGAAGAACGGCGGCTGCGAACGGCTTAGGTAATACGTGCGGGTGCCGTTGGGGATATGGCCGTAGCGCTCGATCAGGCTGGTGAAATCGTCGATCATGCCTTCGACCAGATCGTCATGCCCGTCCGCTGCAAGGCCCAGCATGGTGAAGTACGAATCCCAGTAGTAGATTTCACGGAACCGCCCACCCGGCACCACGTAAGGGCGCGGCAGGGCAAGGGCAGAGCTTCCGGGCGCGGGTGTCTCGGGCTGGCGGGCCAGTTGCGGCCACAACGCTGCGATATGCGCCCGCAACGGCGGCAGCGCACGGTCGTTGACGCCCGGTACGGTGAAGTTGTCGAGCACGAAGGCGCGCAGGTCGGCGGCGGTGGCGGGCCGGGCGGCAAGGTAGTCCGCCATGATCGCATCGGCTGCCCGGCGCGGCACGGCATCGACGAACGTCTTGCCGTCGGGGAAGATGCGCCCTTCCTGCACTGCCACGAACAGGTCGCCGAACTGCTCGGCAGGCGAAGGCGCCGGGGCGGCAAGGACGGCAGACGGAGCCTCGAAAGCCTCCTGCGCGGCGGCCGGGCACGAAAGCAGCGCCGCACCCAGCAGGAGCAGACCCGCCCTTCTCGCACGCTTCGGCTGCTTGCGATGCGATCCCGTGGCCCGTGCCGTCACCATATTCTCCCCATAGACCGAAGTTGCCCGAGCCGATGACACGGGCGTCCAGGTCCAGCAACGAGCAAGCGCCGTAGCGGTTGCCACCTGCCCGGCATTGGGCACGCCATCACGCGTGAGGTCTTTTTGCAGCGGATGCCCCCGCGTTTGATTGCAGGCGCACAGGCCCAGTTGGCGCTTGCGTCGAAATGCGTTTGGCCGAACCTTGAGGTGGCGAAACGAGGCGATGGGCACTACCTGCCGCTTTCAGAGCAGAAGTCGAAAAGAAAATAAAGTTCAGGGAAGATACCGGCGGAACGCAGCGGCCACGATCAGGGCCGCGCATCACCCGCAGGCTGCACCGGGTCAACCGGCGGCAGGCCGATCCGGGGAAGAGGACCAGCAGAAGCGAAGGGCGGTGCTAACGCGCGCATCCATGCGATGCGCCTGAAGATGGGGGTTAGTGTGATCACGAAAGCTCGACTCATGGGTGCCGGTGGCGTCTCTGCCCTGGCACTGCTTGCAGCCGCCCTGCCGGCAACCGCGTGGGCGGAAGATGCGGCCCCGGACGCCGCAGCCGCGCCCGATGCGGACGCAGCCGGAGGCGGCCCGCTGGGCGAGATCGTGGTTTCGGCGGAACGCACCAACGTGACGCTTCAGAAAGCATCGCTTTCCGTCACCGCCGTCACGGACGAGACGCTCAAGCAGTCCAACATCACCGAGATCACCGGCCTCAACGGCAGCGTGCCGGGCCTTGTCGTGGCCAAGAGCGGCGGCGGCGAGCGTAACATCTCGATCCGCGGCATCGGCTCGGAAACGCCGGAGAACCCGTCGACCCAGCCGGGCGTCTCGTTCCACGTCGACGGCGTCTACATCTTCAACTCGATCGCCGCCAACGCCGCCTTCATCGACGTGGCGCAGGTTGAAGTGCTGCGTGGGCCGCAGGGCACGATGTACGGTCAGGGATCGACCGGCGGCACCATCAACGTGGTATCGAAGCAGCCCGACGCCTCGGCCCTGTCGGGCTCCGCGAACGTCGGCTACGGCAATTACGACCTGTTCAAGGCAGACGCCGCGATCAACGTGCCGATCACCGACACGCTGGCGATCCGCGCCGCCGGCCAGCGGCTGCGCCACGACGGGTACGCCAAGGCCACCGACGTCGCCGGAAATCCCGACTACGAACTGGACGACGCCGACGAATGGGGCGGCAAGGTCGCGGTCAAGTGGACGCCCGGCGACCGCGTGTCCGTCCTGCTCTCCACCATCCAGTACAAGGGCGACCAGAACGCCACCGCGCAGAAGAACGTGCTGGACCCCAATCCCGATCCGCGCGAACTGACGCAGGACTTCCCCGGCAAGACCTATATCCGCACCCAGCTGTACTACGGCGTCGTACGGTTCGATCTGGGCGGGGCCACGTTCAGTTCCATCACCAGCTACCAGAAGCTGCACAGCGACCTGTCCTGGGACGGCGACGGCCTGAACCGCGCGCTGTTCTCGGAAGTGACCGGCGGGGTGGCCAGTTATGACCATATTGCCACATGGCAACAGGCCACGTCCTCGTGGACGCAGGAATACAACATCGCCTCCAACCCGGACGCGGCGTTCCGCTGGATCGTGGGCGGCGTCTACCTGCATTCGCGCAACCAGAACTACATCAACGAATACCGCGCCAACACCGGCGACGGGCTTGACCCAGCGCTGGCCACGAGCACGCCGTACAACGCCCCCGGCGTCAGCGCGATCACGTATGCCGAACTGTCCGCCATCACCCGCGAAGCCTATGCCGGGTACGCGCAGGCCAGCCTTGAAGCGACCGACCAGCTGACGGTGACCGCAGGCATCCGCTACAACCACGACAAATACTCGGGCGTCAGCGACAGCATGTCGGGCGGGACCAGCCCCAACGCCTCGGGCGCCTATCTGCAGCCGATGCCGACGCTGGGCACCAGCACCGGCCGCCTGACCGGCAAGTTCGCGCTGGATTACCAGCTGACGCCGGACAACATGGTCTACGCCAGCTACACGCGCGGCTTCAAGCCGGGCGGCATCAACAGCGCGGCGGCCAGCGGCAACAGCTCGTTCCTCGTCTTCGGGTGGGACACCGGGGTGAAGCCGACCTACAAGCCCGAGACGCTCGACTCGATCGAGATCGGGTCGAAGAACCGCTTCTTCGGCGACAGCCTGCAGATCAACGCCTCGGCATTCTACTATTTCTACAAGGATCTGCAGTTCCTTGAAGAAGACGCGGTGCTGTTCGGCGAAGGCATCAGCAATGCGCCCAGGGCAGAAGTCTATGGCGCCGAGCTGGAGATGGACTGGCATGCCACGCAGCACTTGCGGTTCGAAGGGTCGCTGTCGCTGCTGCACGGCACGTTCACCCGCGATTACTACGCGCTCAATGCCACGTCCGCCGATGCGGCGCAGGCGGCGGCAGGCTATGCCGGGGTCGGCGGGTTCTTCGGCAACTTCTACGCCGCATCGCTGGTGCGCGAAGCGGCGCGGGAGAACATCAACGGCAACCGCATCCCCAAGATGCCCTCGGTACAAGGATCGGCGGCGGTGTCGTGGACGGGCGACGTGGGGCCGGGCGAACTGACCGCGCGGGCGCAGTACATCTATCGCGGCAAGTTCGAATCGCGCGTGTTCAACACGCCGGTGCAGGACGATACGCCGGACTATTCGCAGGTGAACCTGTTCGCCAGCTATGCGATCGCGGACACCGGGATCAGCCTGTCGGCAACGGTGACCAACCTGTTCGACAAGAACGGCATCAATTCGCGCTTCACCGACCCTTACGGCAGCGGGCAGGTTTCAGATACCTACATCGCGCCCCGGCAGGCGATCGTCTCGGTCGGCTACAGGTTCTGATGCAGACCGGGACGGCGTAAGGGTATTGGCATGAGCGTCACGGTCTTCGGCTCCCTCAATCTCGACATCGCGCTGCGGCTGCCCGCACGGGCGGCATGGGGGCAGACCCTGCTGGTATCCGAAAGCACGCAGGCGGTGGGCGGCAAGGGGCTGAACCAGGCCGTGGCCGCCGCCCGCTTCGGATCGAAGACCCGGATGGCGGGCGCGGTGGGAGACGATCCGGCGGGCCGGTCGCTGCTGGAGGCGCTGGAGGCGGACGGGGTCGACATCGCCTGCGTCGAAGTTCTGGCGGGGCAGACCAGCGGCAGGGCGACGATCCTGATCGAACCGGGCGGCGACAACATGATCGCGGTGGAATCCGGCGCCAATCTCGACGCCGGGAGCCACCGCGCGCTGGGCGCGATCGATGCCGACACCCGCGTTCTGTTGGCTCAGCTTGAGACTGACCCGGACCAGATCGCCGCGCTGTTCGCCGCCCCTGCCGCCGCCTACACGCACAGGATCCTCAACGCAGCGCCCGCCATTCCGTCAGGGTCGCGGCTGTTCGCGCTGGCCGACACGCTGATCTTCAACCAGACGGAGTTCGCGGACTATCTGGCGCTGGACCGCGAGCCGCAGGGGCCGGGCGATCTGGCGGTGGCGCAGCGGCTGCTGACGCGGCCCGGACAATCGGTGGTGGTGACGCTGGGCGCGGTCGGGTCCGCCGTGGTCAGCGCCGACGCCACGGCCTTCGTGCCCGCCGTTGCGGTGGAAACGGTGGTGGACACCAGCGGCGCCGGGGACTGCTTCTGCGGCGTTCTGGCCGCCTGCATCGATCAGGGCATGGCGATGGAGCCGGCGCTGCAATGGGCCAACGCCGCAGCGGCGCTATCGGTCACCCGCCCCGGCGCGGCACCGTCGATGCCGCGCCGGGAAGAGTTCGCGCTCTAACGCCAGGCCAGGCCCAGCGCCTTCTGGATCGCGACATAATCCGCGGTCAGCGTGGCGCGGGCGGTTACCAGATCCTGCTCGGCGCGGTTGAGGTCGCTCTGCGCGCCGAGCGCCACCGTCTTCGTCGCGGTACCGGCGTGATAGCGGTCCTGCGCCAGCCGCGCGGTCAGCGCCGCCTTGTCCCGGACCCGCGCCAGTGCAGCCACCGTGGTGCGCCCCTCGCGGAAGCGGGCCAGCGAATCCTCGGCATCGCGCAGCGCCGTCAGCACGGTGCCGCGATAACGTGCCTCCGCCTCGTCCCGCTTCGCTTCAGCCTGCCCGACGCGCGCCTTGTTCCGCCCGAAGTCCAGGAAGCTCCAGCTGAGCTGCGGCGCCCCGATCGCCACGAAATCGTCGAGGTTGCCCAAATCGCTGATCTTGGTCCCGCCGATGCCGATCAGGCCCATGAACGACAGGCGCGGGAAACGCGCGGCCTCTGCCTGACCGATCCGGGCGGTTTCCGCCGCCAGCGTACGCTCTGCCGCGCGGATGTCCGGGCGGTGCGCGATCAGGCCAGCCGGATCGCCGATCGGCACCGAAGCAGGCGGCAGCGGGATTTCGCCGGGTGCCAACAGGTCCGCATCCACCGCGCCCGGCTCCTGCCCGGTCAGTACTGCCAGGGCATTGAGATAAGCGTCGCGCTGGGCGGCCAGCGGGGCGATCTGCGCGCGTGTAGCAGCCAATCGGCTTTCGGCATCGGCAACTTCCGCAGCGGTCGCGGTACCGGCGCCGAACCGCTGCCGGGTTAGTGCCAGAACATCCTGCTGCAGTCCGATGCCCTGTTCGCCAAGGGCGATGCGCTGCTGCCGGTCCCGCAGGTTGAGATAGGCCTGCGCGACTTCCGCCGACAGGCTGACCTGCACGTCGGCAAGGCTTGCCTCCGCCCCTTCCGCAGTAGCGCGCGCCGCTTCGACGGTGCGGCGCTGGCCGCCGAACAGGTCGATTTCCCAGCTGGCGTCGAAGCCCAGGTTGTAGAGGTTGAGGTCGCTGTCCGAGCTTCCGCCCTCTCCGTCGCCGCCACCATCGCCATCGCTGGACCCCAGACTGGCGCCGGGAATGTGCGCGTGGGCATACAGCGCCGAGACGTTGGCCTTGGGCGCCTGGTTCGCACGCTGTTCGCCCAGCGCAGCGCGGGCCTGCCGCAGCCGTGCCTCGCTGGCCTGAACATCGTTGTTGCCGGCCAGCGCCTGCACGATGAGCGCGTCGAGCCGGGCATCGCCCAGCGTCTTCCACCATTCGGCGACCGGGGGCGCACTGGTGGTGGCTTCGGCGTCGGCCCGCACGAAACCGGGCGCGACGGTGCCGGAGGCCGACTTCGGTGGCCCGGCATAGTTCGGCCCCACGGTGCAACCGGCCAGAGTGCCGGCGGCCACGGCGGCCGTAAGGGGGAGCAGCAAATAGGAGCGCATGGTCTTCCTCAATGTCCGGTCGCCAGCGGGGCGTTCTTGGGCAGCGGCCTCAGGAAAAGTACGAGCGGAATGACGAACACGACCCCGACCGACATGATCCAGAACATGTCGGCATAGGTCATCGTCAGGGCCTGGGTCTGGATCATCCCTTCGATCGTGCGCAGCGCCCCGCCGCCCTGCCCGGCGACATAATCCTGCACGCTGGGCGAGTTGGCGCTGAGGCTTTCCTCCAGCCGGCGGCTGTGCAGCCACAGCCGCTGGTCCTGGATGATCGCGATACCCGCCAGCGCGAAGGAACCGCCAAGGTTACGCGCGGAGTTGTAGAGGCCCGACGCGTCGCCCGCCTCTTCCGGCGGGACAGAGCGGATCGCCGCCTGATTCAGGAACATCATGCAGAACACCGTGCCCACGCCGCGCAGAAGCTGCGAGTCCACGAAGTCCGCGCTGTCCGACACGGGCGTCAGCCCCGTTTCAAGCCACGCGCTGAACGCAAGGACGCACAGGCCGAAGCCCACCGACAGGCGGATATCGACATTGCGCAGCAGCCACGGCGTCAGCGGCATCATCAGCATGACCGGAATGCCCGACAGCATCACCACCTTGCCCGCCTGCAGCGAATTGTACCCCGCGATCACCGACAGGAACTGCGGGATGGCATACGACGTGCCGTAGATCACCATGCCCACCACCGTCACCATCGCGACGACGCTTCCGAACTGGCGGTTCAGCAGCAGCCGCAGCCGGATAACCGGCTTGCGCGCGATCATCTGCCCCAGCCCCAGCAGCACGAATCCTACCACCGATACCAGCGTCAGGGTGACGATGAGGGACGATTCGAACCACTGTTCGCGCTCGCCTTCCTCCAGCACCACGGTCAGCGCGCCCAGCCCCAGCGCCAGCCCGACGATGCCGAACCAGTCGGCTTCGCGGATCAGGTGCAGCTTGGCGGGCTGATGCGGGATCGCCACCAGCAGCAGCGTCAGCAGCGCGATGCCCACCGGCAGGTTGAGGAAGAACGCATAGTGCCAGCTGACGTTTTCGGTGAGCCAGCCGCCCAGCACCGGCCCCACCACGGGGCCGAGCAGCGCGGTGGCGCCGAACAGAGCATTGCCGACCGGCTGCTGCGAGCGCGGCAGGCGTGTGGCGACGATGGTCATGGCCGTCGGGATCAGCGCCCCGCCGGTGAAGCCCTGCCCGATGCGCCCGACGATCATCATCGGCAGCGTGGTGGAAAGGCCGCAGGCAATGGAAAACAGGGTGAACAGCGTGGCCGCCACCAGCAGCAGCGTGCGCAGACCCAGCAGCCGCTCAAGCCAGCCGGACAGCGGGATGACGATGATCTCCGCCACCAGATAGGCCGTTGCGATCCAGGTGCCTTCGGTGCCGCTGGCGCCGATTTCGCCCTGGATGGTGGGAAGCGAGCTGTTGACGATGGAAATGTCCAGCGTCGCCATCAGCGCGCCCAGTGTGCCGGCGGCGACGGCCAGCCACGCCGCAGCGTCGGCGCGCGGCTCTGGGGCCGTGTCCTGCGGAGCGGTGCCTTGTGCGGTCACTTGCCGGCGTCCCGGCGCGCCTCTTCCTGACGGGCGATGCCACCCTGCGCGCCCTTGGCCGACTTCGTGTCGACGGTGACGGTGACCGACAGGCCCGGTACCAGCACCCGGCGCGCATCCGGCCCGGCATCGATGGCGATGCGCACGGGCACGCGCTGCACGATCTTGGTGAAGTTGCCGGTCGCGTTCTGCGGCGGCAGCAGCGAGAACTGCGCCCCGGTGCCCGGCGAAATGCTTTCGACATGGCCCGACACCTTGGTGCCGTCCAGCGCGTCGACTTCGATGGTCGCGGGCTGGCCCGGACGCATCATGCCGATCTGCGTTTCCTTGAAGTTGGCGGTGACGTAGAGTTTCGTCAGCGGCACCACCGTCATCAGGCGGGTTCCCGCCTGCACGAACTGGCCCGCGCGCACGGTGCGGTCGCCCACGCGGCCCGCGATGCTGGATTTCAACACGGTGGAGCCGACGTTGACGTGCGCCGCGGCAAGCTGCGCGCGCGCTGCTTCTCCCTGCGCTTCGGCCTGTCGGATCTGCGCATTGAGCGAGCCGATCCGCCGCTGCGCCGAAGTCAGCACGGCGCGCTGGGCATCCGCCGCCGCGCGCGCCTTGGCCGCCTGGTTGCGCAAGGTGGCCAGCCGCTCCCCGGTTTCGGCGCCGGTGGCCGCAAGAGGCGCATAGCGCGCCGCTTCACGCGCGGCAAAGCGGGCGTCCTCCTCTGCCGAGGCAAGCTGCGCGCGGGCCTGGGCGATGGCGGCTTCCTGTTCCGACATCGTGGCGCGCACGTTCTGCACGTTGGCCTTGGCGACGTCGATCTGCGCCTGATACTGCTGCGCCTGTGCATCGTAGTCGCGCGCATCGATGCGGACCAGCGCCTGCCCAGCCTTCACATCCTGGTTGTCGCTGACCAGCACCTGTTCGACATAACCGGAAATGCGCGGGGAGATGGTGACCGCATCGGCCTGGATGTAGGCATCGTTGGTGTCCTGCATGAACTTGCCATACAACTGGTAGTTCACCAGCCACAGGCCGCCCGCCGCAACCACGGCAACCGCGCCGATCAACAGACCGCGACGCACACCGGGCCGCTTGAGAGGGGGAACCTTTTCCGGTGCATCACCTTCAACCGTTTCGCCGTGCGCGTTGCTGTGGTCGATTGCCATTGATCGCTGTCCATACCTCTGTCGCTGCATTGCAGCAGTCGCCGATAGGTGCCGCCTTGAACCCAAAGCGGATGTATGGCAATACCATTTGATATGGTACCACACTATTTTATCCGATGACGGCCGGGCTCCAGATCCTCGAACAGATGCGTGAACTGCATGCGCGGATGCAGCGTCTCTTCAACGCGCGTGCGCGTGTCCACGGCGCTTCGCTTGCGCAGTTCAAGGTGCTGATGCTGGTGGACCGGTCCGGTTCGCTGCGATCTGCCGACATCGTGGAGGCGCTGGCACAGGCGCCCCGCACGGTTACCGAGGCGATCGACGGGCTGGAGCGTGACGGCCTTGTCGCGCGCAGCCCCGATGCAAAGGATCGTCGCGCCAAACGGATCACGTTGACGGAGAAAGGCCGGGGCGTTTTGCGTGAAGTGGCGCCGGTACGTGACGCTTTCATCACCGAACTGTTCGCATCGATGAACGAAGCGGACATGGCCGACCTGCTGAGGCTGCTGAAGGCACTGGACGACCGGGTGATCCTCATGGCCGCATCCGACGGCCTCGCCGAACCCCTTCCCGACGCCGGATCGTGCAAGCGCTGACGGGCGCGCGGCACTGATTTATCGGAAAGCCTATCCTAAAATTTCCGTAATGCGGACCACTGTCACGGAACCGTCAATGCATGTCCCTAGGGGCCTGCGCGACGATCGATAATGTTGTTGTACCGCAATGATTTGAGATGTTCCCGACAGCGAACTTCTCAAAGCGGGGATGCGTGCCCGCATTCCGGTCCGACAGCCTCGTTCGTCATGAGCGCAGTTTGAATTCGCGATGATCCGTCGCGGATTGGGGGCCAGTTTTCCATGTCGGTATTCTCGAACATATCCAAGTCGCGTCTTTGTGTTCGCACGGCCATGATCGCTGTTGCGGTCGCGGGCATCGCAGTTCTCCACGCACCCGCACAGGCGCAGTCGACGGGCGCAGCGCGCGCCGAAGGGCGCGTCAGCGGCACGGTGGTCAATGCCAACGGCGATTTCCTGCGGGGCGCGGAAGTACGCGTCGAAGGGTCCGACATCGTCTCGGTCACCGACAACGACGGCCGCTTCACCCTGCAGCGCGTGCCCGCCGGCACCCAGCAGCTGAGCATTTCCTACATCGGCTTCGAAACCAGCCATCAACCGATCGAAGTGACCGGCAGCGGCGCCGATCTGCGCATCGCGTTGCGTCAGCGGGCCGTGGACCAGTCCGGCGACATCGTCGTCAGCGGCAGCCGTCCGATTGCCGAATCCGAAGAAGCCGCGCTGCAGCTGAAGCGCTCCTCCACCTCGCTGGTGGACGTCATCGCCGCCGACAGCGTGGGCCGTTTCCCCGACCAGAACATCGCCGCCGCCGTCAGCCGCCTGCCGGGCGTCAGCGTCGGTCGCGATCAGGGGCAGGAACGCTACATCAGCCTGCGCGGCGCGCCCGCAAACTGGACCACGCTGGCATTCGACGGCGTCAACGTCATCAGCCCCGCCGGGCGTGAGACGCGGTTCGACACCATCCCCTCCTCCATCGCCAGCCAGACGATCATCCGCAAGGCGGTGACCGCCGACATGCCGGGTGAGACGGTGGCCGGCAACATCAACATCGTCACCCGCAGCCCCTTCGACTATCCCGGCCTCAAGGGCGCGCTTGACGCAGGCTACGGCTACAACGACCTGGGCCAGGGCAAGCAGTACAACCTGAGCGGCTTCCTGTCCGACCGCTTCGCCAACGACACCCTGGGCGTCCTGGTCGGCGCATCGCGCTACGAGCGCGACATGGTGACCGACAACTTCGAGAACAGCTGGGAAATCTCCCCGGAAGATCAGGAAGCGGGCGGCGAAAACCGGATCTGGAACTCCAAGACCCAGAACAAGCTCTATCGCCTGAAGCGCAGCAACACCTCGTTCTCGGGCCGGCTGGAATGGCGCCCCGACAGCGCCAACAAGGTGTTCCTCAGCTCCATCTACAGCCAGTTCCGCGACGACGAACTGCGCAACGCATGGGTCTTCGACCTTGATCAGGACGCCAAGAAGACCGGCAGCAGCACGGTGGGCAAGACCACCGGCTATGCCGACATACGCACCGGCAACACGCCGATGAAGGGCACGCTCTACGGTGCGGAGATCGAAAGCACACTGAACTCCAACTCCTCGCGCCAGAGCATCTTCACCAACACGCTGGCGGGCGAGCACGAGATGGACACCTGGAAGATCCGGTGGCGCGCCAACTACACCCGCGCCGACGATCGCGCCAAGCCGCCGTTCGGAACGTCGTGGGCCAGCCCGTCCAGCTTCACCTCGCGCCCGACACTGGCTTACGATTTCACCGATCCGAACCTCGCCAAGGTCCAGCTCTACGATACGGTCCGCAACGCTGATGGCACGTACAGCGCCGGTGCGTCGCGCCCCTACATATCGCCTACCGAGCTGAACTTCCTGACGATGACCCGCAACCGCCAGCTCGACCGGACCAATGCCTACACCGGCAAGCTGGACGTCGAACACAACCTGTCGCTGTTCGGTGCCGACACCGTGCTGCAGTTCGGGGGCGAGTATGACAAGCGCACCAAGACCTCGCGCCGCACCGTGCTGGAAGTGACCCCGGCGACCCTTGCCGCCGCAGGGCTGACCAACCCGACGCAGGCCGACATCAGCATCGACACCCCCTACAAGGGCAGGCTGCCGCTGGGGTACGGCTTCAAGTATTTCGCCAGCGACAAGGGCGAGGCGCTGTTCGACCGCTATCTGGCGGCAGGCGCAGCGCAGGTCCAGGCCGATACCAGCGAGGAGAACGACTACCGCGTGAGCGAGGAAGTAATCGCCGGCTACCTGATGGGCACCACGTACTTCGACTGGGGCAACATCGTCTATGGCGCGCGCGTGGAGAAGGTGACGAACACCGGCTCGGCGCTGTCGATGATCGACGACACCTGGACGCCCACCCATGTCTCCAGCAGCTTCACCTCGGTTTATCCCAGCATCCACATCAACTGGGACATCAACCGCGACATGAAGCTGCGCCTGTCGGGCAACACCGGCGCCGCGCGGCCCGACTACGACCAGTTGCGCCCCAACTTCTCGTATGACGACGTCGAGCAGGTTGTCTCGGGCGGCAACCCCGATGCGCGCCCCGAACGGGCGAAGGGCGTCGACGTCTACTTCGAGTGGTACATGCCTTCTCGCGGGTTCTTCTCGGTCGGCGCCTACTACAAGAAGCTGGACGACATCCTCTACGACGTCGAACTGACGACGTTCGGCTCGGACGTGCTCAATTCGGACGGCATCGACCGTTCCGACTACCGCTATTCCACGGTATCCAACGGCGGCGGCGGACACATAAAGGGCGTGGAGTTCGCGTTCTCCCAGCCGCTCGAAGGGCTTGCCCGCTCCATCGGCCTGCCTGACTGGGCACAGGGCTTCGGACTGCAGGCCAACCTGACGATCAACGACTCCAAGGCCGAGACGCCGGACGGTCGCACCACCGACCTGCCCGGCTCCTCGCCGCTGATGTACAACCTTTCAGGCTATTACGAACGCTACGGCTTCTCGGCACGCCTGAGCTACCAGTGGCAGAAGGCCTACCTCGATTCGATCGGCTCGGGTGACATCCTTGGCGATACCTATTGGGCCAATGTCGCGCGCCTGGACTTCTCGATGCGCTATTCCATCAACGAGAACGTGCAGTTGTACGTGGATGCCAACAACCTGACGAACGAGCCGGGCATCCGCTACCAGGGCGACTTCCAGCACCAGATCGAGCACGAGACGTTCGGGCGCCGCTACCTTGCCGGCGTGCGCGTGAACTTCTGAACAATGGCGGATCGCGCGGCGCGTCACGCCCGCGCGATCCCACCTGCGCAGGCAGGCTCCCCCACCCCGTCATTCGAATGAGGAGTAACAGGAAATGCCCATCCCGAAGAAGGCCGTAGCCCTGACGGTCGCCGTACTGCTGACCGGCGCCGCCGGCATGTCCCACGCGCAGGAAGCGCGCAACGTCATCGTGTTCCTGGGCGATGCGGGCGGCATCCCCACGCTGAATGCGGGCGGCATTCTGGCGAACGACAAGCCCCAGTCGCTGTTCATCCACTCGATGCCTTATATCGCTCTGTCGGACACCTCTTCGGCGAACCAGTGGGTCACGGACTCGGGCGCCGGGATGACTGCGATCATGACCGGGCACAAGACCAACAATTCCATGGTTTCCGCCATCCCATCCGGCCCGAATGGCGCGGTCACCCCGGTGAAGACCCTGCTGGAATACGCCGAGCAGCGCGGCCTTTCCACCGGCGTCATGACCAACATGAAGATCTGGGACGCCACCCCCGCCGCGACTTACGCCCACGTGGCCGCGCGCAAGGACAAGGATTCGATCTTCCAGCAGATGCTGAAGCCCCGCTTCGGCAACGGCGTGGACATCCTGATCGGCAAGGGCCGCGCCGATGCCGCCGCATCTTTTGCAGGCCGCCAGACCACGGCGGAAAAGGCCTTCGCCGATGCCGGTTATCGCTATGGCGAGGATCCTTCGATCGTGCGCGAGGCGGGCCGCGCCGCCGTGCTTCGCGATGCCGACTTCGCGCCGATCCCCGCCGTGGAAGCGACGATCGCCCAGCTTGCCCGCAACCCCAAAGGGTACTTCCTGATGGTCGAGTGGGACATGCACACCGACGATCCGAAGAAGGGTCTGCGCCACGTCAAGGAAATGGACGACATGATCCGCCGCGTCCACGAGATCGCCGGCAAGGACACGCTGATCCTGTTCACCGCCGACCACAGCTTCGGCCTGCGCATGGGTGGCGGCAAGCGCGGCGCGCCGCTGGCCGAGCAGTACGACGCAGAGGCCGCAAAGCCCGGCGTCACGACGGCGTCGAACAGCGTCATCAGCGTCGAGGACGGCCATACCGGTGAAGAAGTGCTGGTCGCGGCGACCGGCCCCGGCGCCGACAAGGTGCATGGCTTCATGCCCAACACCCGCCTGTTCGACATCCTGCTTTCGGCGTTCGGCTGGAAGCGCGATCAGTAAAGCCCGGCGAGGGAGGGCGCGGCGCTCTGCCGCGACCTCCCGGACTGCGTTACCGTCCGTAGATGCGATCCAGCACCTGCGCGCTGCAGACGAAGCGTTCGGCCTGCGGATCGAAGGCGGGCGATTGCGCCAGTTGCCGCGCCCAGACCGACGCGGAGCGTGCGCCCCATTCGTCAGGCGGGTCGGCCAGCCGCGTGGCGGCGGTTCCGTCGAAGCGATCGGCGGTGAAATCGTAGAATGATCCGCCGACGTTGCGCAGCGCCGCACCCCCTGCGGTGCCGTAGAACGCAGCCTCTATCACCGCGTCGCGCCCGGCGTTCAGGCGCCATGAGCAGCCAAGGCGCACTTGCGCGTCGCCGGCCCTGAACTGCGCCGTGGCATAGTCCTCCACCTGCCCCGCCGCCATCGGCCTGCCACCGCTCAGCAGCCGCGCATCGACATCGGCGACTTCGGGAAAGCCCAGCGTCCACAGCGCGAGATCGACAAGGTGCACGCCCAGATCGACCACGCATCCGCCGCCCGACTGCGCAGGATCGTAGAACCAGCTCTTATCCGGCCCGTAAGCGTTGTGGAACGTCACATCGACGGCAAAGATCTCTCCCAGCGCGCCCGACTGCACCAGTTCGCGGATATGGCGCATGGCCTGCGTATGCCGATACGAAAGATCCACGCCCAGCAGCCTGTCGGCGGCGCGCGCGGCGTCGATCACTGACTGCACCTCCCCCGCGTCACGGCCCAGCGGTTTCTGGCAGAACACCGCCTTGCCGGCCTGCAGCGCCGCAATCGCCTGCTCGGCATGCAGCGCACTGGGGGTCGCGACAACCACCGCGTCGATGTCCTGCGCCAGCATCCGGTCCAGCGTTTCCACCCGCGCGGCGGACGGAGCCAACGCCGCAGCCGCCTCGGCGCATTCGGCAGAGGGATCGGCGATCACCGCCGCTTCCACCGCCCCGGTCGCCAGCATCGCCTCCATGCGGTGCCGACCGATCCAGCCGGTGCCCAGAAACCCGATCCGGGGTTTGCGCGTGCCGGTGGGCGCGCTGCGTTCGATCAGGTCCAGCTCCATCTGCGGCTCACCCTTCATGCGAACGTCACCAGTGCCTTCACGAAGCCCTGCGGCTTGTCCCGCGTCGCTTCCAGCGCTTCGCCCAGCTGGTCCAGCGTGTAGCGGTGCGTATAGAGCGGCGTCGGGTCGAAGCTGCCGGAGGCGACGGCCTCCACCGCTTCGCGCAGGCCCTGCATCTGCACGGCAGGATCGCGTTCATGGGCGTTGATGATGTCGATGCCTTTCCAGTTCCACATCTGCATCGACACCTGTCGAGGCCCGTCCTGATGATAACCCGCCACCATCAGCCTGCCGCCGAACGCCACCAGCTCGCCTGCAAGGTCGAGCGGCCACTGCTTGCCGACACATTCGATCACGCGTTCGCACATCGCTTCTCCGGTCAGTTGCTTCACCTGATCGATGATGGCGTAGTGATCGTGCATTGGGATCGTCTCCGCCGCCCCGTAGTGCCGGGCCAGATCCAGCGATTCCTGCCGCCGCGAGATGGCGATGACGCGCGCGCCGGCATCGCTCGCCAGCCGGGTCAGCACCGCGCCCAGAAAGCCGATGCCGATGATCGCCACCGTCTGGCCGGGCCGGATATCGCTGCGGCGGAAGATGTTGAACGCGCAGCCCAGCGGCTCTCCCGGGAAAGGCTGCCCGTCCAGCTGCGGGGGTAGACGGATGGTCATGGCAGCGGCGGCGATGTCGTATTCGGCAAAGGCGCGGAACGAATAGGCGGCCACCCGGTCTCCCGGCTCTAGCCCCACCACGCCCGGACCTACTGCGTCGATGCGGCCCCACGCCTCATGGCCAAGCCCGCCCGCCTCGCCGGGGTAGGTCATCCATTCCTGCCCGGCCCAGGGTTCCAGGTTGGACGCGCAGACACCGCAGCCTTCCACCCGGATGCGGACCTCGTCCTCGCCTGGTTCGGGGCGGGATACCTCAGCGATGCGGATGGCGCCGGGGCCTTCCAATATGGCTGCGCGCATCACGGGCGGGCAATTCGCAGATTGGTGGTCATCATCATGGTCGTTACCAGCAGAAAGAGGAATAGTGCAGCCGGGTGCTGTGACTTCTGTCACCGCAGGAACGCTTCGAGCGCGGCATGGGCCTCGTCATCGGGCATCTGCATTGGAGGATGCTTGCAGAACCATGCCGCCGCCGGATGGATCGGCCCGCCAAGCCCGCGCGTGCGCGCCAGCTTGGCGCAGCGGATCATGTCGATCGCCACGCCGGCGCTGTTCGGGCTGTCCTCCACCGACAGGCGCAGCTCCAGGTTCATCGGCACGCCGCCGAACAGCTGTCCCTCCATCCGCAGGAAGCAGACCTTGTTGTCGTTCTGCCATGCCACATAGTCGCTGGGGCCGACGTGGATGTTCTCATCCTCCAGCCGCACCTGCGCGACGGACTGCACCGCCTCGGTCTTGGACTCCTTCTTGGAGGCCAGCCGCGTGCGGTTGAGCATGTTGAGGAAATCGGTGTTGCCGCCGGTGTTGAGCTGGTACGTGCGGTCCAGCTTCACGCCGCGCTTTTTGAAAAGGTCGGTCAGCACGCGATGGACGATGGTGGCGCCCAGCTGCGCCTTGATGTCGTCACCGATGATGGGAACGCCCGCCGCCTCGAAACGCGCCGCCCATTCCGGGTTGCTGGCGATGAACACCGGGATGTTGTTCACGAAGGCGACACCCGCTTCCAGCGCGCATTCGGCATAGAACTCGGTGGCCTTCTGCGATCCGACCGGCAGGTAGTTCATCAGCACGTCGGCCTGCGTTTCGCGCAGCACGGCAACGACATCCTCCTTTGACGGTTCGGGCGCGGAAGCAGGGCGGAACGTGCGATCGTCCGGGTAATCGGCCATGTGATCCGCCACGCCGTCCAGCACGCGGCCCATGCGGACCTGCGCACCGCTGGGCTCCACGTCGTCGCAGAAGACGGCGGTGCAGTTGGGCTTGGCGAAGATCGCCTCCGACACGTCGCGCCCCACCTTGCGTTCGTCCACATCCCAGGCGGCCACCACGCGGATGTCGCCCGGCGCATACCCGCCGATGTCGTAGTGGGACAGGCCGACCATGTCGTTTGCGCCGGTCCGGTAATGCGCGATGCCCTGGACCAGCGAACTGGCGCAGTTGCCGATGCCGGCGATGGCGACGTTGATGCCATGGCGATCAGGAGAAAGCATCAGGCCACACTCCGTTCAGCGCTCAGGCGTTCGTCCCGGTCGAAGTGGAGCGTCGACAGCTCGGCGGGAGCGGCAAATGCGGTGCCATCGACGACCGGCGCGGCGATGCGTGTACCGCTGGCGGCGGGGGCATAGCGGTCGATCATCCATGCGCAGAAATCGGCAAAGCCCTGCGGGTCGCGCGCCGGGCTGGTATGGTGCGGGGCCACGCCCAGATGCTGCGGCGTGAAGCAGAACGTCACCGTCACGTCGAAGTCGGCCAGCGCCTCCATCTGCCGGTCGAACCAGTCGACGGCGTTGGACCTGAAGCTGTCCGCCCACGAAAGCCCGGTGCGGATGCGGCGCGTGCCAAGGCGCTTCATCCATTCCACCGCTTCGTCCAGCCGCGGATCCTCGAAGTGGAACCACTGCATCAGGCCGATGTCCGCCGCGTGCTGCGCATACGTGTCCAGCGCGGGCTTGGGCGTGCCGTCCTCGCGAATGAGGCCAAGGTAGAAGTGGCGGTAATACGAAGACCCTTCCGCCTCGCGGTGGCGCGTCTCCGCCCCCCAGCTGACCGGAAGGTCGAACAGCGAATACCAGAACACACGCTCTGCATGAGGTTTCAGCAGTTGCGCGGTGCGCTCCAGCCCAAAGGCCTGCACTTCCTCCGCGCCGAACGAACTCACGCCCACTTCCGTCACCCATACCGGCTTATCGGTGACGGCCTTGATCTCGGCGATCTTGTCGGGCCATGCAGCCAGCGGCCACAGGTTCCAGTCGAGCGGGAAGCCATGCACGGCCACTACGTCCACCGCGTCGAGCGCGCCGTAGTCCTCCATCCGACGCAGCCAGTGCGGATCGATGGGAGACATGCCGCCCAACACCCGCGTCATGTGCGGATTGACGTCGCGGATGGCATCGCCCGCCGCGATGACGTGCTGCGCGAACAGGCTCCAGTCGGGATCGATCGCCGGATCCCAGTGCGACTTGTTGTTCGGCTCGTTCCAGATCATCGCCGCTTCGATCACAGCGCTCCCCCTCTCTTCGGATAGACGGCCGCCGGGCCAAGTCCGGCGTAAGGCACCTCTGCGGTGCGGCACAGGTAGACGTCGGGTTGTACCTGCGCCTCGATCCGGAAGCCGGCGGCGCGCAGCATCGCCTGACTGCCGGCGGCGTTGGGCGCCCACCAGTTGGTCCAGTCATGCGCGAACTCGCGCTCTATGAAGTGCATCCTGGGATAGCCGGGATCGTCGAAATAGGTGGGCGGCTCGGTCGTACCGGGCATGAAGAAGGGATGGTCCTGCGGCACGTCGAGGATGTCGTCCGAACCCTGCTGCATCGTCTGGAACAGCATCATGTCGCCGGCCACATGCTCGCGGATCAGGTCCAGCGCCAGCAGCGGGTGGCGCAGATGGTACAATACGCCCATGAAGATCACGAGGTCGAACCGCTCACCCAGTTCCGCGACGTCGTAGACCGACAGGTTGCGCAGTTCGATGCCGTCGAACCCCAGTTCGTCAACCACGAAGCGGGCCTGCTCCAGATAGCGATCGTCGCTGTCTATGCCGACGACCCGCTCTGCGCCGCGGCGCTTCATCTCCACGGTGTAGAAACCTGCGTTGCACCCGATGTCGAGGACGGACTTGCCGGTAAGGTCTTCGGGCAGGGCGTCGGCGAAGGTGTCGAACTTGAAGCCGGGGTAATCGCCCAGGAAGTGATCTGGCGCGGTGGTCACGCCATTGCCAAGGTCAATGTTGTGGAACCATGGCGCCAGCCCGTCGATGCGCTGAAGCAGGTCCGCCTGGCCGCTCTGCCGAATTGATGTTACGCCCTGGGGCACGCCGTTCTCCGCATGGCACGACTGCTCTTGTCCGCCAAAGGAGGCATGGGCAGGCATGTAGGTTCCACGCCGCAACGTGCGTTTTTACAGACCGTTCCCAAGCATCTACAAAGTCGGCGTTACTCTAATTCATGTTATGCCGTAGTATTGATGTGAATCAGGTTTTGTATTTGTTTGATACTGCCGGGATACTGCCAGCCCTCTGCGCATTTACGCCGGCATGAACGATCCCCTGCAGCTCTGGATAAAGGCGATGCGCGCCGCGCAGTGGGAAAAGGCATGGGACATCGCCGAGGCCAGCCTGCGCGCCCGCGATCCGGCCACGCGTGACGATCCCACCCGGCCCTATCACCAGCGCTGGGTCTGGGACGGAAAGCCGTTCGACGGCGTGGACGTGCTGGTGCGGTGCTATCACGGCCTTGGCGACACGATCCAGTTCGCCCGCTACCTGCCCGCGCTGGCGCGCCGCGCCGCATCGCTCACGGTGGAGGCGCAACCGGCCCTGCTGCCGCTGCTGTCCGGCATTCCCGGCATCGACCGGCTGGTGCCCTTCGATCCCGCGCAGCCCCTGCCGCCATCGGCCTGCGATCTTGAGATCACCGAACTCGACCTTGCGCTGCGAATCCCGCCCCCTGCGGTGGCCGCGCCCTATCTCAAGGCCCCGCGCGCGATTGTGCCCAAGGGGACCATCGCCCTGTGCCACACCTCCGGCGGATGGGATGCGGAGCGTGACATCGCGCCCGAACACTTCGCCGGATTGTGTGCGCTAAGACCATGCATCACGCTGGTGACGCAGCCCACCACCCTGCCGGTGCGCAACCCCGGCGGTTGCCCGATGGACATGGAAATCACCGCAGCGCTCGTCGCCGCCGCCGATCTGGTGATCACCGTCGATACGATGATCGCGCATCTGGCAGGCGCCCTGGGAAAGCCCGTCTGGGTACTGCTGAAGCACGAGCCCGACTGGCGCTGGTCCCCGAAGAGCAGGACCAGCCCATGGTATCCCGGCGCCCGGCTCTACACCCAGCCGGAACAGGGCGCCTGGGAACCGGTGATCCAGGCCGTGGAACGCGATCTGGCCCCCGGCACCGGCCAATTCATGAAGAGGTAGCGCGATGGCATCAGTTCCTTCCGTCCCGGTTTCCTGGGGCGAACTGCTCGACAAGATCACCATCCTGGAAATCAAGCGCGCGCGCCTATCCAACGGCGTCGGGCTGGCCAATGTTGAAAAGGAACACACCCTGCTGGTCGCAAGCGCTCGGGAAGCGCTGCAGGCACCGGGCGTGGCTGCGCTCATCGACCGGCTGCGCCGGGTCAACGAAACCCTGTGGGACGTCGAGGACGCGATCCGCGAACAGGAGGCGGAGGCCCGCTTCGGTCCCCGCTTCGTGGCGCTAGCCCGCTCCGTCTACCAGACCAACGACACCCGCGCCGCAATCAAGCGCGAACTCAACCTGCTGCTGGACAGCGAACTGGTTGAGGAAAAGAGCTATGCTGCGGACGTTGCCCTGCCGATCATAGCCGAACGCGCCGGTTGAGGCCCACCAGCCGTACCGCGCCGTCCTCGACCGACAGCGTCGTGACCGAGCCCGGTTCGCAATCCAGCATGAACATCCGCGAAAACGGCAGGCCCAGCAGCCGCGTCACCACACCCCGGATCACGTCGCAATGCGTGGTGCATAGCACCGCTCCGTCGCCCAGCGAAAACAGGAAAGCCAGCGCGCGATCCACCGCTTCGGCCATCGTCTCGCCGCCGGGGCAGCGGGCATGATCGCGCTGCGCATTCCACCGCTGCCAGTCGGTAGCCGCGTCCAGTTCCGCAAAGGATCGGCCGGTGAACGATCCGAAGTCGATCTCATCCAGCGCTGGCTCCACCGCCACCGGCGTTCCGAGTGCCTTCGCCAAAGGTGCGGCCGTCTCGCGCGCGCGCTGCCGTGGGCTGGTGTGCATGGCCATGATGGGGCAGCCGTCCAGCAGATCGACCAGCGACCGCGCCTGCGCGCGGCCCCGCGCATTCAGGCCAATATCGCTGCGACCGCTTAGCCGGTGGCCGACTTCATCGTGCTCCCCATGTCGAGCCAGGTAAATAAGCGCCATGACCATCCTAATCTATATTAGTCGCCGTATCTCAAAATACTTCAATCAACGATTATAGTAATGTCGATCATTGATATATGTTGAATACGGCACTTTCAGGAACAAGATGAACAAGTAGCTGTTCACCCCGGCATCGGACAAGGAACTTTGCTTCACCTGTTTGAAGCATGTCCCGGTCCACTCAGCAACAACCTGGATGCGGGGATAGTTCATGGCAGAGCACGTTCTGATTACCGGTGGCGCGGGCTTCATCGGGCGGCAGGTAACCGCCGAGTTGCTCCGTCGCGGCAACACGGTACGCGTGCTGGATTGCCTGCTCGACCAGGTGCACGGTGGCGCCGGTCGCCCCGAAGGACTGGACCCCGAAGCCGAACTGGTTGTTGCCGACATCCGCGATGGCGACGCGGTCAGCCGCGCGCTGAAGGGTGTCGACAGCGTCGTCCACCTTGCCGCGGAAGTCGGCGTCGGGCAGTCGATGTACGAAGTGGAGCGCTATACCTCCACCAACGACGTCGGCACCGCCGTCCTGTTCGAGCGGCTGATCGACGATCCCGTCCGCCGCGTCGTCACCGCCTCCTCGATGAGCATCTATGGCGAAGGGCTTTATCGCGACGCCGACGGGGCGCTGGTGGAAGACGCGGAGCGCGGCACCGTTCGCGATGGGCAGAAGGTGTGGGATCCGCTGGACGCCGCAGGACGCCCGCTGTCGCCGGTCGCCACGCCCGAATGGAAGCGACCCAGCCTGGCATCCATCTATGCGCTCAACAAGTACGTGCAGGAACGCACCACGCACATCATGGGCGCGCCTTACGGTATGGAAAGCGTGTGCTTGCGCCTCTTCAACGTCTATGGTCCGGGACAGGCTCTGTCCAACCCCTACACCGGCGTGCTGGCGATCTTCGCGGCGCGGCTGCTCAACGGCCAGCAGCCGATGATCTTCGAGGATGGCGAGCAGCGCCGCGATTTCGTGCATGTCAGCGACGTCGCCCGCGCCTTTGCGGATGCGCTGGTCCTGCCGCAGGCGTCCGGACAGACTTTCAACATCGGCTCCGGCAATGACCGCTCCGTCACGCAGGTGGCGCAGGCGCTGGCCCGCGCGATGAACAAGAACGAGATCGAGCCGGAAATCGTCGGCAAGGCGCGGATCGGCGACATTCGCCACTGCTTCTGCGACACCAGCCTGGCGGCGGAAAAGCTGGGCTTCAGCGCCCGGCAGGATTTCGAGCAGGGGCTGGCCGAACTGGCCGAGTGGGTTCACCGGCAGACGGCGGAAGACCGCGTGCAGCAGGCGCGGGCGGAACTGGAAGCGCGGGGGCTGGTGGCATGAACGCGGCCAGCGACGCTGCCGACGCCCGCCCCGTTCTGGTCACCGGCGGGGCCGGGTTCATCGGCTCCAACCTTGCGAACCGGCTGGCGGCATCGGGAGAAAGCGTGATCGTCTACGATGCGCTGTCGCGCTCAGGCGTGGAGCGCAATCTGGAGTGGCTGCAGACCCGCCACGGCGAGCGTATCCGCTTCGTGCGCGGCGACGTGCGCGACGGCACGCTGCTGGCCGAAGTCGCGCGCGAGGCGAAAGCGGTTTTCCACATGGCGGCGCAAGTGGCCGTCACCACCAGCATGACCGACCCGCGGGAGGATTTCGAGATCAACATCGGCGGCACCTTCAACCTGCTGGAGGCACTGCGGGCCGATCCCGTGCCGGTAGTCTTCGCATCGACCAACAAGGTCTACGGTGATCTGGCGGACGTCGATTTCGCACTGACCGACGACGGCTACCTGCCTGCGGACGCCACCTTGCGCGCGCATGGGATCGGCGAGGACCGCCCGCTGGACTTCCACACGCCCTACGGCTGTTCCAAGGGCGCGGCGGACCAGTACGTGCTGGACTATGCACGCAGTTTCGGGGTTCCCGCCACGGTCCTGCGGATGAGCTGCATCTACGGCGAGCGGCAGATGGGCACCGAGGACCAGGGCTGGGTCGCCCACTTCCTTATCCGCGCGCTGGAAGGCCAGCCAATCACCCTATACGGCGACGGCCATCAGGTGCGCGACATTCTGGAAGTCGGCAATGCGGTGGAGGCTTACCTTGCCGCGTGGCATCGCATCGACGTTATCGCCGGGCGCGCCTTCAACCTCGGTGGCGGTGCGGCCAACGCGGTCAGCCTGCGCACGCTGCTGGGCTATCTTGGCGCTCTGGTCGGGCGCGAGCTGGACGTCCAGTTCGACGACTGGCGCGCGGGCGACCAGCGCTATTTCGTGGCAGATACGCGCGCGGCGGCAGAAGCGCTGGGCCTGCCCGCCCCCACGCCGTGGCGCACCGGGGTGGAGCAACTCGCCCGCTGGCTGGCCGCAGAGCGCGGGCTGGACACCGCGCTGGATGCAACGGCGCGGGCTGCGGCCCTGTGATGGCCGGAAGCGCGGTTGCACGGGGCCTGCGAGTCCTGCTTACGGTCGATGCCGTGGGCGGCGTCTGGCAATATGGTCTCGACCTTGCACGCGGACTGGCGGCGCGCGGCGCGGAACCGGTCTTGGTCGTGCTCGGCCCATCGCCCGATGCCGCCCAGCGTGCCGAGGCCGAGGCAATCAGCGGCGCCCGCCTGATAGATACCGGGCTGCCGCTGGACTGGCTCTGCGAAGGGCCGGAACCGATCGCGAAGGCGGCAAAGGTCGTCGCTGGCATCGCCGGGGACATCAGAGCCGACATCGTGCAGGCCAACATGCCGACGCTGGCCGCCGCCATGCCGGTGCTGACGCCGATCGTCGCAGTGACGCACGGCTGCGTCTCCACATGGTGGGCCGCCGCCCGGCCCGGTGAGCCGCTGGCCCGGCAGTTCGGCTGGCATCGCACCATGACCGGCGAAGGGCTGCGCGCCGCCGACCGTGTGGTGGCCCCGTCCGCCAGCTATGCGCGCACGATAGCGCAGGCCTATGACCTCAGCACGAAACCCTGCGTCGTCCACAACGGTCGCAGCCCCATCGCCACCGTTTCAGCGGAGCGCCTGACCCCGCGCGCGCTGACCGTCGGGCGGCTGTGGGATCACGTGAAGCAGGCCGACCTGCTGGACCGCGTGGCCGCCCGGCTTGACGTTCCCTTCGATGCCGCAGGCGCAGTCACCGGGCCGCATGGCGAGCGCGCACAGCTGGGCCATCTTGTCCAACTGGGGCAACTGGATGGCGAAGATCTGGGCCGCCATCTGGCGCGCCGCCCCGTCTTCGTCTCCGCCGCGTCGTTCGAGCCGTTCGGCCTCGCCGTGCTGGAAGCGGCGCAGGCGGGTTGCGCGCTCGTGCTGTCCGACATCGATACCTTCGGCGAACTCTGGAACGACGCCGCCCTGTTCGTGCCGCACGACAAGGACGCCGCCTACGTCCACGCCATCGGCGCGCTGCTGCGCGATCCGGACTGGCGGCTGGAACTGGGTGAAAAGGCCCGCGCCCGCGCCCGCCGCTTCACCCCGCAGGCGATGGCCGACGGGATGCTCGCCATCTACGCCGACGTCCTTGGACACGGCGCCCGATCATCCAGCGGAAAGGTCGCAGCGTGAAGATCGTCTATTTCACCCACTCGCTGGCATCGTGCTGGAACCACGGCAACGCCCATTTCCTGCGCGGCGTCCTGAGCGAGCTGATCGCGCGCGGGCACGATGTGGCCGTGTGGGAACCGCAGGGCGCATGGAGCCTGTCCAACCTTCTTACGGATCACGGCGACGCGGGCCTTGTCCCCTATCGGACGGCCTACCCGGAACTCTCCTCTTCCACTTACGCCCCCTCGGACGCGGTGGAAGCGATGGTGGAGGGCGCCGATCTGGTCATCGTCCACGAATGGAACGACCCGCAGATCGTCGCCGAAGTGGGCCGCCTGCGCCGCCGGGGCGCCCCTTTCCGGCTGCTGTTCCACGATACGCATCACCGCGCGGTCAGCGAACCAGAAGCCATGCGCGCCTACGACCTGTCCGGCTACGACGGCGTGCTGGCCTTTGGCGAGGCGCTGAGCGAGGTCTACCGCGGCTGGGGCTGGAACAGCCGCGTCTGGACCTGGCACGAAGCCGCCGACACCCGCCGCTTCCACCCGCCGGTGCAGGAGGAGGAGCGCAGCGGTCTGGTATGGATCGGCAACTGGGGCGACGGGGAACGGACGGACGAGCTTGAACGGTTCCTGTTCCAGCCCGCCCGGCAGGCCGCGCTCCCGCTCGACATCTATGGCGTGCGTTATCCGGATGACGCGAAGGCGACGCTGGCGCGTTATGGCGTCCAGTATCACGGCTGGGCACCCAATGCGCGCGCGCCGCAGATCTTCGCCCGGCATATGGCGACCGTGCATGTGCCGCGCCGCTACTACGCAACGATCCTGCCCGGCATCCCGACGATCCGCGTATTCGAGGCGCTGGCCTGCGGCATCCCGCTCGTCTCCGCGCCGTGGGACGATGCGGAGCGCCTGTTCAGCCCCGGCCTGGACTACCTCGTCGCGCGCGACGGCGCAGAGATGACACGCCACCTTGCCGCCCTGCGCGACGATCCCGACCTGCGCGCCGCACTTGTCCGCAGCGGCATCGAGGCGATCCGCTCCCGCCACACCTGCGCGCACCGCGTCGACGAACTGCTGGCCATCGTCGCCTCGCTTCACCCTGCTTTCGAAGAGGATGCCGCATGAAGATCGCCTTCTACGGATCGAGCCTGCTGTCGTCCTACTGGAACGGCGCGGCCACATACTATCGCGGCATCCTGAAGGCGCTGGCCGCGCACGGGTACGATATCACATTTTACGAACCCGACGCTTTCGACCGTCAGCAGCACCGCGACATAGAGCCGCCCGAATGGGCCCGCTCGATCGTCTATCCGGCCACCGAAGAGGGCCTGCGCACCGTGCTGGCCGAGGCGGGCGGGGCAGACATAGTGGTGAAGGCCAACGGCGTCGGCGTGTTCGACCGCGAACTGCTGGAAGGCGTGATCGCGCAGAGCCGCCCCGATGCGCTGCGCATCTTCTGGGACGTGGACGCCGCCGCCACTCTTGACGAAATGCGCGGCGATCCATCGCACCCCGTGCTCGCCGCGCTGCCCGATCTGGATATGGTGCTGACGTATGGCGGCGGCCCGCCGGTGGTCGATGCCTATACCGGCTTTGGCGCCCGGCTATGTGCGCCCATCTACAACGCCCTCGACCCCGACACGCACCATCCGGCCCCGCGCGATCCGCGCTTCGCTGCCGATCTGGGGCTGCTTGCCAACCGCCTGCCGGACCGGGAAGCGCGGATCGAGGAGTTCTTCCTGCGCCCCGCCGCGCAGGTGCCGGGCCGCCGGTTCCTGCTGGGCGGCAACGGCTGGCACGACAAGCCGATGACCGCGAACGTCACCGCAGTCGGCCATGTCGGCACCGGCGATCACAACGCCTTCAACTGCACCCCACGCGCCGTGCTGAACGTGGCGCGCGATTCCATGGCGCAGATCGGCTTCTCCCCCGCCACCCGCGTGTTCGAGGCCGCCGGTGCCGCCGCCTGCCTCATCACCGATGCGTGGGAGGGGATCGAACTGTTCCTCAAGCCCGATGAGGAAGTCCTCGTCGCGCGCGACGGACAGGACGTGGCCGACCACATCGAGGCGCTGACCGAAGAGCGCGCCCGCGCCATCGGCGAAGCGGCGCTGCGCCGCGTCCGCGCCGAACACACTTACGACCTGCGCGGCGATCAGGTGCATCGCCTCTTCCAGGAATTCCAGCAAGCAAGGGAGCCTGCATGAAGCTCGTCGTTCTCGGCCTCAGCCTTGGCTCGTCATGGGGCAACGGCCACGCCACAACCTTCCGCGCCCTGTTGAAAGCCTACGCCGCACGCGGGCACGACGTGCTGTTCCTCGAACGCGAAGTGCCATGGTATGCGGGCGCGCACAGGGATCTGACCGACCCCGAATTCTGCCGCCTGCAATACTACCGCGACCTTGAAGACCTCGGCTCCCACCGTTTAGAGATCGCAGGCGCCGATGCCGTCATCGTCGGCTCCTACGTGCCGGACGGCGTCGAAGTCAGCCGCTTCGTTCAGCACCATGCACGCGGCGTCACCGCGTTCTACGATATCGACACGCCCGTCACCCTCGCGGCGCTGGAACGCGGCGCCTGCACATACCTGTCGCCCGAAGTCATCCCCGGCTTCGACGTCTACCTGTCTTTCACCGGCGGACCCACCCTTCAGCGGCTGGAGACGCAGTTCGGGGCACGGGCCGCCCGCGCGCTCTACTGCTCGGTGGACGACGCTGCCTATCAGCCGCTGCCGGTCCCCAAGGACTGGGATCTGACCTATCTCGGCACCTACAGCCCTGACCGGCAGCCCACGCTGGAACGGCTGCTGCTGGAACCCGCACGCCGCCGCCCGGACCTGCGCATGGCAGTGGCTGGGCCACAGTACCCCGACGACATCGACTGGCCGGCCAATGTCGAGCGCATGGAGCATCTTCCACCGGACCGGCACGCCGCGTTCTACAGCGCATCGCGCATGACGCTGAACGTCACCCGCGCCGACATGATCGCCGCCGGCTGGTCGCCCTCTGTACGCCTGTTCGAAGCCGGGGCCTGCGGCACGCCGATCCTGTCAGACCGCTGGGACGGCATCGACGACCTGTTCGTGCCCGACCGCGAAATCCTTATTGCCGACACCACCGAGGACGCCCTCGCCGCGCTGGACCGCTCCGCCGCGGCGATCGGAGACGCGGCCCGCGCCGCCGTGCTCGCCGCGCACACCGCCCCTCACCGTGCGGCCCAACTCGAAACCTACCTGACCGAAGCGATGGCTCGCAAACCCGGCCACGATGAGAGGAACCGCATGATGATCGTAGACGGAAACACGCGCATCCCCCCCTCCTTCGGGCAAGCTCCCTTGACCCTGGTTGCGGGCGGCGCAGGCTTCATCGGCTCCCATCTGTGTGCTGAACTGCTGGCGCGCGGCAAGCATGTGGTCTGCCTCGACAACCTCCAGACGGCGCGGCCCACCAACCTGCGACTGCTGGAAAAGCACCCGCGCTTCACCTTCATCGAAGGGGACATCGTCAACGCCCTGCCGGACGCCGTGCTGGAACACGCCGCAAGGTTCGAGCGCGTCTACAACCTCGCCTGTGCTGCATCGCCGCCGCAGTACCAGGCCGATCCGGAGCACACGATGCTCACTTGCGTGGTCGGCACGGACAACCTGCTGCGGCTTGCCGAGATGGCTGACGCGCGATTTCTGCTGACTTCCACCAGCGAAGTCTACGGCGATCCCGAGGTGCACCCCCAGCGCGAGGATTATCGCGGCTTCGTCAACTGCACCGGCCCGCGCGCCTGCTATGATGAGGGCAAACGCGCGGCAGAGGCGATGGCTTTTGACTTTGCCCGCATGAACCGCGCCGAAGTGCGGGTCGCCCGCATCTTCAACACCTATGGCCCGCACATGCACCCCGATGACGGGCGCGTCGTCTCCAACCTGATCTGCCAAGCGCTCTCGGGGCGGGAGGTGACGATCTACGGAGACGGCAGCCAGACGCGCAGCTTCTGCTACGTCTCGGACATGGTGGACGGGCTGATCCGGCTCATGGAAAGCGATCTCGACCAGATGGAGCCGATCAACCTCGGAAATCCGGAAGAACGCACGATCAGCGAACTGGCGGACGCTATCCTCGATCTCGTTGGCCGTCCTGCCAGCGTGGTGCACCGCCCCTTGCCGATCGACGACCCTCGCCGTCGCCGCCCGGACATCACCCGTGCGCAGGCACTGCTGGATTGGATGCCCAGAATGCCTTTGGCCGAGGGGCTGGCGCGCACTTGCGCCTGGTTTGCCGAAGAGATTGCGGGACCGGGCGACCAGGTTCCTGCGACGATTTCGGTGGCGGCGGAGTAGGATGAGGCTCGGGACAACGCCTTGGCGATTGTCCTGAGTCTAAGGCGCCGATGGCCCTGGCGACTGCGCTGGGGCTTTTGGCGTCTAAATCATTGTTTGGCTTGGTTGCGGGGGTAGGATTTGAACCTACGACCTTCAGGTTATGAGCCTGACGAGCTACCGGGCTGCTCCACCCCGCGTCACTGATTTGCGTCTT